>NZ_JBJJLB010000017.1:0-71500 GCF_045449795.1 Marinobacter alkalisoli
TGGATGTGCTTGTAGCGGTTTTTGGGAAGCCTGTTCCGACTCCGCAAGGCACCAAATCAGCAAGCTACGTGTATACAGAGGTTCGCCGCAGCGAGGGCGAGCATGTATAATCAGGCGTCTCAATTTTCCCTTGTGAATCAACCAAACGGTCACCAGCAGAAACCCATGGAAAAAACCTACCAGCCAGAAAACATCGAGCGCCAGTGGTACGAAAACTGGGAATCCAAAGGGTACTTCCGCCCCAGCGGTGAAGGCCAGTCCTACAGCATCGCCATCCCGCCGCCCAACGTCACCGGCAGCCTCCACATGGGCCATGCGTTCCAGCACACCATCATGGACACCCTCACCCGCTACAAACGCATGCAGGGCAACAACACCCTGTGGCAGGTAGGCACCGACCACGCCGGCATCGCCACCCAGATGGTCGTCGAACGCAAACTGGCGGCCGAAGAAGGCAAAACCCGCCACGACCTCGGCCGGGAAGAATTCATCAAACGCATCTGGGACTGGAAAGAACAGTCCGGTGGCACCATCACCCGCCAGATCCGCCGCCTGGGCAACTCCGTAGACTGGGACAACGAACGCTTCACCATGGATGACGGCTTCTACAAAGCCGTACAGGAAGTGTTCATCCGCCTGTATGACGAAGGCCTGGTGTATCGCGGCAAGCGCCTGGTCAACTGGGATCCGAAACTGCACACCGCCATTTCCGACCTGGAAGTGGAGAACAAGGAAGAAAAGGGCTTCTTCTGGCACCTGCGTTACCCGCTGGCTGACGGCGCCAAAACCCAGGACGGCAAAGACTGTCTCGTCGTCGCCACCACCCGCCCGGAAACCATGCTGGGTGACACCGCCGTGGCCGTACACCCGGACGACGAGCGCTACCAGCACCTGATCGGCAAACACGTGATGCTGCCGCTGGTAAACCGCAAGATTCCGATAGTCGCCGACCACCACGCCGATCCGGAAAAAGGCTCCGGCTGCGTCAAGATCACCCCGGCCCACGACTTCAACGATTACGCCGTTGGCAAACGCAACAACCTGCCGATGATCAACGTCATGACCCAGGATGCCAACATCCGGGCCATGGCCGAAGTCTTCAACAGCGACGGCACCGAGAACAACGATCTCGATGGCACCATGCCCGCCGCCTACGCCGGCTTGACCCGGGAAGACGCCCGCAAAGCCATCGTCGCGGACCTGAAAGAAGCCGGCCTGCTGGAGCGCGAAGAAGACCACGTGCTGAGCGTCCCCCGCGGTGACCGTTCAGGCCTGATCATCGAGCCCATGCTGACCGACCAGTGGTTCGCCGACGCCAAGACCCTGGCCAAGCCAGCGATCGAAGCGGTGGAAGACGGCCGCATCCAGTTCGTGCCCAAGCAGTACGAGAACATGTACTTCGCCTGGATGCGGGACATCCAGGACTGGTGCATCTCCCGCCAACTGTGGTGGGGCCACCGGATTCCCGCCTGGTACGACGCCGAGGGCAATATCTATGTCGGCCGCAGTGAAGAAGAAGTGCGCCAGAAGTACAGCCTCGCCGCCGACCTGGCACTGAACCAGGACGACGACGTGCTCGACACCTGGTTCAGCTCCGCCCTGTGGACCTTTGGCACCCTGGGCTGGCCGGAAATCACCGAACGCCTGAAAACCTTCCACCCGACAGACGTACTGGTAACCGGCTTCGACATCATCTTCTTCTGGGTTGCCCGGATGATCATGATGACCATGCACTTCATGAAGAACGAGGATGGCACCCCGCAGGTACCGTTCAAGACCGTCTATGTCACCGGCCTGATCCGCGACGAACACGGCGACAAGATGTCCAAGTCCAAGGGCAACGTCATCGACCCGCTGGACATGATCGATGGCATCGGCCTGGACGACCTGCTGGAGAAGCGCACCGGCAACCTGATGCAGCCCAAGCTGGCCGAAAAGATCGGCAAACGCACGAAAAAGGAATTCCCGGAAGGCATTACCGCCCACGGCACGGATGCCCTGCGCTTCACCCTGGCAGCCATGGCCACCACCGGTCGTGACATCAACTGGGACATGAAGCGCCTGGAAGGCTACCGCAACTTCTGCAACAAGCTGTGGAATGCCGCCCGCTACGTGTTGATGAACACCGAGGGCGAGGACTGCGGCATCAACAACGAGCCGGTGGAACTGTCCCTGGCGGATCGCTGGATCATCAGCGAACTGCAGAAATGCGAGCAGGACGTCACCCGCTACCTGGAGCAATACCGTTTCGACCTGGCGGCCCATGCCCTGTACGAATTCATCTGGAACGAATACTGCGACTGGTACCTGGAACTGTCCAAGCCTGCACTGAGTGATGACAGCGCCAGTCCGGAAGCCAAGCGCGGTACCCGACGCACCCTGGTGCGGGTACTGGAAGCCGTCCTGCGCCTGGCCCATCCGATCATGCCGTTTATTACTGAGGAAATCTGGCAGCGTATTGCGCCACTGGCAGGCAAGACCGGTGACAGCATCATGCTGCAGCCCTTCCCGCAGCCAGACAGCAGCAAGCAGGACGCGGTCGTGGCGGCGGACATTGAATGGCTGAAAGGCGTTATCGTTGCCGTCCGCAATATTCGCGGCGAGATGAACATCTCTCCGGCCAAGAAAATCCCGGTGCTGCTGCGCGGCAAAGACGCGGAAGACCAGCGCCGCCTGGACGACAACCGCCAGTTCCTCAGCTCACTGGCCAAGCTGGAAAGCCTGGAATGGTTCGAAGGCGACAAAGCGCCCATGTCCGCCACGCAACTGGTCGGCGAAATGGAAGTGCTTGTGCCGATGGCCGGCCTGATTGACAAGGACGCCGAACTCAAGCGTCTGGACAAGGAACTGGAGCGCCTTCATAAAGAGATTGGTCGCCTGGAAGGCAAGCTTGGCAATGAGAAGTTCACCGCCAAGGCTCCTGCCGAAGTGGTCGAAAAGGAACAGGAAAAGCTGCGGGATGCGCAGGGTAGCCTGACCCGCCTCAGTGACCAGCGGGCTGACATCGAGGCCATGTAAGCCATGGCCGATGCCCAGCATCGAGTAAAGAGCGGCAACGGGAATGGCCTGGTGGCCATTCTCGGGGCCGGATCCCTTGGCCGGCTCTGGGGCGCCCTGCTCCCCAAGGGTACAACCGCTTTCATCCCTCGCCGGCATGCACCGGATGAATACGAACCAGACCTGACCTACCGCTTTCAGGACGGGCACGGGCACTACTATCCGATCACCGTGCCCTCACTGGACTGGAGCGCCCAATCCCCCGATACGCTGATCGTCACCACCAAGGCGGGTGATACGCTGGGTGCACTCGAAACCACGCTCCCAAACCTGAAACCGACTGTGCCCGTGGTATTGTTCCAGAACGGTATGGGCAGCCAGCAGGCAGTGGCTGAACGATGGCCGAATCGCCCCATCATGGCCGCCAGCACAACGGAAGGCGCCAATCGCCCGGATAGCCAGACCACGGTTCATGCCGGCCAGGGAGAAACCTGGATTGGCGCCCTGACACACAGCGCGCCATCACTCGTTACCAGCGTCGTCAATCAACTGAAAACCTCAGGACTGATCATCCATGAAGAGCCAAATATCCTCGAACGGCTCTGGGGCAAGCTGATCATCAATGCCGGGATCAACCCTTATACCGCCATTCTCGATTGCGCCAACGGAGACATCCTCGACGCCCCGCTGTTCCGGGACACCATCCGGCAACTGTGCCTTGAACTGGCTGACGTGATGCATCATGAGGGCCTGTCGTCCCGTTCCCCGGAGGACATGGAGTCGCAGATAGAAGCCGTTGCCAGGAAAACCGCGAAGAACACCTCATCCATGTGCAGTGATGTGCGCCGGGGCAAACCGACGGAAATCGACTACATCAACGGCTACATTGTCAGCCGGGCAGGTGCCCACAACCTTGCGGTGCCAGTGAACCAAATGCTGACGGAGCAGGTAAAACTCCGAACAGATACACAGCAAGAACCTCAACCGGATACTCCAGGAGCAACCTGATGGGCAACCGCCTTTCCAAGATCTATACCAGAACCGGCGACGATGGCTCTACCGGCCTGGCCGACGGCAACCGCATTGCCAAGAACGCACAACGGGTTGAGGCCATGGGAACCGTCGATGAGCTGAACTGCCACCTTGGCCAGCTGATTGAGTGCCTGGATGCCGGTGACAACCTGATTGAGACCTTCCGGCGGATACAACACCACCTGTTTGATCTGGGCGGCGAATTCGCCATTCCAGGCAGCCAGATGATCGGAAAAGAACACATTGAATGGCTGGAAACGACCCTGGACCAGCACAACGACGACCTGCCGCCACTGAAGAATTTTATACTGCCCGGCGGCACACCGGAGGCAGCCCAGTGCCATCTGGCCCGCGCCGTATGCCGCAGGGCTGAGCGGGTCGTGGTAGCCCTCAGCCATGAGGACTCCATCAATGCCGCGGCACGACAGTACCTCAACCGACTGTCAGACCTGCTGTTCGTGATTGCCAGGGTGCTGGCCCGCCGGAACGGCGGAGAAGAGATTCTGTGGGAGCAGAACAAGTCCGGCCTTTGAGGCCGGACCCTGCCGATCAGACCTTGAACGCCTCGACCAGCCGTTGAAGTGACGCCGTCAGCTCCGACATCTGGCGGGATGACCCCAGGGTCTGCTCGGCGTTGTCCGCGGTTTCCCGGCCCAACACACCGATCTGTTCAACGTTGGCATTCACGGTCCGGGCAACCGCCGACTGCTCCTCCGCCGCCTGGGCAATCTGGTGGCTCATATCCACGATGGTAGAAATACCGCCGGCGATACGATCCAGCGCTTCGGTGACCTCCGAGGATTTGCGAACCGTGGTTTCCGTCACCTCATGGCTGTTGGTCATCGCGGCAACCGCATCCTTTACGCCACTCTGCAGGCGGGAAATCATGCTCTCGATTTCTTCGGTGGATTTGTGGGTTCGCTGGGACAGTGAGCGGACTTCATCCGCCACTACCGCAAAGCCACGGCCCTGCTCTCCGGCACGGGCGGCTTCGATCGCTGCGTTAAGCGCCAACAGGTTGGTCTGCTCGGCAATGGCCTTGATCTCAACCAACACCTGGCTGATGTTGTCACTGTCCGCACTGACCCGATTGATAACATCCACTGCTCCGGAAATCTCCGTCGCCAGTCTATTGATGGTTTGCACGGTATCCGCCACCACCTGACGACCAGATTCGGTGTCACGCTCTGCCGTTCCGGCGCTGTCAGACACACGGTGAGCGCTCTCCGTAACCTCATGGACCGCTTCCACCATCTGATTCATCGCTTCGTTGATCTGCCCGGACTCATCCATCTGGCGAGCCACGGCCTCACTGTTGGCGGACGCCGTGTCTTTCACCCGGGTGGCCTGCTGATCAACATCGGAGGTCGTACGGCTGACCGACCGAACCAGTTCGGCGATACGGTCGGTCATGTTGTTGAACTCGGTAGTCAGCTCACCGAGTTCGTCACGGTTATCAAGCTGGATGTGAGCGGTCATATCGCCGGCGGCGACCATACGGGCGGCTTCGCTGAAGCGGTTGATGGCCGTACGTACCGACATGAAGAAACCAATGTACAGGTAAACCACCACCAGCAGGACAATAACCAGTGCTACGATGATCAGTTGCCTCTGACGGATCTCGCCTTCCAGCCTGGCGCTCAGGTTGTCGCCCACCACGTCGAAAATAACGCCAGTGAGGGCATCGTAATGCGCTAACTCTGCAGCCACCAGGGCATCAAATTCCCGCCAGGGCATTTCCAGCCGCATCGGGGTGATGATATTGATGTCCAGCTCGTCTCGAACCACGGCCAGACCATTGCCGATACTTTCAACCGTGTTGCCCGCCTCTTCCGCCAGTCTCGGTGAAGCGTTCTGAGCCACTGACAAGGCTGGCGCCAGCAAAGAAGCCCGGTTGGTCAGCGCATCGTAAATCTCGTTCAGACCATCGCTCAGGTTGTAACCCACCTGCCCATCGACCAGTGCGAAAGTGCCAAATGCCCTGGCACGACCAATCACATGCCGGGCTTCCGGCAGGGATTCCCTCACCAGACCGAGCAATAACTGGTTATCCCGGGAGGCGTCCTGGCCGAGACCGGAGATTTCAATGGTAGCGGACAACATAGCCCGTACTTTCTGAACGAACTCCTGGTAATACTTGAACTGTGGATCCAGGTTGCCCTGATAGCTGTCTGAATTTCTGAGTGCCTGCCACTCTTCCTGCAGTTGGACTATCTGCTGGTTCCAGTTACCGGCCGTGTCAAACGCCAGCTCGCGGGAGGCCAGGTCTTCCAGAATACGGCTGATGGTTTCGGCGGCTTCGTCGGACCTTGACAGGAGTTCGGCTTCATCCCGGACTTTGCCCGGCGCCCGATAATCCCGGTAATCAAAGGCGGCATCCAGCAGATGATTCACCTGTTCCAGCTGGTCGAGGCCTTCCACGCCCCGGGTCATGGTTTCCACCGAGCGGTTCAGTTCGCTGATAACCAGCCAGGACAGGCCGACGATGGGGAGCAGGAACAACACACTGATCAGACTGAACTTGTAGAACATCGGCAGCCGGTTCATCAGCGCAACTGCAGGTTTGATTAATTGGTTCACATTTGGCCCCGCACGGTGCTTCTTTGGAAAAATGTTTTATTCTTTTTTATGTTGTCGACTAAAGTCTTAAAAACTTTAGTGCTTTTGTTGTCAGCCTGTCACGTTCCTCAAAATCGAAGCGTCAAACCACTCCGGCGATAACCAACAGAGCAATGCCACAAACCCATACCAGCATGCTTCGGTTCAGCAAATCACGAATGGCCCCCAGGCTCCTGCCCCCGAATGCCGTCCACTCATCCGGATGCACCCTGGAGAATCGTGCGGGGTCCAGTGCATATCCGGTCAACGCGCCGTTGGCCGCCTGAATCAGCACACGGTCGGTTGCCGGCCCGAGTGTAAACAGCACGCCTCTAACCGCCTTCAACCAGCCGGCGAGATCTCCCGCCAGGCCAAAGGTACAAGCCAGCAATCTGGCCGGAATCCAACTGACCCATCCAGCGATGCGGGCGAATCTGGGGCGCGCAGCCGCCTGGGGCCATTGTTCCTGCAATGCCACCAGCCCTCTCGCCAGGAAAGCCAGACCAATACCACCCACCACATACCAGAAGGCCACAAGAAAGAACCGCTCAAACAGCGTGACGATCAGTTGTTTCGACAGGGCCATGTGCATTTCATCCGGTGATATCGCCTGGCCCCGCTCATCCGCTGGCAGGCAATCCTTGATGTGATGCCAGGCGGCCTGCATGTCCCCTCTGCTCCAGGCCTCGCTGTAGGCCCTGAGTAACGGCTTCCATCCCGGCGCCCCCATCAGCAGTACCAGCAACAGGAACTCCAGTGGATAAGCCGCCATCCGCCAGCCCTCGGCCGCCGCCAACCAGACAAACCCTGACAGCAACAATGCGGGCACCACAACCCGCACCAGTCCCCAACGAATCCCCCCTTCATGACCAGCCTCGGCCGACCAACCCGCTTGAAACCAGGCACGCCAAAGTCGATCACCAGACAGTGCACCGGACAGATCCAGCCGCCGACGGACCAGCCATGCAAGCAGAAACACCACCAGTACCATTAGCGGGTCCCTCGTATGGTTGCTTCCAATGTGGCCAGCTGGTGGCGATATTGATCCCAGTCAAAGGCGGGACCGGGATCCGTCTTTCGGCCTGGCGCGATATCGCTGTGGCCGGTAATACGATCACCGGTGATTTTCGGCCAAGCCCGCATGATCAGGGCCGAAAGCTCCGCCAGGCGCCGATACTGTTCAGGCGTGTAGGGAATGTCATCGGCGCCTTCCAGCTCTATACCAATGGAAAAGTCGTTACACTCCTCTTCCCCGTCAAAACAGGAGCGACCGGCATGCCATGCACGCTCCAGCATGCTGACAAACTGAACCACACTGCCGTCCCGCCGAATCAGAGCGTGGGCCGACACCTTGAGTTCGCCAATGGTTTCAAAATACGGGTGCTCCGAAGTATCCAGGCAATTGCAGAAAAAACGTTCAATCGCGTCTCCACCGAACTGACCCGGCGGAAGGCTGATGTTATGAACAACCAGCAGGGATATATCAGCGTCTTCGGGCCTTGGCCCGAAATTGGGAGATGGGCACCAGCGCACTCCGGACATTCGACCGGTGCGGCGCAAATGGTCAATGGAAGCTTGGGTGCAGGTTATGGCATTCTGGCTTTGAATCGAGTCAGGCAAGGTAAATCCAGCAGGTTTGTCGCTGTTGATATCTCAGCTGATTGAAGCACAAAGTTGCCCGGGTTGCTACGACGGGTCAGTCCTTGCGACTGCTTCGCAGGTTATCAATGATGGATTCCAGCGCACGGTCAAAAATCAGGCCATCGTCGAGCATGGTAATTTCATCGCAAGCCATCGCCTGCGCCAGGGATTCCCGGTGGTACTCCGCCACCTTGGCGCCGCTGCGGTTGACGAAAATATACTTACCCGTCGCCTTGATGAACGCCGCCAGCTTGCAACGGGTTTTGACGCCTTCCCGGGCCAGTTCAATCCAGGAGCCAACCCGCAGGCTATCCGCACGGTCCAGCCAGGCCTGCTCGATCTCTGGTTCAGATGTCGCCTGCGCGTCAGTATTCTCAGTATCGGGCAGGATTTCAGCCGGCGCCGGCTCAGGCAGCTGGATATCGGCCCTCTCTACCACTTCAGACTCAGCCTCAGCAGGCTGAGTCTGCTCGACAGCAGCAACCTCTGTGACTTCCTCGGGAGACTCCTCGGATGAGGGTGACACCCTTGACGTTACCAGTTGCTGGAAGACATCAACATGCGCAAGCTCAAGGTCGCGGATCGCCGCGTCAGTGGCAAACGGGTCCCAGGAAATTTCCTGTAACGCATGGCGCAGGTCATCCACAATGGATGGAATCGCCCGCAGCAACTCGGTACGTGTATTGTCAGTTACCGGCTGCGGATCCACACTCCACACCAGTTTGCGCGTCAATTCTGCAGCAGCGGCCCAGTTCTCACTGTCTTCACCTTCCCGCAGCACCTTCCACTGCAGATACTTGCTCCAGGCTTCTTTCAGCAAATTGTCGACCGGCTCAGGCAATACCCGTCCGGCTGTCACCTCAGCCAGCAATTGATGAGCCGACTCGGCCGCACGCTCCTGTTTTGCGCGCCCTTCCTCCGCATCCCGCAGACGCTGCTCCACCAGATCTCTGCGCCTGCGATCAAGGTCCATGAAATGGTTGAAGTCCGTCAATAACTCACTGAACAGATCCACATTGTCGGTGAACTCGTTCAGCACCCGGTCAACCACGGACTCGATTTTCTCCCTCAAGGGATCGCGCTGACGGCCCTGCTTCTCGGTCCAGCCAATCGCAGACATCGCCAGCTCATTGAGCAACTTGCGAACCGGATGGCCGCCACGGTTGAAAAAGTTCTTGTCGCTAAGAGCAACTTTCAGCACCGGAATCTGCAACCGACCAATCAACGCCTTCATGGCCGGATGCAACTGACGGTCTTCCAGAATGAAATCAAACAGCATGGACACCAGGTTGATCACATCGCTGTCCACCTGACCGACAACATAGGACCGGCCATTGTCGGCCCTGAGCACGGGTTGCAATTGCTCACCCAGGGACACCACACGCCCCTGCGTCCATTCTCCAGGTAGTGACTGGATCGCGTTGAGCCTCGCCATCAGGTGGTTCGTATCGAGAAACCCCTGCCCCCCGGCCACGGTTTGGCCGCCGTCATCGCGCCCCTGATGTAACAGCGCGCTCAGCTCGGAGAAGGTCCCACCGGTCTGACCGGCGGTTGCCCCGGTCCCGCCTGTCGCACCCTCCTCAGCTCCACCGGTGTCCGCCCTGCCAGACGAACGAGACACATCAGACGTCTGCGGGGAACGATTCCCTGTACGATGGCCCGCGGGCGGGCGCTTCATGTCTGGCAGCACGCCTTCATCAATCAGGGTGCGATTGGCGTCCTGGTAGAGTTCGCCAAGCGTATCCGCCAGCAGGCGGTCAAAAAGCTTAAGAACCACCAGCTTGGCGCGAATATCGATGTCCAGGTCCGAGCAGGCTTCCCCCAGACCACCGCAGATCACTTCCGGGCTTAGGGGCATCTGGCTGTTGGTGAGGGAAACGGAGGGCATCAGGTGACCCACCCGGGCATTGAGCATCCGAATGGCCTCGGCATGCCTGTTGCGCAGTTTGTTGACCAGATTCTCAATGGCCACGCGCTGCTCCAGCTCCGAATGATCGACCAGGCTCAGAGAATCCTGGTCCACGTCTTCCAGACTGCCACCGGCGTTATCGGGATTAAACTTGCCGATATCGTTAAATGCCCTGCTCACATGCTGGAGGATGGAAACGGTCATTAACTTGCGGCGTAACCGCAACTCCCGCATCGCATCAAAATAGGCGGTCTGGTCCTGATTGGAGCCGGCTTTGTCCGCGAGCTCGAACAGCGCATCGTCCGCTCGGTCAAAGAAACCGGCCAACACAGATTTCAGGGAGTGCCCCGATGCGTCACGTAGCCTCACCAGGGCCTGAGGCAAGGCAAACCGGCCTCCGGGCTTCCGGGATGAAAAACTGACCACCTTGCTATCCTGCGCCATTTGGCTGCTCCGGGTATTGACTGGCAAACGAATCGGGCTTTATTCCACTTCACATCTTATGTCGTTTCAACGTCACCTTGTGTCAGATTTTGTCACCTTTTGTGACCAGGAGATGCAGTTCACATTCTAGCAGCCAGCGACCTTCCGTTTGGCGAATTCGCTGCCGGGCTTTAGAATCACGCCACAGATACCAAACCCGATTCGATAACCTTCTTCTACCGGACAGCTATCATGATTCCAGCCGAACTGCTTCGCCAATCCCGCGTTGAATCCGTCGCACACAGTCTGCGGGAAGACATTGGTGACGGCGATATCACGGCACAGCTCATTCCAGCTGACAAAATCAGCGCCGGGCGCGTCATTACCCGTGAATCAGCGGTGATCGCCGGGCGCCAGTGGGTCGACGAGGTGTTCCGCCAGGTGGATCCGACCCTTGAGCTGACATGGAATGTGCAGGACGGCGACCACGCGGAGCCAGACAGCGTCCTGTTCAGCTTTCAGGGGCCGGCCAGGGGCTTGCTGACCGCAGAGCGGGCGGCTCTGAACTGGCTGCAGACCCTCTCGGGAACGGCAACGGCGTGCGCCTCGTTTGCGGATCAGGTTGCCCACACCGGAGTAAAACTACTGGATACCCGCAAGACGCTGCCCGGCTTGCGCCTGGCACAGAAGTACGCGGTCAGCTGCGGAGGCTGTTATAACCATCGCATTGGCCTGTGGGATGCCTTTCTGATCAAGGAAAACCACATCGCGGCCTGTGGATCCATCGCCCGGGCCGTCAGTGAAGCCCGACGGATTGCCCCCGGACGCCCGGTGGAAGTGGAAACCGAAAATCTGGAAGAACTCCAGCAGGGACTGGACGCAGGCGCCGATATCATCATGCTTGACGAGTTCTCTATGGAGGACATGATCAAGGCAGTGACCATCACTGCTGGCAGGGCGAAACTCGAAGCATCCGGAGGCATCAACGCCAACACCCTGGTGCCTGTTGCGGAGACCGGCGTGGATTACATCTCGATTGGCGCGCTAACCAAGGACGTCAGGGCCATTGATCTGTCCATGCGCCTGGAATAAGACCTCGTCAGCCCTCCCCGGACAATAACCGGTCCATGGTCTCGAGCTCCCGGATCAGCCCCTCACCGGATTCGGGGCGCCCTCGGAAATGCTCTTCCGCCATGGGCGCAATACCGGATACCGCCGGCAGGGGGTGATCACTCTCGATCAGGATTTTCAGCCTGGCGACAAACACAAACTGCAGCCACTGCGTAAACTCCAGCGTATCGACGCAGAACGGCTGCGTGCTCTGGAATGCCTCCGGGGACGGCGGCTGATTTTCCCATACGCCAATACGCCTAAGCTCTACTTCTATTCTGAGCAGACTGTCCGCGACTTCTCCAATCTGCCCGTGAGCGGTTGATTGTGGCATACCCCCTCCGCGATCAGTCCGCAAGCGGTTCCAGCTCCACGGTCTCTCCGTGAAGGATCCGGAACAGGTCTTCGTACTGTCTGGTCAACGTGTGTTTTGGGGCCATGTATATCAGTGGCTGCCGGCTCTGGTGTGACTCTTTCATTTTGACGGAACTGGACAGACGCACCGGAAGCACTGGCAGGCCCTCTTCCAACAGCTCACGGACAAGCTGCTTTGGCAGGCTCGCCCGCGGCTGAAACTGATTGGCGATAATACCTTCCACAACCAGATCCTCATTATGGTCTTCCTGCAGATCCTGGATTTCATGAAGGATGTTGTAGAGCGCCTGACGGGAGAAATCATCACAATCGAACGGAATCAGGCACCGCTGGGCGGCAATCAATGCAGAACGCGTGTAGAAGTTCAGGGCCGGCGCGGTATCGATGTATATGGCATCGAAGGACTCATCCAGCTTCTTCAAAGCCTCACGGAGCTTGTATATCTTGTGCTTGGCCTCCAGCTTGCGCTCAAGAAAATCCAGCTCCGGACTGGAAGGCATGACAAACAGGTTGTCGAACGGAGAGGCATGAACGAATTCGTCCGGACGGCGGTTGAATACCGTGAAAGCCACGGTCTGCTCCAGCATGTCCGCGACAGTATCCTTCAGATCCGCCGCCGGCTTGCCCAGCAGGTAGTGCGTTGAATTCCCCTGGGGATCCAGGTCCACCACCAGCGTGCGTTTGCCCCGGGCCGCACTGATGGCCGCCAGGTTACAGGTAATACTGGATTTACCGACACCACCCTTCTGATTGAAAACGACTCGTCTCATTTCTCCCCCCTGACCGTGGCATCCGGGAGCCCGCCATTTGTCTGCCCCGGTACACGTGACGTTATTATGAATACTGTTGCCCCTTCACCAGCCCATGACCGATTTAACGAAGGGTATGGTCAACCTGCGCTGCGCCTGCAGGGAATTCTCATCCAGACGGTCGAGAATTCCCAGCAACTCGCCCAGCCGGCGTGGTGCACGCCGCAGAATAAAGCCGGCCACATCATCACCCATCACCAGCCCGCGCTGTTCCGCCCTGGCCATCAGGATCCTCAGACGATCATCATCCCGGTAGATGCCCAGCTGAAGCAGCAAACCATGGGTAAGCCGCGATACCAGATCCGGCAATACAAACGGCACGGAACCGGGTACTTCCGATAAACTGACAAGCAACAGGTGGTTGTTGTCCAACACGCGATTGTACAGGTGAAAAACAGCCTCTTCCCAATCGGCCCGGCCGGCGATGAGATCAACGTCATCAAGACAGATCAGCGCCTGGTTCTCAAGCCCAGACAGGGCTTCTGGCCCAAACGGCAACAATTCCTGGATACTGACGCAAACCGATGCCTCCTCATGGCTCTCCATGAAATGACAGGCTGCCTGCAACAAATGGCTTTTACCCGTGTCCGCATCACCGCACACCACCACGACAGGCACACGGGCGACCTGACGACAGATCGCCTCCAGGCGGTTTGCCGCCACGGCGTTACGGTCGCCATGAAAGTTGTCAAACCTTGCGTCATCCCGCAGTTTGACTCCCAGAGTCATCTGTGACGAACTCACTGCCGCTTTGCCCTCCAGGCCCGGCCACCCCAGACAACCAGGTAGTGCCCACCACTGACAACCGCTGAAAACGCAACCAGCAGAATGCCGGCTTCCATTACCCATGGAGGTATCGGCATCGGCAGCCCCGCCAGCAGTACAATGATAGCAAGCACCACCAGTATCTGGACCAGAGTATTGAATTTTCCCGGAATGCTGGGCTCCATTTCGAAGCGTCCGACGCCGTAGTGGAAAGCCAGTCCACCAATAACGATCAGCAGATCTCTCCCGAGGACCAGGGCAAAAAGCCATAATGGCAGCACCCCGGTCAATGTGAGCATCAGGTAGGCGGTAATAAGCAAAGCCTTGTCCGCCAGCGGGTCCGCGATGGCCCCCAGCCTGGACTTCCAGTTGAACTGGCGGGCCAGGAAACCATCAAAGGCATCCGTGGCGGCGGCCAGGAGAAATATTCCCAGAGCCAAGCGGTATTCAATCGCCAACAGCGCGGCGGCGAAAGGAATAATCAGCACGAAGCGCAAAAACGTCAGGGCATTGGGTATCCAGCGCCACCGTTCTGACATTAGCAGGCTCCCTCTCCCCTTGGATTACTCGGAATCATCCGAACTGATCACCGAGGCTGGCTGCCAGCGATAATGGAGAATTTCGTACAGCGATTCAAAGGCTTCTTCGGATTCTTCTGCGTCCCCCAGCAGCGGCTGGTAGGCAAACAGCGGATCAGACATAGCATCCGGGGATTCCTCCACCGCCTGGTCAGTGGTCGCTTCCGGGACCTGCTCCGGAGAGGGCTCTTCGGAAAGCGCGCTATTCACCACTTCCGACTCGGATAATGGAACAAAGCGCGTATCCAGCGCAATGTATTCACGCAACTGCTCCAGTTCACCCGAAAACGCAACCCTGAGGGTGAGCTGATCACCGGCCACCCGGGATGCGTCGACGTCCTGCACCGGGGTCAGATCATCAAGCACGTTGATGATATTGCCGTAATCCTGCAGCGTGCCCACACCCCGAACAACAATCTCGACCTGCGGCAAATCCCCCACATCGCCAGCAGCGACGGCGTAGCGGCTGGCAAACGCGTCAGCCCAGAGACCAACTACCTTGTCTGCCAGCTCTCGCTCACTGCCTGCGGTCACGGACTGCTCACCCTCATCCATGCCCATGCCGTCAAAAATCCAGCCCGCACGCCACTGATTACCCGAGCGGTTCACCCGAACCAGCGCCATCAAATCGTGATCGAAACGTTCGGACGCGGATTTCACTCTGCCGGTGAATTGCCCCCAGATATCGGACAGCAGCTCACGATCATTCGCCTTCGACCGTGGCGGGAAATTAAGCGGCAAACCCCGGTCCGCAGCGGCCTGCCGAAACGCTTCCGACCAGCGGCTGTCACTGCCGCCATCAGAGGCGGTCAGCAACGAACGGGAGCCCCGCTCTTCCACCGCGACCCAGGCCAGGGTCAGCGGCCTGTTCGCTCCCCATACCGGAGCGTCGATCGAGGCCAGAGCGCGGTTGACGCCCACTGCCCCGAAACTCATCCGCAGGCGATCGCCCTCCTGACGGCGCAGCACCTGATAGGACTGGAGCAATGACTCGGCATCCGCAAGAAGCGCCTGCACTCCGTCGTAACTCAGAATATCGCTGCCCCCGGATACCCGAACAAATACCTTTTCGAGGCCGTCGGCATATCCCTGCTTCAGCTGGCCTGGCTGAGATCCGGCCACGGGAACCTCAACGGAATACAATCCGGTCACCGTCACCGCACCAGCGGGAAAGGACGCCAGCGCCACCAGTGTGCCGACAATCGGCAGAACCCACCGAATCATTCGCGTTGCCCGTGTCGAAATTCGTCCTGATAATGACATGAAACACCCTGCAATTCGCCTGAATGGCGCATAGGATACACCATGGCCCGAGTCGTGAGTAGCTAACGGGGATTTCGGAAAATCAATTTGGAGCGCCACCTCTCACCTGTTAAAATCCGCCGCCTGACCCACTGGCCAAAACGGTTAAGCACACCATGAGCGAACAGAAGCCCTCCCTTACCTATCGCGATGCCGGCGTTGATATCGACGCAGGTAACGAACTCGTTAACCGCATCAAGGACACGGCTGCCCGTACCCGCCGTCCGGAAGTGCTTGGGGGGCTGGGCGGTTTTGGCGCCATGGTTTCCATCCCCGCCGGTTACCGTGAGCCGGTACTGGTATCAGGCACTGACGGCGTTGGCACCAAACTGCGGCTGGCCATGCAACTGCAAAAGCACGACAGCATCGGTATTGATCTTGTTGCCATGTGCGTGAACGACCTTGTGGTCGGTGGCGCCGAGCCCCTGTTTTTCCTCGATTACTACGCAACCGGCAAGCTGAACGTCGATGTCGCTGCCCAGGTGGTGGCCGGTATCGGTGAAGGCTGCGAACAGGCGGGTTGTGCGCTGGTTGGCGGTGAAACCGCTGAAATGCCGGGTATGTACGAAGGTGACGACTATGACCTGGCCGGCTTCTGTGTGGGTGTTGCCGAGCGCAGCGAAATTATTGATGGCAGCCGGGTACAGAATGGCGATGTGCTTATCGCGCTGGGGTCGTCAGGCCCGCACTCAAACGGCTATTCGCTGATTCGCAAGATCATCGAGGTCAGCAAGGTCGACCTGAATCAGACCATGGGTGACGGCACCTTGGCCGAAGCGCTGATGGCCCCGACACGCATTTACGTTAAAAACCTGCTTCAGCTGTTCCGTGAAGTGGATGTCCGGGCCCTGTCACACATTACCGGTGGCGGCCTGCCGGAGAATATTCCCAGGGTGCTGCCGGACGGCTCCATCGCGGCAATTGATACCGCAAGCTGGACGCTGCCGCCCGTATTTCAGTGGCTGCAGGATGCCGGTGGCGTTGCCAGCGAGGAAATGTACCGCACCTTTAACTGCGGCGTGGGCATGATTGTCTGTGTGCCGGCGAACCAGAAGGACCTCGCTCTCGATACGCTCACCTCCATGGGTGAAAAGGCCTGGCAGATTGGCATCATCGAAAGCGCAGGCGATACAACGGCGAAATCCGTTGTCCGCTATGCTCCGGGAATGCTTGCAGAATGAATGCCGATCCAGCACCTCAGCCCCGTATCCTGGTTCTCGCCTCTGGCAGCGGCACCAACCTTCAGGCGTTGATTGATGCCAGCCGCGAACGGGACTTCCCGGGACAAATTGTGGCGGTTGGCTGCAACAACCCGCAGGCATTTGCACTGGAGCGGGCTGCCCAGGCCAACATCGACACCTTCGTGGTGAACCACAAGGATTACGGATCACGGGAAGAGTTTGACGGCGCGCTGATGGCTGAGATCCGTCGCCACAACCCGGATCTTGTCGTCCTGGCCGGCTTCATGCGCATCCTGACCACCGATTTTGTGCGGGCATTGCGGGGCACAATGCTGAACATCCACCCCTCCCTGCTTCCCAAATACACCGGGCTGAATACTCATCAGCGCGCACTGGATGCCGGCGACAAAGTTCACGGCGTTTCCATCCACTTCGTCACGGAAGAACTGGATGGCGGCCCGGTGATCGCCCAGGCCGAGGTCACGATCGATCCGGATGACACCGCCGACTCCCTTGCGGAGAAAGTCCAGGAGAAAGAACACCTGTTGTACCCGATCGTGGTTCGCTGGTTCTGCGAAGGGCGTATCCAACTGGGTACAGACTACGTCCTGTTTGACGGCGAACTGCTGAACAAACCCATGCGACTTCCCGACGAAAGGGTCGTACACTAAACAGATTGTCACCCTCCCTTGTGGCCAGGCGGGCTACACTGACGAGATCATGTAGCCTTGCGCAACAGGAGCGACACCATGACTGCGTCCCTTTTGGTCAGATTCCCCGCCGCCATCATTACCTGCGCGGCACTGACCTTCTCCCAAACCCCCGCCCTGGCAGACGAGCCGCAGGGTGAAACCGAAAGTCCGCAGCAGCAAACCCGCGCCCAGGCATTTGATTACCCCCCTCTCCTGCCGCTGAAAGCCAGCTACAACGCGTCCATGGACAAAGGCATCTCCCTCAGCGGCAGCGCCACCCGAAGTCTGACTGAACGGGATGACGGCACCTGGATCTATAGGACCGACGTTGACTCATTCATTGCGGATATTGAGGAATCCCTGATCCTGCGATGGGAAAACAACCGGGTTATCCCTCTCAAGTATCGCTATAAACTGTCGGGTTTTCTGATCAGGGATCGCAAGGAGGCTATCGATTTTGACTGGGACAACCGGGTTGCAAGCGGTCACCATGAAGGGGACAGGTTCTCACTGGAACTGGAGGACGGGACACTGGACCCAATGGGCCATCAACTCCAGCTTCATCAGGATATACGCGCGGGCAAAAGGGAAATGGAGTACCGCGTCATCGACAAGGGCGATTACGACACTGACCGTTTTGCAGTGATTGACGAAGAGACCCTGCAAACCGACCAGGGCGAGATGATGACTCTCAAGGCCGAGAAAGTCCGTGACGACGACAGCAAACGCCAGACCCTTATGTGGTTCGCCCCCGACCAGGAATACCTGCTGGTCCGGCTGCTACAGGTTGAGCCCGACGGCAGCCGTTACGAAATCAGGATTGATGACGCAGAAATCCGCCGCTAGCCGTTGTGGGCGGCCCACACCGCTTTGACCTCATCCGCGATAATACGCAGACCTTCCGCAACCCTGTCATCATCCTGTGAGTAGGTCACCCGCAGGCACTCATGGCGATGCTTCCAGTCTTCATCCGGCAAGCCCGGGAAAAAGTAATGACCGGAAACCACCAACACGCCCCTGGCCTTGAGACGCTGATAGAGTTCCAGGCTGCTGATCGGCAAATCCGGGAACCACAACCACAGGAACATGGCGCCCTCGGGCTTGTGGACATACCAGTGGCAGCTGTCTTCACCCATGGCTTCCCGGAAAGCGGCCACGGCCTTCTCCATCTTGGCCTTGTAGAATGGGCACACCACATCCCGGCTCAGGGAAAGAATCTCTCCAGAACGCACCAGAGGCTCCGCCAGCATGGCGCCAAAGCTGCCGGTGGCCAGATTCATAATCGCATTGATCCCGGAAAGCGCCTTGATCACCGGTTCAGAGGCAATAACAATACCGGTGCGAGCTGCCGGTAAACCAAGCTTGGACAAGCTCAGGCACAGGATGATCTGGTCGTTCCAGGTCGGCGTGGCATCCACAAACAGCAGGTTCGGGAACGGAGTGCCATAGGCGCCATCCACAATAAGCGGCACGTCGTGCTGGCGAGCCAGTTGCTCGAGCCTGGCCAGTTCTTCATCGGTGATGACGTTGCCCGTCGGGTTGGTGGGCCTGGATACGCAGATTGCGCCGGTTTCCCCGGTCACCTCGACCGCGTCAAAATCCACCCGGTACTTGAACTCATGGGCATCGGTAAACGAGATATCCGGCTGTACGGCGTGGAACAGGCCTGGCTCAATGCCGGCGTCCGCGTAACCGATGTACTCCGGCGCCAGCGGCAGCAGGATGTGTTTGCGCAGGCCGTCGCCGTATTCTCCTCCGAACATGTTGAAGAGCATGAAGAAGGCAGCCTGGCTGCCATTGGTGAGCGCAATGTTCTCGGGCTTGAGCCCCCAGCCATACTCGCGGTTGAGCAAATCCGCCAGGGACGCGATGAACTGCTTTTCGCCCTGGGGCGGATCGTAGATTCCCACTAGCCGGCGCATATCTGCGGGCGTCTGACAGATAGTCGCCAGTATTTCCTGAACCCTCTGCTGAATCTCGGGAATGTGCCCCGGGTTGCCGCCTCCCATCATGATCATGTCGTCACCGGAGGCCAGCGCATTACCCAGGTCATCCATCAATGAGGTAATGCCGGCATCGGCGGTGAATTTCCGACCAAAAGCTGAAAGTTTCATGAGGCTTCCCAAATTCAACAGGGGGTTACGGATTCAGTGTAGGACAGGAGCTGGGCAACCGCCGGCTAGTCTCCGAGGGAGACGCCCAGGTTGCTCACGCCGTCGTTGACGGCTTGCTGGCGCAGTCGCTCGACAAACTGACTGGTGGGTGTACGCTGTCGCTTGAGGTCAAGCACCAGATCCCGCTGGAACGCCTTGTCTTCTTTCATGAGCGGGTGCTGGTCCAACAACCTGACCAGTTCGTCCTCGTCGAGATCTTCGCCTTCGGACATTTCCACGAAGTTCATAACCGTGGTGGTGGCGATTCCGGAAGCTTCGGTTGCCCGGTGTTTTCCGGGGTTGAGCCGGTTCAGCAGTGCCTGCTCCAGCAGCTGGCAGAAATCAAATGCCGGGTAGACTCCGTAGGCATCGTAGGCGTTCACGTCCGGGGACAGGGCTTCCAGCTTCGCCAGTAATTGCGGTATAGCGGCTTCCGAGGCATCCTTCTGCAGCATGTCCCAGGCCAGGTCCATGAGCTGGCGCATCTTGGCACCGGTTTTCAGCTCCACGGCATCTGCAAACAGGGCGTAATTCGGGAACGAGCGTTCGGCCAGCGCCAGCAGGAAGGCACATTCCCGCCAGCCCTGGAGTTGTGAGACCGCTTTGAGAAACTGATTGGCGTTCAAGTCAGCCTCCGGTATTGCTCAGGAAATCGGCAGGATTTCCTCATGTTTTCGGCAACGTAACGCCGGTCTGGCCAAGGTATTTGCCGCCCCGGTCCTTGTAGCTGGTTTCGCAGATTTCATCGGACTCGAAGAACAGCATCTGGGCCACACCTTCGTTGGCGTAGATTTTGGCTGGCAGGTTGGTGGTGTTGGAGAATTCCAGGGTGACCTGCCCTTCCCACTCGGGTTCCAGTGGTGTGACGTTGACGATGATGCCACAGCGCGCGTAGGTGGATTTGCCCAGGCAGATGGTGAGTACGCTGCGGGGGATGCGGAAGTATTCTACGGTCCGCGCCAGGGCAAAGGAGTTCGGCGGGATGATGCAGACGTCACCGGTGTAGTTCACGAAGCTGTTGTCGTCGAAGTTTTTAGGGTCGACGGTGGCTGAGTGGACGTTGGTGAAGATTTTGAATTCGTTGCTGCAGCGTACGTCGTAGCCGTAGCTGGAGGTGCCGTAGGAGATGACACGGCCTTTTTCGGTTTCACGGACCTGGCCGGCCTCGAAGGGCTCGATCATGCCGTGTTCTGCGGACATCCGGCGAATCCACTTATCGGATTTGATGCTCATGGGTGAAGGTCTCGTATCCACTGGGAAAAATTGACGCCGTAGTTTACCCGTTACCGAGGTGTCTGTCGAAGCCCGTCAATCTCTCAGACTCGGGGGCTGCAGTCGCGGAAATCACTGACCAAAAACCGCTACAAGCACATCCATGTGCGCTTCTCTCAGGCCATCCCTGGCCTTCGAAATTTTTGGTCAGTGATTCCCGCAACTGCGAACGATCTCCGCAGTGAGGTTCAGCAAGCCCAAAATCCGGTATTAGTGCTCGGTCACCGATACGCTGGAAATTGACCCGCTCAGGTTCCGCTCTCTGGTAGACAGCTCTGCCCCAACCCTCCGGGCAATATCCCGGTAACGTCGGGCAACTTCCGAGTCCGGTTCGGCGACCACGGACGGGGTGCCGCCGTCAGTCTGTTCGCGGATAGTCATGTGCAGAGGCAACTGGCCAAGGAGCGTTGTGTCGTATTCCTCGGCGATGCGTTCTCCGCCACCGTGGCCGAAGAGGGGTTCTTCGTGGCCGCAGTTGCTGCAGATGTGGACGCTCATGTTTTCCACCACGCCCAGCACCGGGATGTCGACTTTGCGGAACATTTCGATGCCTTTTTTGCCGTCCAGCAACGCTATGTCCTGCGGGGTGGTGACGATGACGGCGCCGGTGACGGGGACTTTCTGGGCCAGGGTGAGCTGGATGTCGCCGGTGCCCGGGGGCATGTCGACGATGAGGTAGTCAAGTTCGTTCCACAGGGTCTGTTGCAGCAATTGCATGACGGCGCCGCTGACCATGGGGCCGCGCCAGACCATGGGGGTTTTGTCGGTGACGACGAAGGCCATGGAGTTGGCTTGCAGGCCGTGGGCGTCCATGGGGACGAAGTATTTGTTTTCGCGGGTGTCGGGGCGTTTGCCTTCGGGGACGCCGAGCATCATGCCGATGCTGGGGCCGTAGATGTCGGCGTCGAGGATGCCGACTCTGGCGCCTTCGGCCTGGAGGGCCAGGGCGAGGTTGACGGCGGTGGTGGATTTGCCGACGCCGCCCTTGCCGGAGGCGACGGCGATGATGTTTTTCACGCCGGGAACCGAAGGCAGGTCTTTCTGGACTTTGTAGGAGTGGATTTTCTGGCCGACGTGGACGTCCGCACTTTCCACACCATCAACATCTTCCAGGGCGTTGGTGACCAGTTGTTTCAAGGCGCCGGCGATGCCTTTTGACGGGTATGGCAGTTCCACCATGAGGGTCACTTTGCCGTTGTCGTCCGCGGTCAGGGACTTGACGGCGCCGAGGTCGTATAGGTCCTGATCACGATACGGGTCGCGGTACTGGCGAACCGCCGCTTGCAGCGCCTGTTCTGAAATCTGGGTCATCGGGTTCTCCGGAATAAGCTCATGCTTGATTTGCAGCACGGAAACAGGTGTTTCGGATGAAAAATATCTGTCCGGAAGGTATCATCTGTGCCCGTTTCTGGCCATACAGAGTCTTTACCCGGATCATCGGCAGACTCTGTGTTACTGATTTACGCCAAATCCTTATTCATTAAAGGTTCGGATATCAACATGACGCAAGCGAGTTCAAAGCAACAGCGCGATATTCTGGTCACCAGCGCCCTGCCTTATGCCAATGGCCCTATTCATCTGGGTCATCTGCTGGAATACATTCAGACGGACATCTGGGTGCGTTACCAGAATATGCGAGGCCAGAACTGTTACTACGTTTGCGCCGACGATGCCCACGGTACTGCGATCATGCTGCGCGCCGAGCGCGAGGACATTACTTCCGAGCAGCTGATTGATCGCATCCGTGACGAGCATCAGCAGGATTTCAGCGGTTTCCATATCCGCTTTGACAACTACTACACCACGCATTCCGAGGAAAACCGCCAGTTCTCGGAATATATCTACCGGCAGCTGCAGGAAAACGGGCATATTGCGACCCGCAAGATTACCCAGTCCTTTGATCCGGAAAAGAACATGTTCCTGGCGGACCGGTTTATCAAGGGCACCTGCCCGAAGTGCAAGACCGAGGATCAGTACGGGGACAACTGCGAAGCCTGTGGTGCTACTTATACGCCGGCGGAGCTGATTAACCCGCGCTCTGCCGTGTCAGGCGCTACGCCGATTGAGAAGGAATCCGAGCACTATTTCTTCAAGCTGCCGGATTTTGCCGATTTCCTCGCCAAGTGGACCCGTAGCGGTACGCTTCAGCCGCAGGTGGCCAACAAGCTGGCCGAGTGGCTGGATGCCGGTCTGCAGGAATGGGACATCAGCCGTGATGCGCCCTACTTCGGGTTCGAGATTCCGGATGCTCCGGGCAAGTATTTCTATGTCTGGCTGGACGCACCGATCGGGTACCTGGCCAGCTTCAAGAACCTGTGCAACCGGGAAGATATCGACTTCGAGCATTTCTGGAAGGCCGATTCCACCGCCGAGGTGTACCACTTCATCGGCAAGGACATTATTAACTTCCACGCACTGTTCTGGCCGTCGATGCTGCACGACGCCGGTTTCCGCACGCCGACAGCGGTCTGGGCCCACGGTTTTGTCACCGTTAACGGCAAGAAGATGTCCAAGTCCCGGGGCACATTCATCATGGCCCGTACTTACCTGGATCACCTGAATCCGGAGTACCTGCGCTATTACTTCGCTGCCAAGCTGACCGGCGGCGTGGATGACATGGACTTGAACCTGGAGGACTTCGCCTCGCGGGTGAATTCGGATCTGGTGGGTAAGGTGGTCAATATCGCCAGCCGCAGTGCAGGGTTCATCACCAAGCGTTTTAATGGCCAGCTTGGTCAGGTCACCGAGCACGACAAGTTGAAAGAGTTTATTGATGCCGGTGAGGAAATCGCCGACTTCTATGAGGCCCGCGAGTTTGGCCGCGCCATGCGTCGTATTATGGAACTGGCGGATATTGCCAACCAGTACGTGAACGACGAACAGCCGTGGGTGATTGCCAAGCAGGAGGGTCAGGAAGACAATCTTCAGGCGATCTGCACCAACGCCATCAACATGTTCCACCTGTTGATGACCTATCTGGCTCCGGTGCTACCGGAGACCGCGAAGGCTTCCGAGGCATTCCTCAAGGCCGGGCTCGACTGGAACAATCGCGGCGAGCGCCTGGAAAACCACGGCATCAACAAGTTCAAGCCGCTGATGAGCCGGGTGGATATGGCGCAGATCGAGAAAATGCTGGACGCGTCCAAAGAGGAGCTGCCCGCAGCGACCGGAAAACCGGCTGAGACTGCCAATCTCGAACCGGTGGCCGACGAGATAGAATTCGGGGACTTTGCGAAAGTGGACCTTCGGGTCGCAAAAATTGTCAAAGCCGAACATGTAGAAGGTGCCGACAAGCTGCTCCGGCTGACGCTGGATATCGGGCATGGTGACCGCAACGTGTTTGCCGGCATCAAATCCGCCTACAAGCCGGAGGAACTGGAAGGCCGGCTGACGGTGATGGTTGCCAACCTGAAGCCCCGTAAAATGAAGTTCGGAATGTCTGAAGGCATGGTTCTGGCAGCGGGCCCCGGCGGCAAGGACATTTTTATCCTGTCACCGGACTCCGGCGCCACCCCGGGCATGCGGATCATGTAAGGCACCTGCGTAAACGCAGTGTGATGGAGCAAGGCGAATGACCGAGTATTTGCTGATTCTGGTCAGCACCATTCTGGTGAACAACTTTGTGCTGGTTCAGTTCCTGGGGCTGTGCCCGTTCATGGGGGTGTCCGGCAAGCTGGAAACCGCCATGGGCATGTCTCTGGCGACGACCTTTGTGCTGACCCTTGCTTCGGTGTGCAGTTATCTGGCCTACACCTACCTGCTGGAGCCCCTGGATCTGGCGTTCCTGAAGACCATCACGTTTATTCTGGTGATTGCGGTGGTGGTTCAGTTCACCGAAATGGTGGTGCGCAAGACCAGCCCCCTGCTCTATCGGGTGCTGGGCATTTTCCTGCCGCTGATCACCACCAACTGCGCGGTGCTCGGCGTGGCGTTGCTGAACCTGAACAAGAACAACAACTTCGTGGAATCTGTCCTGTATGGTTTTGGTGCGGCCGCCGGATTCTCGCTGGTTCTCGTGCTATTTGCCGCCATGCGTGAGCGTATCGCCGTTGCCGATGTGCCCGTGGCCTTCCGCGGCGCCGCCATTGGCATGGTGACCGCAGGACTGATGTCATTGGCGTTCCTGGGCTTCACCGGCCTGGTCGGCGTTTGACCGGGTAAGGTTTAGGGGTATCGATTTATGTGGACAAGCATCCTCATCGCCGTTGTTGTTCTGTTAGCCCTGGCCGTGGTGTTTGGCGGGCTGCTGGGTTACGCCGCTGAGCGCTTCCGGGTTGAAGGCAATCCCCTGGTGGAACAAATCGATTCCCTGCTGCCGCAAACCCAGTGTGGCCAGTGCGGCTACCCCGGTTGCCGCCCCTATGCGGAATCCATTGCCGAGGGCGGCCCCATCAACAAATGCCCTCCGGGCGGTGAAGGTACGATCAAATCCCTGGCCGACCTGCTGGATGTGGAACCCGAGCCCCTGGACGCCGAGCATGGTATCGAGCAGGAGAAGCGGGTGGCGGTCATTCGTGAGGATGAGTGCATTGGCTGTACCAAGTGCATCCAGGCCTGCCCTGTCGACGCCATTCTGGGTTCCGCCAAGCACATGCATACGGTCATCGAAAGCGAATGCACCGGCTGTGACCTGTGCGTGGATCCCTGCCCGGTCGACTGCATCGACATGGTCACTATCGAACCAGACATCCGCGCCTGGACCTGGAATCCGCCAAAGACGGACATCATTGCCACTGATCGCCAGGGGGCCAGCGCCTGATGACACAACTCTGGGATTTCGCCGGCGGTATTCACCCGGCAGAGAACAAGCATCAGTCAACGGGGCGCGCCATCCGCCAGGCCGGCATTCCGCAACGGCTGGTATTGCCACTGCAGCAACACATCGGCGTTCCCGCAGAGGCGATGGTTGCGGTTGGCGACCGCGTACTGAAAGGCCAGCGAATTGCAGAAGTGTCCGGCGGCATGGGCGTGCCCATTCACGCACCGACTTCCGGAACCATTGAGTCCATCGCCCGCCTGCCGGTACCCCATCCCTCCGGCATGGACGACTGGTGCATTACCCTCATACCCGACGGCGAGGACCAATGGTGCCAGCGTCACCCGCTGCCGGATTATCGTAACCTGGACCGCGAGGAGGTTCTGGAAACCATCCACAATGCCGGCATCTCGGGCATGGGTGGTGCGGGCTTCCCGACCAACATCAAACTCAGGCCGCCCAAGGATCGCAAGGTTGGTACCCTGATCCTCAATGGCGCCGAGTGCGAGCCGTACATCACCGCCGATGATATGACCATGCGCGAACGGGCGGATGAGATCATTGCCGGTCTGAAGATCATGGCCTGGATCCTGCGCCCGGAACGCTGCGTCATCGCCATTGAGGACAACAAGCCGGAAGCGATCGCAGCGATGAAAACGGCGGCCGAAGGCACTCAGATCGAAGTCGTCGTGGTGCCGACCAAGTACCCGTCCGGCGGCGAAAAACAGCTGATCCAGATCCTCACCGGCATGGAGGTGCCCAGTGGCGGCATCCCGGCAGACATTGGCGTTATGTGCCAGAACGTCGGTACCGCCATTGCCGTGGCCCGAGCCATTCTGGAGGGCGAACCACTAATCCGGCGCGTGGTCACCATTACCGGCGAAGCGGTTTCCGGGCCCGGAAACTTTGAAGCGCTTCTGGGCACCCCCATCCATTATCTGCTGAGCCAGGCCGGATTGCGGGAAGCCCAACTGAATCGGCTGGTTCTCGGCGGCCCGATGATGGGGTATACGTTGCATACCCCCGACATACCGGTGGTCAAGACCAGCAACTGCGTGATTGCCGCCAGCGCGCAAGAACTGCCCGAGCCTGAACCGGAACAACCCTGCATCCGTTGCGGCCAGTGCGCCGAAGCCTGCCCCATGGAGCTGCTACCGCAACAGTTGTTCTGGCATGCCAAGGCCGGCGAATTCGAGAAGGCGGAACACCTGAACCTGTTCGACTGCATTGAATGCGGAGCCTGTTCCTATGTCTGCCCCAGCTCCATTCCCCTGGTGCAGTACTACCGGTTTGCCAAGGGCGAAATTCGCGTTCAGCAGGCAGAGCAAGTAAAAGCGGATCGCGCCCGGGAGCGTTTCGAGGCACGTCAGGCCCGGCTGGAACGGGAACAACAGGAGAAGGAACTGCGCCGCAAGGAACGCGCCAAAGCCGCAGCGGAAGCCCAGGCAAAGAAGAAAGAGGAAGCGGAACAAGCCGCTGCCAAAGGCGAAGCCGTCGATGAAAAGGCCGCCAAGGCGGCTTTGGTGCAGGAGGCGCTGGCTCGCAAGAAAGCCGGCACGCCAGCTGCGTCCGAACCGCAGGCTACCGGCGCGGAGAACACGGCACCGGCACCCGATATTCCCGCCCTGGAAAAACAGCTGACCCAGGCGAAGTCCAAGCTGGAGACCATGCAGTCAATGCTGGATGACGCCAAGGCACAGCAAGCGGACAACGTCGACAAGCTCGAGCGCGCGGTTGCCAAGAATCACGAACGGGTAAAACGGGCAGAAGAAGCCCTGGCTGAGGCCGGTGTGGACACCGCCCCGGCGACCCAATCCACCGAATAACGGACATCAGGGCCAAGTCTTCATGGCATTAGTACAACAGTCTTCTCCCCATGCCCGTAAAGCCCGGTCGACTTCCCGGCTCATGCTCTGGGTGATTCTGGCCGCCGTGCCAGGCTTGCTGGCACAGACGATCTTCTTCGGCTGGGGTAACCTGATCAATGTGGTGTGGTGTGTTGCCGTTGCCCTGGCTGCGGAAGCCGCCATGCTGTCGCTTCGCAGAAAGCCGCTGGCGTTTTTTCTCAGGGACAACACCGCCGCCGTGACTGGCCTGCTGCTGGGGCTGTCGCTGCCCCAGTTCGTTCCGCTGTGGGTCTCGGCCATCGCCGTGATATCAGCCATTGTCATGGCCAAACAGCTCTATGGCGGGCTTGGCTCCAACCCCTTCAACCCGGCCATGGTCGGTTATGCACTGGTGCTGATTTCCTTTCCCGTGGCGATGACGACCAACTGGGCCCAGCCCGGCCTGCTCTGGGAGTCCGCACCCGGGTTTGGCGAAACCCTCAACCTGCTGGCATCCGGTCAGCAGGCCGTTGTGGATGGCTACACCATGGCCACACCGCTGGATGAGTACAAGCACAAGATAGCCACCCACACGGCCGCGGAAGTACTTGCACACCCCACCTTTGGCGACGGCATCGCCCACGGCTGGGAGTGGGTGAACGCGGCTTTCCTGCTGGGCGGCCTGGTGCTGATCGGCCTCAAGATCATTACCTGGCACATTCCCGTCAGCATGCTGGCCGCCATTGCCGTGATGAGCCTCGCCTTTGGCAGTAATCCCGACCAGTACGCACCGGTTTCCCTGCACTTGCTGGCCGGTGGGACCATGCTCGGCGCCTTCTTTATTGCCACTGATCCGGTCTCCGCCGCCACCAGCCATCAGGGCAAGCTCATATACGGGGCCGGTATCGGAGTGCTGATATACGTTATCCGCAGTTGGGGCAATTACCCGGACGCGGTTGCATTCAGCGTACTGTTGATGAATTTCGCCGTGCCCTTTATCGATCACTACACGCCGCCCCGCACTTATGGTCACCATAAGGCCCGGCGCGGCGTTCCCGGCAAGACTCAGGGGTAACTCATGGCCGCTATTGCACAGTCCATCCGTCGCAGCGCCATTGGTCTTGGCCTGTTCGCGGTCATCACCGGCGGCACCATTGCCGTCACCCAGGTTATGACCGCCGATCGCATCGCCGAACAGGCCGCCCGCGCCGAAGCCCAGGCCCTGTTCGACATTATTCCCGAGAGCCATCACGACAACGATCTGCTCAGGGACACCGTGCAACTGCCGGCAAGTGATCGCCTGGCCCAGCCTGACCCCATAACCGCCTGGGTAGCGCGCAAGGGTGAGCGGCCTGTCGGACTGATCCTTCCCGCAGTGGCGCCGGATGGCTATTCCGGGAACATCCGCCTGCTGGTGGGCATCGACCTTCAGGGCAATGTTCTCGGCGTGCGGGTAACCAGCCACCGGGAAACCCCCGGGCTCGGCGACGGAATTGAAACCAAGAAATCCGACTGGATTTATTCGTTTGACGGTCGTAGCCTCGGCGATCCGGCCCCCGACCGCTGGAACGTAAAAAAGAACGGCGGTGCCTTTGACCAGTTTACCGGGGCTACCATTACCCCAAGGGCCGTGGTCAAGGCGGTTCAGCGGACCCTGGTATACTTCCGCCAGAACCGGGAGGAAGTGCGGGATATTCTCAATGAGCCTCCGGAAATCCGCAGCAGCCCCATCAATCCGGACACTGTCGCTGGCGAACTTCAAGACACGGAGCACTCCTGATCATGGCAACCAAGAGCAACCCGGAAATCATTCGTGAGGGCCTCTGGACCAACAACCCTGCCCTGGTCCAGGTACTCGGCCTGTGCCCATTGCTGGCGGTCACCAGCACCGTGGTTAACGCCATCGGACTGGGACTGGCGACCCTTATGGTATTGATGGGGTCCAACCTGGCCGTGTCACTGATCCGGAATTTTGTGAGCGAATCCGTGCGCCTGCCCGCGTTTGTGATGATCATCGCCTCCTTCGTCACCTGTGCCGAGCTACTGATGCAGGCTTTCACCTATGAGCTGTATCAGATCCTCGGCATTTTCATCCCGCTGATCGTCACCAACTGCGCCATTCTGGGGCGGGCGGATGCGTTCGCTTCCAAGAACGGACCGGTACCGGCCCTTCTCGACGGCGTGATGATGGGACTGGGATTCCTTGCGGTGCTGGTTGTGCTCGGCGCCATGCGCGAGCTCATTGGTCAGGGCACCCTGTTTACCGGCATGGATCTGCTGCTTGGCCCCATGGCCGCGGACTGGGGTATTCGCCCGCTGGAAAATTACCCGGACATGCTGTTCATGGTACTGCCGCCAGGTGCGTTCGTGGGGCTGGGGCTATTAATCGCACTGAAGAACGGCATCGACAACCAAATCAAGGAGCGCCGCAGCGCCGGAGTGACCGATCCGGTCAACACTGGCAGCAAGCGGGTTCGGGTTACAGGACAGGTTTCTTGAAATGAATCGGGAAAAACGCACTGAAATATTCACTCGCCTGCGGGACAACAACCCCAATCCCACAACTGAACTGAACTACTCAACGCCATTTGAGTTGCTGGTCGCCGTCACCCTGTCGGCCCAGGCGACCGATGTCGGAGTCAACAAGGCCACGGACAAGCTGTTTCCGGTTGCCAACACGCCGGCCGCCATCCTGGCCCTGGGTGTGGATGGTCTGAAGGAATACATCAAGACCATCGGCCTGTTTAACAGCAAGGCGGAGAATGTCATCAAGACCTGCCGGATACTGCTGGAAAAACACGGGGGCGAGGTACCCGATAATCGTGAGGATCTGGAAGCCCTGCCGGGCGTTGGCCGGAAAACGGCTAATGTAGTGCTTAACACGGCCTTTGGGCAGCCGGCCATGGCGGTAGATACCCACATTTTCAGGGTGTCCAACCGCACCGGAATTGCGCCCGGAAAAAACGTACTGGAAGTGGAAAAGCGCCTGATGCGCCTGGTGCCAAAAGAATTTCTTCTGGACGCCCACCACTGGCTGATTCTTCACGGCCGTTACACTTGCACCGCCAGAAAACCCAAATGCGGCGCCTGTCTCATTGAGGACCTGTGTGAGTTCAAACAGAAGCGGGACTATCAGTAGTCAGACATCGAGCCCGATGATCACAATGGCAGGCAGCCGCCGGCACAGATTGCCCGGCGGCTGGTAATGGCTGGGCGACTTACCGCTGGCCCAGCATCCTGGCTTTCAGGTCTTTCTGGGCAGGCGTGTCGGACAGCCAGATACCGAACAAGGCCTTTTTGAATTCCAGATCACCCACGGTATCCCGGACCTCACCATTCTTGAGGACACGTACACCTTCAGACGGAAGGTAGACAAGATCGAATACGTCGCCCTCGGTGATCTCTTCTTCAAAGACTGACATGAACCGGTCCACATCGTCCTGGATCGCCGACATATCCCCATCGGTCGCACTGTCGAAACCCTCGAGGGTGGCTTCGGTCATGCGATCACTGGTGATCATGCCGGAAATGATGTGCAAAGTGATTGCCTGGGGTTCGTCGGCATTAATCACCGCTACACCATCATCAATGGTTTCCGGCACGTACAGACCACCCACATACAGGTCCATAAACCATTTTGAACGGGTACCGGCACCGTTGAGCTTGAGTTCGGTGTCCATGGCGGAATAGGTGTCCGGGACATCCACACCTTCCACGGTAAGGGCGGACACCGGAGCCGACAACGCGGCAGACAGTGCCAGTGACACAAAACCTGTTGATAGAGCCTTCTTCATCATCCTTTCCTTTTCAGTCGTTATTATTGAGTCGTTGTAGTTTTTATACCGGGTTTCGACAGCCTATCCCTGCCCGGGAAAAACATTCTAACAGGGGGAATAACGACGATTGCGCAACGTGGTTCTCATTTGGGCGTCTACTGAAACAGAAAAGCCGGCCATTTTCCATGGCCGGCTTTCGAGGATGACAGGACTCTAATGCTTACATGAACAACAGGGAACCTGACAGACCTTCCTTTTCAAGAATCTCCCGGAGACGACGCAGAGCCTCGACCTGAATCTGGCGTACCCGCTCGCGGGTCAGCCCGATTTCCTGGCCAACTTCCTCGAGGGTGCTGACCGGATAACCACGCAGACCAAAACGGCGGGAAAGCACTTCCTGTTGTTTGTCACTCAACTGGTCGATCCACTTCTCGACACAGGAGCACATGTTATTGTCCTGCAGAAGATCGGCGGGATCCGAGGCCCCCTCATCCGCCACGGTATCCAGCAGGGATTTCTCGCCACCAGCGCCGATCGGGGTGTCCATGGAAGCCACGCGCTCATTGAGCCCGAGCATCCGCTTTACATCATTCACCGGCTTGTCGACCATGCGGGCGATTTCATCCGCTGAGGGCTCGTGATCCAGCTTCTGGGTCAACTCACGGGCGGCTCGCAGGTACAGATTCAGTTCCTTAACGACATGAATCGGCAGGCGGATGGTGCGGGTCTGGTTCATGATCGCCCGCTCTATGGTCTGGCGAATCCACCAGGTTGCGTAGGTGGAGAACCGGAATCCACGCTCCGGATCAAACTTTTCCACCGCACGGATCAGACCAAGGTTACCTTCCTCAATCAGATCAAGCAGCGTCAACCCCCTGTTGACATACCTGCGGGCGATCTTCACGACCAGCCGCAGGTTGCTCTCGATCATACGCTTACGACCGGATTCCTCGCCCTTGCGGGCCAGTCTGGCAAAATACACTTCTTCTTCGGGGGTAAGCAGTGGGGAAAAACCAATTTCGTTCAGGTATAGCTGGGTCGCGTCGAGCTGTTTCTGGCTGGTGAAGTATCGGCCCTGGGCCGGGATACCTTCTTCGACTTCTGCCACTTCGGTGTCAGAAGTGCTCTTGTCGACCTTGTCTTCCGCCAAAATCTGATCTTCGGCGTCTTCAATATCGCTCACACGATCGATGATGAGATCTTCTTGCTCTGCTGACATAACTCTTGCCCCGCCTCTCAATAATCCTGGTTATTCGCTCACGAATTCTTTTTATTGTGAGCTCCTGCTGCGTTCGCGTTCTTGTTCAGGACATTTAGTTGTTGGCTGGCTACAAACGTAACCATTATTTTTATTCTTCGCTGTCGGCTTTCTTGTCAGTGCCGGGACGTCTTCTGTGTCTGGCTGGCTTTTCTCGGTCAGCGTGGCGGCAAATAATGCATCGGATCCACCGGATTGCCATTTTTTCGAATCTCGAAATGCAATTTGGGTCGATCCGAACCGCTACTCCCGAGCTCTGCGATTACCTGCCCGGCTTTTACATCCTCCCCTTCCCGCACCAAAATCTTCCGGTTGTGAGCGTAAGCACTTAAATAGTGCTCATTATGATTCACAATAATCAGATTGCCGTATCCAAGCAATCCGCTTCCGGCGTAGACCACATTACCGCCTGCGGAAGCCCTTACAGGATCTCCCGGTTTTCCTGCAATATCAACACCTTTATTGACTTTACCGGATGTTGAATAACCTGCAATTACAGTGCCAACGTGTGGCCAGCGCCAATTGACGTTCGACACCGTCTGGGTCTGGCTGTTCAGCGGTGACTTTCGATCCGGGGCCCTGGAAACCTTCGGCCTGGGCTCCGGCTTCGGGGCCGGCGCCTTGCTCGTCTGCCTTGACGGTGGCTTTGCCGGCGATGGCTTGGTACGCCTCTTATTCTGCACCGAGGATGTGACAGTTCCGCGAAGATCCAGGCGCAATACCTGACCGGCTTTCAGGTGCCACGGCTCACTTATACCATTTGCACTCCCCAGTTCCCGGTAATCCCGGCCATACCGCCAGGCTATGCTGTAAAGGGTTTCTCCGGGCTTGACCACATGCCGCCCCCAGTACACCGGAGGGTTATAGCGATCATCCTGATAGATCGCATGGGTGTTACAGCCGCTGATCAGCGGGGGCACACAGAGAAGGAGCAGTAGCAGGGGGAGCCAGGAAAGAGACAGGGCTGGCTTTTTTAGCCATAAGGATACCCGGGTACCGGAGGGGAACCGCAGGGATGCTGCACAATCGGTCTTGGGGGACCCAGGTAAACATCTCACAGGTATAAAAATAGCCCCGTTATAAGCAATCCGTATTAAAAATACGGCAGTTTCTAAAGTTCTTGGAGTAACTTGCTAATATATTGCACATTTTATAACCAAATCCAAGTTACTACACGGCCACATTTGTTACTGCTCGAAACATTCTTATTGCCCCAAAGTAACACCTGCGAACCCTATGGCCTGGTGCGACTTCCCAGCCATTCAACCAACAGCACCATGGCAAAGCCGAGGATAGCCACGCTTAGCGCCACCGGCCATTGGGAATCCAGACCGGTGAGCTCGGCGTAGTAGCCGGGGGTTACGCTGACCTCATTGAGTGGAACCAGCTCGCCCGAGCTGTTGGTGCGCCAGCTCACCGTTTCCTTCCAGGGCCACACCTTGTTAAGCGCACCGATCATAAACCCCGTCAGCAACGCCAGCACCGGATCATGAAACCGGTGAAATGCCCAGGTGATCAATCGAGCAACAGACAACAACCCGATCAGGCAACCGGACGCAAACAGCATCAGGAAACCCGCTTCCAGATTACGAATGGCATCCAGTACCGGCGCATACATACCGATAATAACCAGTATGAAGCTGCCGGAAATACCCGGCAGGATCATGGCGCATATTGCCAGCGCACCGGCGCCCAGGAAAACCAGACCAGAGGGATCCACCTGCCCCGCCGGCAGCGTGGTCACCCACCAGGCAAAAGCGATACCCGCCAGCAGCGGCCCCAACAGGACCGGAGAAAGTTCACGTACCTGACGCCCAACATGCCAGACTGACGCCACGATCAGTCCGAAAAAGAAGCTCCAGATCAGGACCGGGTAGGTTTCCAGACCGTAGCTGATAATGGAGGCCAGTGTCGCAATACTGACCAGAATACCGACCAGCAGGCTGATCAGGAACGTGCCGTCACACCTGCTCCAGAATCCTTTCAGGTCGCCACGAAACAGATACCCTATAACAGCTCCCGGGACGGCATTAATAGCCTCCAGCAGTCGGAAGTAGATACCCGAAATGAACGCAATAGTACCGCCGGAAACGCCAGGGACTATGTCTGCCGCCCCCATTGCCATACCACGGAGAAAAACGGCAAAGGGGTGATGCTGGCGCGAGCTATCCGTCAACGGACCACCCCGCCCAACAATGGCACAAAATTAACCGCTTCGATTTCAGTGGTTTCAAAGCTGTCTCCGAAACGCACCATTTTCACCAGGTTCTGATTCACTTCTCCAACGGGCGCTACAACGACACCACCATCGGCGAGCTGGGCGCGCAATTCCGGCGGAATTTCCTTTGGCGCGGCTGTCAGCATAATGCCATCAAATGGCCCGCGGTCAGGCCATCCCATGCCGCCATCGGCGTGCTTGAGCACGACATTTCGCATGCCCAGCTGGCGCAGCCTGTCCCGGGCCCGGTCCTGTAGTGGCTTGATTCGCTCCACGCTGAACACTTCATCCACCAGCCGCGACAGGATAGCGGTCTGATAGCCTGAACCAGTGCCAAGTTCCAGCACGCGGGACGGCGCATGCTGCATCAGGATCTCGGTCATCCTGGCGACAATGTACGGCTGGGAAAGCGTCTGGCTGTAACCGATCGGCAGGGAGGTATCCTCATAAGCCCGGTGTGACAGGGCCTCGTCCAGAAAAATATGGCGCGGTACCTCGGCCATCACATCCAGTACACGCTGGTCCTCAATGCCTGCGTCCCTCAGACGCTGAATCAGGCGCATGCGGGTTCTGCGGGAGGTCATTCCTATACCCTGGAGCTCTGCGACCATTAGTGCGCCTCCCCGGAAGTTACGTCATCAACCCACTCCCGGAGCGAAGACAACGCTTCGTGTCGGGTCATGTCCACATGAACGGGGGTAATCGAGACGAAGTTTTCACGCACGGCATGAAAATCGGTCCCCGGTCCGGCATCGCTACCCTGACCGGCGGCGCCAATCCAGTACCGCTCTTTGCCACGGGGACACGTCATCGGAACAGCGCCTTCGGCCCGGTCACGATGCCCCAGGCGTGTTACTCGGAATCCCGCGATATCCTCCCAGGGCACATCCGGCACATTCACGTTGAGGATACATCTCGGCCCCAGGGCCAGTGCTTTCCTGCCTTCCAGGAGAACCCGCACCACCCGGGCCGCGGTTTCATAATGGAAGTGTCCGTTATTGACGAGAGATACCGCTATGGCGGGCAGGCCGAGGCTCCGGCCCTCAGTCGCTGCCGCGACGGTACCGGAATAGATGATGTCATCGCCCAGGTTGGCATGGGTATTGATGCCCGAAACAACCCGATCGAATGGCTCACTGAACAGACCATTCACCGCCAGGTGAACGCAGTCCGTCGGCGTTCCGTCCACAGACCTGAAACCGTTCGGATGCTGCTCTACCGTCAGCGGTCGGTTCAGCGTCAGGGCATTGCTGGCTCCGCTGTGATCCCGGTCGGGAGCAACCACCTCCAGCTCTCCGATGCCTTCCAGGCCTTCGTGGAGAGCCTGAAGCCCCGGTGAATGAACACCGTCATCATTGGATAACAGTATGCGCACAATTTTCTCCACTAGCCTTTATGTTCCGGATCATCACACCTGATAACAGGTTGTCCGCCCGGACATTTTATTGATCGGGGTCTTTTGCCCCTTCATACAATTCAAAGATATCTGCCAGGATGGTGGTTGCGTATTGCCCCGGCGCGAGCCAGAAACCGATCCGCAGCATGTCCTCCGCCAGCCATTGCCAGCGCAGCTGTTCCGGCCTGGCAATCAGGGGACGACGCTCCGGCTTCATCCGCGTGGCTGAAAACAACCCTTCCAGCCCGGGGTTTCCGGCAACCACTTCACGCTCCAGAGCCCCCTGCTCCGATACCGCTTCGGTACCGCCATCTCCCCACAAGGGACCGGTCGGAACCAGTTCCAGGTCCGGGCCCAAACCGGGTTCTCCGTCCAGAAGCTGCCTCCAGTTGCCAGCCTCGACCCGACGGCCAAGAACCTCATTGAACAGCCATGACCGGGCAGCAGAAAAGTACAATACGTTTTTACTGTCCTGACTGCCAGAGCCTGAATGCCTGCCGCCCCTTTTTTTACCGCCCTTCCGGCCACCCCGGTTAAGTTTCGACGGATCGATGGTGAGGGCACGGTCGAGGTTGGCACCACCATGGCCGAATCGCTGGGGACCAAAATAGTTGGGGGCGCCCGACACAGTCAGCTCAGACAAAGCTTCGTCAATGTCTTTTGTAGTGCCAGTCACCCGGCGAAGGGTTATCTCAAAGTGGTTTCCCCGGTGATCTCCCCGGCGAAGTTTACGGGCAGAGCGCGTCCACGCAAGAACCGGCCAGCGCTCCACCACCTGCGCAATGAAGGCATCATCATCGAGCTCCATACCCGGGCGATAGATGCTGAACCATTGCCGGGTTACGGCGTGGCGGTCTTTCAGGCCGCAAAACCCCACATCGAAATGGCGGCACCCGGACAACAACGCCAGCTGGCGCGCGACATATTCGGTATTGTCGCCGGTCTTTTCCAGCAGCAGACAGAGATGCTCGCCACCGGTGGCGTCATCTCCTGGCGGGCCCTCAGCGGGAAATCCGGGCAACCCCAGGTCCTCGAAAACCCTGAAATCCTCCGGCATGTGTTTCAGTTCTGCCCGCGCAATCCGGCCCCCTCGCGACGTGGGCCAATCCAGTGTCCAGTTGCCGGTGTTTACAGGTTGATCACTCATGAGGACGCCGGCTCCAACAGGCAAATAGCCTGGCAGGCAATACCCTCACCACGCCCGGTAAAGCCGAGCTTTTCGGTGGTGGTGGCTTTCACGCTGACCCGGCTGGCCGGGATGGCCAGATCTTCAGAAATATTCAACCGCATGGCCTCAACGTGGGGAGCCATTTTTGGGGCCTGGGCAATGAGAGTCGCATCCACATTCACGACCGAAAACCCTTCCTCGGCCACCCGGGCCATGACACGACGCAGCAGATCCCGGCTGTCGGCTCCGGCCCACTCATCACTGGTATCGGGAAATAAATGCCCGATATCACCGAGTGCCACCGCCCCCAGAAGCGCATCCGCCAGCGCGTGCAGCAGCACATCGCCATCAGAATGGGCTTTCAGGCCGTGATTATGGGGAATCCGGACACCACCGAGAGTGACATAACTGCCTTCACAGAAGGCATGGACATCAAAGCCCTGACCAATACGCATATAGACTTTCCCGAAACCGTGCAGGCAAATTCAGAGCTGGCTGAGGATAAAACCCGCCAGGGCGAGATCCGCCGGGACAGTCACTTTGATATTGTCCGGGCGCCCTTCCACCAATACCGGCATGTTACCTGAAAATTCCATGGCAGAGGATTCATCCGTCACAGGCTGACCATTTTCCACGGCCTGCTCGAGGGCATTGACCAGTTTGGCGTACCGGAACATTTGGGGAGTGAGGGCTCGCCACAGGGAACTCCGATCCACTGTCTCCAGGGCTTCCGGAGGGGTGGCGTTGTTCCCCCTTTTCAGAGTATCGGCAACGGGAGAGGCCAGCAGGCCGCCGACATCATGGTTCTGCAGCGAAGTTATCAACCGGGTCAGATCGTCCCGGTGGAGGCATGGACGGGCAGCATCGTGGACCAGCACCCAGTCATCCGCACCCGCCTGAGGTGTCAGCGCACGAAGAGCCGAAAGAACCGAGTCTGCCCGTTCGGAGCCACCACGGCAGGTTTGTATTCGGGAATCGCCACTGGCCTCGGTGTCCGGCCACCAGCAGTCGTCCGGATGGAGGGCGACCATGCAACCATCAAACGGAGCAAAATCGAGGGTACGTGACAGGGTGATATCGAGGATATAACGACGATCAATCCTGAGGTACTGCTTGGGGCACTCGGCCTGCATGCGCTGGCCAATACCGGCGGCAGGCACGATCAGCCAGAATCGTGGATTCGTCATTGGCTTGTATCAGTTTTCAACAACCAGGAAGAAGGTTTCATCGTCACGGATAAGCCCCAGGTTCATCCTCGCACGCTCTTCCACCGCGCCCTGCTCGTTATGCAGGTTACGGACTTCAGCGTATAGGCGTTCGTTGCGGGCGGACAATTCGGCATTCTCTTCCCGCTGCTCGGAAATGGATTGCTGCAGGGCCCATACCTGCGCGAAGCTGCCCTCCCCGATCCACAGGCGCACCTGCAGCAGGAGTATCAGCACAGCCATGATGGACCAGAGCAACTTCATTGCTAATTCCGTTTAATAAAAGCCGAACAAAAAACCAACACCGAGTGCTGAGTATAGACCTTAGAGTAGATTAACAACAAATTCTTCTAAATGGTTGTGTAAAAAGGCCATCGTGACTGAATGTTCATCCAGATCACGATGGCCTTAACATTTTGTTACCTGGATTGAGCATTAATACAGGTAAAAAATGACTCCGTCAGACCTCAGCCCTGACCCTTGATTTCGGTCAGGCCACGGTAAGGCGCCTTACCGTCCAGGGCTTCCTCGATGCGCAGCAACTGGTTGTACTTGGCAACGCGATCCGAGCGGCACAGGGAACCGGTCTTGATCTGGCCGGCGCAGGTGGCCACCGCCAGGTCGGCAATGGTGGTGTCCTCGGTTTCACCGGAACGGTGGGAGATCACTGCCGTGAAGCCTGCGTCCTGAGCCATTTTGATGGCGTCGAGGGTTTCGCTCAGGCTACCGATCTGGTTGAATTTGATCAGGATGGAGTTACCAACGCCCTTGTCGATACCCTGCTTGAGGATTTTGGTGTTGGTTACGAACAGGTCATCACCCACCAGCTGAACCTTGCTGCCCAGCTTGTCGGTCAGCACTTTCCAGCCGTCCCAGTCGCTCTCGTCCATGCCGTCTTCGATAGAGACGATCGGGTAACGCTCGCTCAGGCCTGCCAGATAATCCGCGAAACCTTCGGAATCGAAGCTCTTGCCTTCACCGGACAACTGGTACTGACCATCCTTGTAGAACTCGGAAGACGCGCAGTCCAGAGCCAGGGTCACATCAGAACCCAGCTTGTAACCGGCCTTCTCGACCGCTTCCTGAATCACCGCCAGCGCTGCTTCGTTGGACGGCAGGTTCGGAGCGAAACCACCCTCGTCACCCACTGCAGTGTTCAGGCCCTGAGATTTCAACACCTTCTTCAGGCTGTGGAAGATCTCGGCACCAATACGCAGGGCTTCCGCAAAGCTTTTGGCCGCCACCGGCTGAACCATGAACTCCTGGATATCAACGTTATTGTCGGCGTGTTCGCCACCGTTGAGGATGTTCATCATCGGCACCGGCATGGAGTACTTGCCGGACGTGCCGTTCAGGTCCGCAATGTGCGCGTACAGCGGCTTGCCCAGAGACGTGGCTGCCGCCTTGGCCGCAGCCAGGGAAACCGCCAGAATCGCGTTGGCGCCCAGATTGGCCTTGTTTTCGGTGCCATCCAGTTCCAGCATTACATTGTCCAGGGCACGCTGATCAGCTGCGTCCTTGCCGACCAGGGCTTCACGGATTTTGGTGTTTACCGCCTCAACGGCCTTCAGCACGCCTTTACCCAGATAGCGGTTTGCGTCCTTGTCCCGAAGCTCCAGGGCTTCACGGGAACCGGTGGACGCACCGGAGGGCGCACAGGCACTGCCAATGGTGCCGTCTTCAAGAATCACATCCGCTTCAACCGTGGGGTTCCCGCGGGAATCCAGTACTTCACGGCCTTTGATGTTGGCAATTTTTGTCATTCGTCCGAATCTCCGTATTTTCAATGTCTAGAAGGTTATGATTTATAGTTCGATCAAGAGCAGTCGGGGTATGACTGCTCGCTCCCCCCGAGCAATACAAAAACAGAAACCGCCCTTCAGGCGGTGTCGATAGGTTTAAAACTCTTAACGAGATCATCCACGGCCTTGACCCGCTGAAGGAATGGCTCCAACTGGCTCAGACGCAAGGCGCAAGGGCCGTCGCATTTGGCATTATCCGGGTCCGGATGAGCCTCCAGAAACAGGCCGGCCAGGCCCTGGGACATACCCGCAAGCGCGAGATCGGTTACCTGGGCACGGCGGCCACCAGCGGAATCCGCGCGACCACCGGGCATTTGCAGTGAGTGCGTCACATCAAACATCACCGGCACATTCATGGACTTCATGATGCCGAAGCCGAGCATGTCGACCACCAGGTTGTTGTAACCGAAGCTGCTGCCCCGCTCGCACAGGATGACCTTGTCGTTACCGGCTTCTTCGCACTTGGTGATGATGTGCTTCATTTCCTGGGGCGCCAGGAACTGGGCTTTCTTGATGTTGATCACGGCGCCGGTTCTGGCCATGGCGACCACCAGATCGGTCTGGCGGCTCAGGAAAGCGGGCAGCTGGATGATGTCGCACACCTCTGCCGCTGGCGCTGCCTGCGCTGGCTCATGGACATCGGAAATAATGGGGACACCGAATTTGCTCTTGATGTCTGCCAGTATCTGCAACCCCTTGTCCAGGCCAGGGCCACGGAAAGAGTTCACGGAAGAACGGTTTGCCTTGTCGAAGGAAGCCTTGAAGACATACGGAATGCCCAGCTTGCCGGTGGCCTCAACGTAAGCCTCGGCCACTTCCATGGCCAGCTCGGGAGATTCCAGCACATTCATGCCGCCAAACAGCACGAACGGTTTGTCGTTGGCGACCTCAATTCCGGAGACGTTGACCGTGCTCTGCGCCATGCTCAGGATTCCTTCTTGTGGGCCAGTGCCGCCTGGACAAAGCCCTTGAACAGGGGATGCCCGTCACGGGGCGTTGACGTGAATTCCGGGTGGAATTGGCACGCCACGAACCAGGGATGATCCGGAGCCTCGACAACTTCCACCAGACGGCCATCGGTCGAGCGACCGGATACCTTCAATCCGGCGCCTTCCAGGTTTGGCAGGAAATGGTTGTTCACTTCGTAACGATGGCGATGACGCTCACGGATGGTTTTCTTGCCGTAGCAGTTGGCAATGGTGGAGCCCTCGGTCAGCACACAGTCCTGTGCGCCGAGGCGCATGGTACCACCCAGGTCGGATTCCTCGGTGCGTTCCTCACGTTCCCCACTGGCATCCAGCCATTCGGTAATCAGGCCAACTACCGGTTCCGGTGTGTGCTGGCGGAACTCTGTGCTGTGAGCGTCCTTCAGGTTGGCCACGTTGCGCGCATATTCGATAACCGCTACCTGCATGCCAAGGCAGATACCCAGATACGGCACCTTGTTTTCGCGGGCATACTGTACCGTGCGAATCTTGCCTTCCACGCCGCGCTCACCAAAGCCGCCCGGCACCAGGATGGCGTCGGCACTGTCGAGCGCTCCGGTACCGTCACGCTCGATGTCCTCGGAATCGATGTAGTTGATCTTCACCTTGGTACGGGTCTTGATACCGGCGTGCAGCAAGGACTCGATCAGAGACTTGTAGGCATCCAGAAGCTCCATGTATTTGCCCACCATGGCAATGGTCACTTCGTCTTCCGGATTCATCAGGGATTCCACAACCGCGTCCCACTCACTCAGGTCCGCGGCACGCGCATCCAGGCTGAAGCGTTCGATCACCAACTGATCGAGACCATGTTCATACAGCATTCGTGGAATGGCATAGATGGACTTGGCGTCCTGCAACGGGATGACCGCCCGCTCTTCCACGTTGGTGAACAACGCAATCTTGCGGCGGGAGCTGGCATCTACCTCGTGTTCCGAGCGGCACAGCAGGATATCCGGCTGCAGACCGATGGAACGCATTTCTTTCACGGAGTGCTGGGTCGGCTTGGTCTTGATCTCACCGGCTGTGGCAATGTAAGGCACCAGCGTCAGGTGCATGAACAATGCCCGCTGGGGGCCCACTTCCACCTTTAGCTGACGGCAGGCTTCCAGGAACGGCAGGGACTCGATATCACCCACAGTGCCGCCAATTTCGATCAGCGCCACATCAGAACCGGCGGCCCCCTCCACCACACGACGCTTGATTTCGTCGGTGATATGGGGAATGACCTGCACGGTGCCGCCCAGATAGTCTCCGCGACGCTCCTTGCGAATCACCTCTTCGTACACACGGCCGGTGGTGAAGTTGTTGCGACGACTCATGCGGCTACGAATGAATCGCTCGTAGTGTCCCAGGTCGAGGTCGGTTTCCGCGCCATCTTCGGTGACAAATACTTCACCGTGCTGAAACGGGCTCATGGTACCGGGATCCACGTTGATGTACGGGTCCAGCTTGAGGATAGTGACCTTCAGGCCGCGTGCCTCGAGGATCGCAGCCAGTGAAGCGGATGCGATACCTTTCCCCAAGGAGGACACGACACCGCCGGTGACGAAAATATAACGCGTCATGCAGATTCCATGATTGTCTGGTTCGGTGAAGAGAGGGAGATTGTCATCTCAAGATGGGACGCCAGACTACCAGAAACCCCCACCTTACTCAATCAAATTCCCGCTCCACAACAATGCGCCAGCCGGCGGCTGGGGCCTCCCCACAGTATTTACCGGAAAGCCACAGGTCGCCAACGGCGACCAGTTCCTCACCGTCTTCCTGGCCCTCGAAAACCAAGGGGATCCGCGCCCTTTCCCAGGGTGGCACCTTCTGTTCCTGCAACCATTTCTTAAGCGGTTTCGAGGGCCCATCAGGACGGGTCCGTATGCGCTCGCCACCCTGCCTCGTAGATATTCGTATTGGCGGAGGAGCATTATCTGGGGTAACGGTCGCACTCAGAGTGAACCGCCAGGCACCGACCTGAACCGGATGCCCGGGCGCCAGGGATTGCGGCACCGGCAGGTCCCCGGGCTGATCGGGCACCAGGTAGATCCAGCCATGGAAACGGCGCAGTGAAAATCCTTCACCACGGAACTCGGGCTCCCTGTCTGCTGCGGACAGTAACAACTCATCCAATACCTGTTGCCAGTTTGCCACCGCCGGATACCGGTAACCTGACCGGGTGACCCACCAGTGCACAAGGTTTTTCTGCTCCGCTAGACTGAGACCAAGCATCTGGGTGACCCGCAGTCGCCCCTCACCCCCCGCCACCGAAGCGTAATGAATCTGGGCCAGGGACGCCGCCAGCTCGCCCTGATTATGGCAGGCCGAGGCGCTGTGCCCAAGCCGCTTGATCAGTGATGGCCAGCGGGATTTGAGCAGTGGCATGACCGAATGGCGCAGGAAGTTACGATCGTATTTAAGGTCGGTATTGCTGGGGTCTTCCACCCAGATCAGGCCTGCCTGCTGCATCCAGTCCTGAATCTGCTGGCGACTATAGGCCAGGAGCGGCCGATGCAGCTCCCCCTGGCCAAGAGCCCGGCTGGACGGCATACCCGCAAGGCCAGCCACGCCACTGCCCCGCAGCAGGCGAAACAACACGGTTTCGGCCTGATCGTCACCATGGTGCGCCATCAGCAACAACTGACCAGGCTCCAGAATGCTTTCGAACACATCATAACGGGCCTGGCGCGCGGCTTCCTCGACACCACCGGTCGTCGACTCTTCGGTGGCGCTGACCTCGACGGTGACACGCCTGACGGTCAGAGGAATCGCCAGGCTTTGACACTGGTTCCTGCAGAATCGTTCGGTCTCTTCAGCGTTGGACTGGAGCTGATGATTGACGTGAATCGCTGCGATCGCCCGATCACTGCCCAGACATCGGGAGACGAGATGAAGAAGAAATACCGAATCGAGCCCGCCGCTAAGGGCAACCCACACACAGGAGGCATCGGGAAGGCGCCTGACCGACTCGCACAATTCCGCCGGCCAGGAAAAGTCCGGGGCGGATTTACCGCCCGGTGTCATATCGGGTCAGCCGCTCGTAACGGCGGGATACCAACTCATCGACGGGAAGACGGCTCAGCTCGGCAACCCCTTTCCGCAGGGTCTCACGGAGCGACTCGGACATCTTCTCGGGATTTCGGTGAGCGCCGCCCAGTGGCTCGTTGATGACATTGTCAGCCAGCCCCAGGTGTTTCAGGCGATCCGCCGTCACACCCATGGCTTCCGCTGCCTGGGCTGCGTACTCGGCGCTCTTCCACAGAATGGACGCACAGCCTTCCGGGGAGATCACGGCGTAGGTTGAGTACTGCAACATGTTCAACTGATCACACACACCAATGGCCAGTGCACCACCGGAGCCGCCCTCGCCGATCACCGTGGAAATGATTGGCGTTTTAAGACGCGACATCACCGCCAGGTTAAACGCGATTGCCTCGCTCTGGCCCCGCTCCTCGGCACCGATACCGGGATAAGCCCCTGGCGTATCAATGAAGGTGAGGATCGGCATGCGGAAACGTTCGGCCATTTCCATCAGACGCAGCGCCTTGCGATACCCTTCCGGACGCGGCATGCCGAAGTTACGCTTGACCTTGTCACGCACTTCCCGGCCCTTCTGATGACCGATAATCATCACCGGCTTGTCATCCAGGCGGGCTGTCCCACCAACAATTGAGAGGTCATCCGCATACCGACGGTCGCCGTGCAGCTCGTCAAAATCATCGAAGATCATTTCGATGTAGTCGAGCGTATAAGGCCGGCGTGGATGACGCGCCAGACGTGCCACGTCCCAGGGCTGCAGATCGGAAAAGATGCTCTCCGTCAGGCTGACGCTTTTGCTTTTCAGCCGATTGATTTCATCGGAGATGTTGATGTCGGTGTCGTTACCCACCATGCGAAGCTCTTCGATCTTCGCTTCCAGGTCGGCAATAGGCTGTTCGAAATCAAGATAGTTAGGGTTCATGATGTTCCATCATTTGATTGCAGGACGGAAATTTATCCCGTCAAACCAGAATTTTGGACAAAGATAGCAGTGCCCGCTCCGAGGCTAAAGCGGACATTGGTATGAGTCCGCAGTCTGACAAACATTTAACGTTAAACCTGCTGCATCCCTCAATCATAGACCAGTTCCACGGACTGGTCGCCCACAAGGTAGCGTAACTCCAGCAACAGGTCGTCATCTGGCTGGATCCTCCAGGCTTCTCCCAACTCAATGCGTGTTCTCGCTTCCGCGCTACTGTACTCGATCCACACCGGACTACCTTCGCAGCGGAAGGGGTCAAGGGTGTTACCCAGTTTGTCCAGCAGCCCGTTTTGCAACTGGTCGGCATGCAGCGACAATTTCAGCCCGCGGCTGAATTGCTGGCGCGCGGTTCCGACGTCCATGACGGAATTAACCCGCATTTTCATTTGCCCGGAATAATCATCGTGGCTGACCTGACCTTCCACCACGATCACCTGGTCCGATTGCAACAACTCACGGTTCTCGAAGAACGCTTCCGAAAACAGCGTGGCTTCGATGCGGGCACTGCGGTCATCCAAGGTTATAAAACACATGGTGGAGCCGGTACGGGTTTTCATGGTGCGCTGGGCAACCACGAGCCCGGCCACCCGCTGGGGTGACTTGTTGGGCTTGAGGTCAGAGATGGACGAACGCACAAACCGACGCACCTCCTTCTCGTATTCATCGAACGGGTGTCCGGTCAGGTACAGACCCAGGGTGTCCTTCTCCCCCTTCAGCCGCTCTTTCTCCGGCCATTCCCGGACATGAGCCACGTCTTCGTAGGGATCGGTGTCGCCGCCCGCTTCCAGGGTTTCCCCAAACATGTCCATCATGCCCACGGCGTCGTTACGGGACTGCTGCCCCGCCTGTTGCACCGCCTTGTCGATGCTGGCCATGAGCTGGGCCCGGCCGGCACCCATTTTGTCCATGGCACCGGAGCGGATCAGCGCTTCCATGGCCCGCTTGTTGACTTTCTTCGGGTCCACCCGGCGACAGAAATCGAAGATATCCTGATAGGGCTCGCCATCGGCCCGGCCTTCCACAATACTCTGGATCGGCCCTTCCCCCAGCCCCTTGATGGCGCCGAGACCATAAACGATCTGGCCGTCGTCGTTAACGGTAAAGGTATATTCCGAGCGGCTGACGTCCGGCACCAGAAGGTCCAGCTTCATGTTCCGGCACTCTTCCACCAGCGTTACGACCTTGTCGGTGTTCTGCATATCGGCAGTGAGTACCGCGGCCATGAATTCGGCCGGGTAATGGGCCTTCAGCCACAGCGTCTGATAGGACACCAGGGCATAGGCGGCGGAGTGCGATTTGTTAAAGCCGTAACCGGCGAACTTTTCCACCAGGTCGAAGATGTTCTCCGCCAGGACTTTGTCGATGCCATTCTTTTCGCAGCCGTCAAGAAAGAACTGTTTCTGCTTGGCCATCTCCTCGGGTTTTTTCTTACCCATGGCCCGACGCAACATGTCGGCGTTACCGAGGCTGTACCCAGCCATCACCTGGGCGATCTGCATGACCTGCTCCTGGTACAGGATGACCCCATAGGTGGGCTCCAATACCGGTTTCAGGCCATCGTACTGGTAATCCGGGTGAGGAAACGAGACCGGCTGCCGGCCATGCTTACGGTCGATAAAGTCATCCACCATCCCCGACTGCAGCGGGCCCGGACGGAACAGCGCCACCAGGGCGATCATATCCTCCAGGGAATCCGGCTGCAGTCGCCGGATCAGGTCTTTCATACCACGGGATTCCAGCTGGAACACCGCCGTGGTTTCCGCTTTCTTCAGCATGTCGAAAGACGGCACGTCGTCCAGCGGAATCTCGTTGATATCCAGCGGTGGCAATCCACGCTTTTCCCGACGTGGATTGACCATTTTCAGGGCCCAGTCGATGATCGTCAGGGTCCGCAAACCCAGAAAGTCGAACTTCACCAGACCGGCATCTTCCACGTCGCCCTTGTCGAACTGGGTGACCAGGCTGCCGCCTTCGTCATCGCAATACAGCGGCGAGAAGTCGGTAATCTTGGTGGGCGCGATGACCACGCCCCCGGCGTGCTTACCAGCGTTACGGCACACACCTTCCAGTTTCAGGGCCATATCCCAGATTTCCTGGGCTTCCTCATCCTGCTCGAGGAAATCGGTCAGCTGAGGTTCCTGCTCAAGAGCCTTCTCCAGGGTCATCCCCGGCTCAAACGGAATCATCTTGGACAGTTTGTCCGCCAGGCCGTAGGACTTGCCCTGCACACGGGCCACGTCCCGCACCACCGCCTTGGCGGCCATGGTACCGAACGTGATGATCTGGGATACCGCCTCACGGCCATATTTCTCGGCCACGTAGGCAATCACCCGGTCCCGGCCTTCCATACAGAAGTCGACGTCGAAGTCGGGCATGGATACCCGTTCCGGGTTCAGGAAGCGCTCAAACAGCAGGTCGTATTCCAGCGGGTCCAGATCGGTGATCAGCTGCGCGTAGGCTACCAGGGAGCCGGCGCCGGAACCCCGGCCAGGGCCCACCGGCACGCCGTTGTTCTTCGCCCATTTGATAAAGTCCATTACGATGAGGAAGTACCCGGGGAACCCCATCTGGATGATGATATCCAGCTCAAAGTTGAGACGCGTGTAATAGGCTTCGCGCTTGGTGTCGTATTCGGGATCGTCCTTGCTCAGGGTTTTGGCCAGGCGTTCTTCCAGGCCGTCTTCCGACACCTTGCGGAAGTATTCGTCCATGGTCATCCCGTCGGGGATCGGGTAGTTGGGCAGGAAGTACTCACCCATGCGAACCTTGACCGAGCAGCGGCGGGCAATCTCGACGGTGTTCTCAACCGCTTCGGGAATGTCCTCGAACAGCTCGATCATCTCTTCCGCACTGCGGAGGAACTGCTGATCACTGAACCGGCGGTCACGGCGGGGATCATCCAGAGTCCGGCTTTCGCCAATGCACACCCGGGCTTCATGGGCCTCGAAATCTTCGGTCTCCAGAAAATGAACATCGTTAGTGGCCACCACCGGAATCGCCAGGGATTCCGCCAGCTCGACGTTCAGGTGCAGGCAGTCTTCATCGCCGGCGCGGCCGGTGCGCTGAAGCTCCAGGTAATAGGCATCCGGATAGAGATTCATCCAGTATTCGGCCCGTTCCCGGGCCAGCTCCGGCTTACCCGCCAGCAACGCCCTGCCCACATCACCGAACTTGCCCCCCGACAGAGCGATCAGGCCTGCTGAACGGGCTTCCAGCCACGCCCGCTGAATGATGGGCTTACCAAAGCGCTGGCCTTCCGTGTAGCCCTGACTGATGATTTCAGTCAGGTGAAGGTAACCGTCATTGTTACGGGCCAGCAGCGTCAGACGGAAGGGGTTTTCCGGCTCCTCAGGATTCTCCAGCCACAGATCGGCACCAATAATGGGCTTGACGCCCGCTCCGGTGGCGGCCTTGTAAAAGCGCACAAGCGCGCACATGTTCGACTGATCGGTGAGGCCCACGGCCGGCATGCCGAGCTCCGCAACCCGGCTGACCAGCGGCTTGACCCGCACCAGTCCATCCACCATGGAGTATTCGGAGTGTACGCGGAGGTGTACAAAGGTTTGCGCCATAACGTCAGGCTATTCCTGCTGTTGAATTCCAGTTGCGGGCGATATCAGCCGCCCGTCAGTTCTATCACTTCTGCTTCCGTCACGGGTCCGAAACGGGTCTCGCGCAGCTCACCCTCAGGATTCACCACAAAGGTAGCAGGCAATCCCACCGGGGTTTTCCAGCCAAACTCAGGGCCCGGATCTTCCGCCAGCATGGTATAGCGGATACCCATGGTTTCGCCCAGATCGACCAGCGCCTGCCCCTTGATGCCGTCAAAATTCACGCCCAGCACAGTAATACGGCTACTGCGGTCCAGCTTATTCAATTCGGGTATTTCTTCCAGGCAAGGCTTGCACCACTCGGCCCAATAATTCACCAGGACCCACTGCCCCCGAAGACTGTCCCAGTCGACAGGCTCACCTTGTGCCTGCTCGAACGCCACCTTCCCACAACCAGACAGTGCCAACAGCGAGATCACCACGACCAGAGGTGAAAAGAGAGTTCGACAACGAGACCTTGCAGGGTACTGCACGGGGAGTCCTCCTGTTAGACTACGGGGCATCCGAAATTCAGGAAAGCCATTTAAAACTCAGGCCAGAAGATGACAGAACCGACCCGTATTTTCCACAACCCCCGCTGCTCAAAATCCAGACAAACTCTTGAACTGCTTACCGATCGCGGTATCGAGCCGGAGATTATACGCTACCTTGAAACCCCACCGACAGAGCAGGAACTCATACACATTCTGGATGTGCTCGGTTGTGAACCCCGCCAGCTGATGCGCACCAAGGAAAAGGAGTACCGGGAACTTGGCCTGGATAGCCCGGAACTGGATCGTGATGCATTGGTCAGTGCCATGGTGGCCAATCCCAAACTGATTGAACGCCCTATCGTGATCCGTGGCGACAAGGTCGCTCTGGGTCGTCCGCCGGAAAACGTACTGGCCATTCTATGACCGGAGCCTGTTGATGTCGTCTGACACCCCATACGTACTGGTGCTCTACTATAGCCGAACCGGTCAGACCGCCGAAATGGCCACCCAGATTGGCCGCGGTGTATCGCGGGTGAACGGTGTGGACGTTCGCATTCGCACGGTGCCACCGGTGTCTCCGGATACCGAGTCAACCCTGCCACCGGTTCCCGACAGCGGCGCCCCCTACGCCAGCAAGGACGACCTTGCTCATTGCGCCGGCCTGGCCATTGGCAGCCCGACCCGTTTCGGCAACATGGCGGCGCCGCTCAAGCACTTTCTGGACAACACCGGGGATCTGTGGCTGAACGGCACCCTGTCTGGCAGGCCCGCCGGAGCGTTTACCTCCACCGGCAGTCTGCACGGCGGCCAGGAAACCACCCTGCTCAGCATGATGCTGCCCCTGTTGCACCATGGCATGGTGTTGTGTGGCGTGCCCTATTCAGAGTCAGCGCTGAATGAAACCTCGTCCGGAGGCACGCCCTATGGCCCTTCTCACTGGGCGGGCACTGGCGAGCAGCGGCCGCTGACAAGCCATGAAAAAACCGTTTGCCAGAGCTTTGGTGAACGACTGGGCACCCTGGCACTGAAACTTTATTGAGCCAGCATTCAAGACACTGACAAGATCATAAACGGAAAGCACCTATGCTCCACAACCCGAAAGCACGCATAACAGCCAGACTGACCATCGGTCTTTATATTGCGGTCCTGGCGACCCTTCTGATTACCACGTTTTATCCAACCCAGGTCGAGGGCGTGTCGGTTCCGCTGATGCTGACAGTCAAACTGCTTCCCCTGCTGGCCTTTGCAGTTCCTGTCTTTCGCGGTCATAACCGGGGATATATCTGGATGGCCTTTGTGGTGATTTTTTACTTCACCCAGGCCGTGGTATCCGCCTGGCTGAGCGAAGGCGCCGCCGCCTGGCTCATCCTGACGATTCTGACGTTCCTGCTGTTCACGGTCGCCATGGTGCATCTGAAAGTGAATCGACCGCATCCGGCCCCGGGCGCATGATGGGATCCACTTATGGGTAACCTCCGCGCACCAGCACCGCCCAGAAGCACCCTGACCCTTCGCGACCTGGCGACGGCTCTGGTCACCAGCGGTGAAATCTCCCAGCAGGATGCCGATCGCATCCTGCAGGCCAATATCGGTGCGGACACCGACCGCCGACACCCCCTTGAGCTGTTTGCTATTGCCAGCCTCAAGAGCCTGAATTCCGGCCGCACACTGGATCTGGATCGCCTAACCCAGTGGCTGGCAGAGTGGGCGGGGCAGCCCTGGTACCACATTGATCCCCTGAAGATTGATACTCCCTCCATCGCCAGGGTAATGTCCTACGCCTTTGCCCAGCGCCACGGCATACTGGCGGTCGAGATACATCCGGACGAGGTGCTGATCGCCAGCGCCGAACCTTTCAAAAGCGACTGGGAAAGCAACCTCCGCCAGGCGGTGCAGAAAGACATTCGCCGGGTTGTGGCCAACCCAGAGGATATCCGCCGCTACACCGTCGAGTTCTACCAGTTGGCCAATTCCGTCAGCAAGGCCAGCGGCCGGCAGGGGTCCGGTTCTGCCGGCAACCAGAATTTCGAGCAGCTGCTGGACCTGGGCGCCAACGAGAACCCCGACGCCAATGACCAGCACGTCGTCAAAATCGTGGACTGGCTATTGCAGTATGCGTTTGACCAGCGTGCATCCGATATTCACATCGAGCCGAGACGCAACGTCACTCAGGTACGCTTCCGGATCGACGGCGTGCTGCACAATGTGTATGAATTCCCGGGCCATGTGGGCGTAGCTGTCACCAGCCGCCTGAAAATCCTGGGACGCCTCAACGTCGCAGAAAAGCGCCGCCCCCAGGACGGCCGCATCAAAACCCGCAAGCCTGACAACAGCGAGGTGGAATTACGCCTTGCCACCATGCCAACGGCCTTTGGCGAAAAAATGGTGATGCGGATTTTCGATCCCGAAGTTCTGCTCAAGTCCTACGAACAGCTGGGCTTCTCCCGCGAAGACCGGGAACGCTGGCACGATATTACCGATCGCCCCCACGGTATTGTCCTAGTCACCGGCCCCACCGGGTCGGGCAAAACCACCACACTCTATTCGACTCTCAAGCAGTTGGCCTCCTCGGAGGTGAATCTCTGCACTATTGAAGACCCGATCGAGATGGTGGAGCCTGCCTTCAACCAGATGCAGGTCCAGAGCAACATTGAGCTGACGTTTGCCTCCGGTGTCCGGGCGCTTCTGCGCCAGGATCCGGACATCATCATGATCGGTGAGATCCGCGATCTCGAAACCGCTGAAATGGCGGTACAGGCGGCGCTGACGGGGCATCTTGTACTCTCTACCCTGCACACCAACGACGCACCCAGCGCAATCACACGCCTGATGGAACTGGGCATTCCACCCTACCTGATCCGCGCCACGGTTCTCGGGGTAATGGCGCAACGCCTGGCACGCACCCTCTGCCCTCACTGCAAGGCACCCGGCCCCGTGGATAACCAGGCCTGGAAAAGCCTGACGCGCCCATGGAAAGCCCCGACGCCAGAGCAGGTCTACCAGCCGGTAGGCTGTCTGGAATGCCGCAACACCGGCTATTATGGCCGTGCCGGGGTTTATGAAATCCTCAAGTTGTCCGGCGATCTGAGCGCCCGGATCACCGATCAGTGCGAACTGGAGCAGTTGCGACTCGAGGCTTATAAGACCGGCATGAAATCCTTGCGATTAAGCGGCGCCCAGAAAGTAGCCGCGGGCCAGACGACAATTGAGGAAATACTGCGGGTCACTCCCGAAAGTCAGCGCTGATTGTCGGCTCAGGCGCCCGGCCTCAGACCACACTGTCCCAACAGTTGCTGCCAGCTCTCCGTGTGCTCTGCCATTGCACGATCCAGCGCCTGCCACAGGCTGTCATCCCCGGTTGTGGCCAAGTAGCGGCGAGACCAGGCCCTGAAGGAATCCGGCATTATCTCCTCCTGAGCGACGGACAAAGCCGCCAGCGGACGGATCAGGTCGTCCCGGGCGCGACGAACGTCACTCATATAGGGCTGGATCCTGTCGATGTAGACGCTGAAAAACATGTTCCGGACGATATTGGACTGGTTGTTGGGCTTGCCATCAATACACAGCGGGCGACTGCCCAGCCGTGACCGGATAATAGCCGTGGCGTCGTCCAGCCTGGCTATCAGCAGGCGCGCACTGTTCAGCAACTGACCAGCCCGGTGCTCTGCCTGCCAGCGCTGATGCACTTCACCCACATAGTCCAGCGAGTGGTCGAGTCGGCCTTCCAGGAGGGATTGCACCGTTGAGTTGAGGCGGCTGACATCAGCGGAAAGGTCCGATACCGGGTTTCCATCGGCAGCAACGGGGAAATACCCCTTGGACAGGGTGAACAGTGTTTCAATTTCTTCCGTCGCCCAGGTTGCGTTCCAGATAGCTACTGGCAACGATTCCAGCTTGCTGTCTATCGCCTGTTCAACGCTCTTTTTCAACTTTTCGCGGTCGATATCCGGCAGGCAGTCACGGGCGGCTTCAATAAAACGGAGTTCGTAACGAAGGCGATTCAGCGGATCCATGACCCGCCCCATCACCGAGTTGCGCTCACCAACGACATACTGCAACTGACAGCCGTAGAGCGACAGGAAATCCAGGATGCCCAACTCCAGATCGGGCATGTCCATACGACGGTCGCGCCGACGCGGCATACGCTGGATCTCGGGCAATTCCGACAGCGACACCTCGCCATCGAGCACCCTGGCGACCCGCTCAACGTATTCATCCATCATCGACGGGGCTTCAGAGAAAGGGTTGCAGCCGGCGGTCACCAGAGCCAGGAAAGCAACAATCAGATGACGCACAATCACTGCGCAGATACCCCCTGAATCAGGACGAACGGCCTGCGTAGCGGCAGCAAGTCCTCAACGCTTTCTGAGCAGGTCGTCCACCTCGGCAAAGTTCCGGGCCACCACCCGGTCAGCGTCCGGAAGCTCCCCTTCCCGAACCAGCCAGGCGGTCTGGATACCGGCCTCCTCCGCGGCTTGCAGTTCCGCTTCCACATCGGAGAGAAACAGCACCGTTTCCGGCTCCACCCCCAATTGCTCCAGGATATTGCGATAGGACTGGGCTTCCTTCTTGCCCCCTACCCGGGTATCGAAATAACCGGAGAAGAAGGGCGTGAAGTCCCCTGCTTCGCTGAATCCGAAAATCAGCTTCTGGGCCTTCACCGATCCGGAGGAATAGACGAACAACCTCAGCCCCCGGTCATGCCAGCGCTGGAGGTAATCCGCGGCATCCGGGTAGATATGGCCATGAAAGGCGCCCTGCTGGTAACCCTGTTCCCAGAGCATGCCCTGCAGAGCCTTCAGGGATGTTTCCTTACGGTCGTCGCGGATCCATGACTGGAGAACGGCAATCAACCCTTCGATGTCACCGCGATCAACCTCGGAGCGCTGCGCAACGGCATCGAGCTGCTCGGAAACTGCGGGATTATCCGCCGCCCCCTCACGGACAAAATCCGCGATATGCTCCGCCGCATAGGGAAACAGCACTTCGTGGACAAACGATATGGAGCTGGTGGTACCTTCAATGTCAGTGAGAATCACCCGGATCATCAAGCGACCCCAGCCAGTTTTTCATAGCGCGGCAGTCGGCTGGCGATGTCTTCACCGGTAAAATTCGCAACCCAGCCTTCAGGGTTTGAAAACAGGCGGATACAGGTGAAGCGGGGCTCAGGGCCCATATCGAACCAGTGGCGGGTACCGTCAGGCACACTGATCAGATCATTCTTCTGGCACAGCACGGCAAATACCTGGTCCTCCAGATGCAGATAGAACAGGCCCTGGCCACGCACGAAGAAACGCACCTCGTCTTCACTGTGTACGTGTTCATCCAGAAACTTCTGGCGCAGTGTGTCTTTCTGCGGGTTGTCGGGATTCAGGCTGATCACATCGGCGGTCTGAAACCCACATTCCTGCTTAAGCGCCGCCACCTCCGTCTGATAGGCTTCCAGAATCGCATCCTGGGCGGCGTCCTCTGGCAGATCTCGGGTCGGCCATTGCTCGAATCGAATGCCCTTTTCCCCCAGCAACCGCTGGATCTCGCTGGCGTCTTCCGTCACCGTCTGAGGTTGCTCTGGCTGGTTCTGGTTAAAAATGCTCAGGGTAGTCATGGACGGAGCCTCATGGTTGCAAGTTCACACTCAAACAGGAATTCAAACGCCTCAATATGCCTCAGGCAGTCTGCCATGGTCCTGCCCCAGGTATAAAGACCGTGGCCCCGGATCAGGTAACCGGGCTGGTCCGGATGATCCCGGAACCATTGCTTGGTCCGCTCGGCCAGGTGCGGGATGTCCTGAGTGTTGTCGAAGACCGGCACGACCAGCGTGTCTTCATGGGTGTCGTGGCCGGGAAAGGCCTTCTGCAGTTCATAACCCTGTAGCTCCAGTGACTGATCCGGAGGCAGGATCCGACTGAGAACCGTCGCATTGACCGAGTGGGTATGAAGCACCGCCCCTACGTCAGGAAACTGATCGTACAGCACCGTGTGCAGCAGGGTCTCCGCAGACGAGCGGGCCTGGCTCTGAACTGCCTGGCCGGCCAGATCCACCACCATGACATCGCCAGCCCCCAGTTCGCCCTTGTGGCGACCGGAAACCGTAATGGCGATATGGTTGGCATCAATACGGGCAGAGTAGTTACTGCTGGTCGCCGGTGACCAGCCACGACCATACAGGAAGCGCCCGGCGTCAATAATGGACTCGGCCGCCCGGGCGTATCGGGTTACATCGAACAAGGGCATTCTCCAGACTCAGCCAACGCTGGGGCAGCGGGCAGTTTCAGACCTATTTTACGACAGCTTCGCCGTCCTGATCATTCCAGATCTTGCGGTCATCACCGTCCATTTTGCCTTTGGTATCCCAGACTTCCCGGTTTTCCGTGGCTTCATCCACCTTGCCATTGTCATTCCAGATCACCCGGTCCTTACAACCCGCCATCGCCAGGGATATACACACTACAAAGAACAGTTTCTTAGCCATAGCTTTCTCCAGAGTCCTGTCTTACCAGGCTGTTTGATCGGTTCAGCCTTAGTATACAGCCGGCGCCGTTACCGGCTGCCATGTATTTCGCGATTGTGTTGCTTGTCCCGCTCACTCTTGCGAACCATGACATAGACCGCGCCCGTGCCGCCATGGTGTTTCCGGGCCGAATGAAAGGCAAGCACGCTGTCCAGTTCCGGCAGCCATTTCGCGAGGTAACTTTTCAGTTGGGCAATACCATCCGGGTTACGCTCGCCTTTGCCATGAAGAATGATGACCGAGCGAAGACCGTAACGCACGCAATCGTTAATGAAACCGAAGACCTCACGCCGGGCTTCCTCAACGGTCATGCGGTGCAGGTCCAGCCTCGCCTCGATCGGATACTGGCCCAGCCTCAGTTTGCGGAACACGCCATGCTGGACGCCAGGGCGCTGCCAGCTCAGAATATCGTGTGCCGTCAGGGGGTCCACCATATCGGATGTCAGATGATTCGCATCTTTCACGGGCTGGTCCACGGCAGACCGTTGGCGCTCCATATGACCGGGCGTCAATTCCCTCGGCGCTTTAACTTCCGCACGATTGGGCCTGCGGATGCGCCGGACATCCTTCATTTCTTCCAGAAAGCTCAGGCGCTCTTCTTTGGTCGTCATGATAATGTTGTTCAGCGTTGGAGTTAACGGAACTGTACCACCCGGCCCTACGGGCATAAAGCCAGACAGTCTCAGTGTAGCTACCTGCGACGAACATCGTAGGGCTGCCCCACAGGGTCTGATCTACACTCGAGATTACAATATACAGGACGGACGATAGTATGGTTGCCGCCTCGACGAACACCCCCCGCCCCCAGAACACCCGTGCGATCATGATGTTTCTCCGGGAACACGCCCCGTTTTCCAGCATGGATGACACTCATCTTGCGCACTTTGCCGAGCATGCCTCACTACGCTTCTATGCCGATGGCGACATAGTGCTGTCTCCCGAGGATGGCCCGGTTCAGCGTTTCTATGTGGTGAAGCAGGGGCGGATTCGCGGCGAGCGCCACAACAGCAAGGAAGACAAGACTGAAACCACCTTCGAGATCAGTCTGGGTGAATGTTTCCCCCTGGCGGCGCTCGTTGGCGAACGCCCCACCAGTACCCTTCACCGTGCCTCGGGCGACACTTTCTGCCTGAGCATCGAACATGATGCCTTTGTCACCCTGCTTTCGGAAAGCGACCCATTCCGCGATTTTTGCCTGCGAGGGGTCAGCAGCCTGCTGGACCAGGTCAACCAGCGAATTCAGTCCGGTGCCATGGCGTCCATCGGTTCCAGCAGCTCTCTGGACACCCCTCTGGAGCGGTACGCCCTCAGGAATCCGATTGTCTGCTCCCCAGACCTCCCGGTTCGCAAGGCCGTCGCCCGGATGCACGAAAACAACGTGGGGAGCATCATCATTACCGATGATGTGCGGCGCCCCACCGGCATTTTTACCCTGAGGGACCTGCGCACCATGGTGGCGGAAGAAAAAGGCCCCCTCAACACCCCGATCAGTCAGTTCATGACCAGGAATCCTATTTGTCTGACCTCCAACGCCGATGCCTTTGAGGCCGCCATGCTGATGGCCGAACACCATTTTGCCCACCTGTGCGTGGTCGATGAGGAGCATCGCCTGATCGGAGTGGTTTCCGAACGTGACCTGTTCTCCCTCCAACGCGTGGACCTGGTCAATCTGGCCAGGACCATCGGAACCGCCGCCCATTTACGAACCCTCGTCAGCCTGCGCTCGGACGTATCCCGCCTGGTGGATGCCATGCTCGCCCATGGCGCCGACTCCGGCCAGGTGGTCAAAATCATTACCACGCTGAATGACGTAACTGTGCGGCGGGTGCTGGAGCTCAACATCAAGAAAAACGACCCCGGCATTCCCTTTACCTGGCTGACCTTCGGCAGTGAAGGGAGGCAGGAGCAAACGCTGCTGACCGACCAGGATAACGGCATTCTGTTTGAAACACCGGAAGGCATGACGGAGGAACAGGTGCGGGAGAAGCTTCTGCCGTTTGCAGAGCAGGTGAACAGGGAACTGGCAGAATGTGGCTTTACCTTGTGCAAAGGCAACATCATGGCCAGCAACCCGAAGCTTTGTCTGAGCAGTAGGGAATGGGACGACTGGTTTATTCGCTTCATCGACGCATCCACACCGCAAAATCTGGTGTATTCCTCCATTTTCCTCGACATGCGCGGGGTATTTGGCCCTACCGGGCCTCTGGAAGATCTGTACGGCAAGGTTCTGACACGTATCCAGAAAAATGCCCTGTTCCAGAAAATGCTGGCTGGCAACGCCATGAACCGGCGACCGCCGCTCACTATGTTTCGCAATTTCCGTTACGCGCCAGACGGCAGGAAACACACCATTGACCTCAAGCGTCAGGGACTGGCCCCCTTTGTGGAGGCCGTCCGGGTGTTTGCCCTGGCAAACGGGGTAGAGGAAGCCAACACCCTTGAACGAATGGACCGGCTCGTTGCCAAGGGAGCGTTTGATCCCAAGGATGCCAATGCCTGGAAAGAAGCCTACAGCCTTATCCAGGCCATTCGCATGCGGGCCCACCAGGAAATGCTGAATCGCGATGAACCGCTGTCCAATTATATTGACCCGGATGACCTTAACCCGCTTGACCGTCGGATCCTGAGGGAATCGTTCCGACAGGCCCAGCGTCTCCAGCAAAAGCTGGAAGTCACCTACCAACTATGATGAAAGGGCTTGGCGATATGCTGGAACAGATCCGTCACTGGATTGAACAACGCCGCGCTGGAACGCGCGGGGCATATGACCCTGAGCACCTTCCCTCCCCCAGGGCCGCCGGTGATCAGGCGCTGTCCGACTGCCGGCTGGTTGTGCTGGATCTGGAGACCACCGGCCTTCACCCCGGAAAAGACCAGGTCATCGCCATCGGCGCCGTTGCCATCACGGGGAGCGTCATTCACCTGGAAGACCAGTTCGACCTGATTCTTCGCCGCCCTGAACTTGATATCAGCGAGACCGTGCTCATCCATGGCATCGGCCCCGAAGCCCTGACCCGGGGACATGAAACCGAAGACGCACTGGTTCACCTGCTGGAATGGATGAACGGTGACCCGATCCTGGCTTACCACTCGGCATTCGACCAGAAGTTCCTGGAGAAAACCCTGAGACAAACACTGGGCTACACCCAAAGCCACACCTGGATCGATGTGGCCGAGTTGCTACCGGCTTTCTTCCCGGACGCCAAACCCGGCGGCCGCGGCCTGGACAACTGGGCCGATTTCTTCGGCCTGGAAGTCAGCGAACGCCATCACGCTGCTGCAGACGCGCTGGCGACTGCAGAATTGACGCTGATCGCACTCAATAAGGCACAAAAAAATGACGTTTCAACGCTTGGAGAGCTGACCAACAAGCTGCATTACTACCGGCGTCTGAAGAGGATGCAGCGCTTCTGAACCGATTCCCTTCGGGCTATGGAATCGTCCGATTCCGAGGCAAATGACTGAGAATTAGACCTTTTGCCAATATCTATATATCCCTTGACCAGTAAAGTCAGAGAAGACAACAAGTCGGAGAAGCACTTATATGAATAATAAATTCTCTAGCAATCGTATCTCTCCAGTAACACACCCAACCTCCACAACAACAATACAGGAGTGATCCTATGTCAGGTCATAGCTACGACGCTGAAAAGTACTGGAAGGCGAACCTCCGTCTGATATTCGGAAGTCTGATTGTCTGGGCTCTGGTATCCTACGGCTTCGCAATTCTGCTCCGCCCACTGCTCGCCGGTATCCCCATCGGCGGAACCGACCTGGGTTTCTGGTTTGCCCAGCAGGGCTCCATCCTGACGTTCATCGCTTTGATCTTCCACTACGCGTGGCGCATGAACAAGATCGATGAAAAATTCGGCGTGCACGAGGAGTAAGAACGAATGAGCCAATTTGCAATCAACATCATGTTCGTCGGGGGTTCGTTCCTCCTCTATATCGGCATCGCCATCTGGGCGAAGGCCGGAAGCACCAGTGATTTCTACGTTGCCGGTGGCGGCGTTCACCCGGTCACCAATGGTATGGCGATCGGTGCCGACTGGATGTCTGCGGCATCCTTTATTTCCATGGCGGGTCTGATTGCCGCCGGTGGTTACGCCAACTCCTCGTTCCTGATGGGGTGGACTGGCGGCTACGTCCTGCTGGCCATGCTGCTGGCGCCGTATCTGCGTAAATTCGGCAAGTTCACCGTTCCTGAGTTTATCGGTGACCGGTTCTACAGCAAAAATGCGCGGCTGGTGGCGGTTGTCTGTCTCATCGTTGCCTCAGTAACCTACGTCATTGGCCAGATGGCTGGCGCCGGCGTTGCTTTCTCCCGCTTCCTGGAAGTTGATGCAACCCTGGGGCTGATCATTGCCGCTATTGTGGTGTTCGTATACGCGGTTCTCGGTGGTATGAAAGGCATCACCTACACTCAGGTTGCCCAGTACTGTGTACTGATTACCGCTTACACCATTCCGGCCGTATTTATCTCAATGCAGCTGACCGGTAACCCGATTCCACCTCTGGGCCTGTTCTCTACCCACATCGATTCCGGCATGCCCATCCTGGACAAACTGAATCAGGTCATTACCGACCTTGGTTTCAACGAGTACACCGCTGACATCGACAACAAGCTGAACATGGTCCTGTTCACCTTGTCATTGATGATCGGTACCGCGGGTCTGCCACACGTTATCATTCGTTTCTTCACCGTTCCGAAGGTAGCGGATGCACGCTGGTCTGCGGGTTGGGCATTGGTGTTCATTGCACTGCTGTACCTGACAGCGCCTGCCGTTGCTTCCATGGCTCGACTGAATCTGATGACCACCATCTATCCGGACGGCACCGCCGCTGAGCCCATTGAGTATGATGCGCGGCCATCCTGGGTCAGAGATTGGGAAGTGACAGGTCTGATTCAGTTCACCGACAAGAACGAAGATGGCCGGATTCAGCTGTACAACGACACACCTGAGTTCGAACCCCAGGCCCAGGCCCGTGGCTGGGAAGGTAATGAGCTGGTCGTCAACCGGGATATCCTGGTACTGGCCAATCCGGAAATCGCCAACCTGCCGGGCTGGGTCATCGGCCTGATTGCAGCCGGTGGTCTCGCTGCAGCGCTGTCTACGGCAGCCGGCCTGTTACTTGCGATTTCCTCGGCGGTCAGTCACGACCTGATAAAAGGCTCGATCAATCCGGCTATCTCCGAAAAAGGCGAGCTGTTAGCCGCGCGTATTTCGATGGCCGTCGCGATTGTAGTCGCCACTTACCTGGGGGCGAATCCACCGGGCTTCGCGGCACAAGTGGTTGCTCTCGCATTCGGTATAGCGGCCGCTTCCCTGTTCCCGGCCCTGATGATGGGCATCTTCTCCAAGCGCGTGAACAACACCGGTGCCATTGCCGGCATGCTTAGCGGTCTGACCTTCACTCTGGTATACATCTTCGTATATAAGGGCTGGCTGTTCATTCCTGGCACAGCAAACCTGCCGGATACCCCGGAGAACTGGGTACTGGGCATCTCCCCGCTGTCTATCGGCGCGATTGGTGCAGTCGTCAACTTTGCGGTAGCCTTCGTGGTATCCAACGCCACTGAAGAACCGCCCGTTGAGATTCAGGAGCTGGTTGAGAGCGTCCGTTACCCACGTGGTGCCGGTCAGGCTCAGGACCACTAAGCAACAACTCAACCTGATTCATTCGCAGAATTGACAGGTTGAACCTGGACGGGCTTCCTCAATGAGGGAGCCCGTTCTTTTTTTGAGGAAATGATTTTATGTTCTGGACACTAGTTGCCACTGTTTTTTGCGGCCTGGGTGCAGCCGGTATTGCTCTTGGCATTCGCGCAGCCACCCGAAACAAAGCCCCACGATGGATCATTCCCGTTTTCGCAGGAGTGGGCATGCTCGCCTACCTCATTCAGGGAGAATACACCTGGTACGACCATAAGAAAGCACAGCTCCCGGAAGAAGCGGTCGTTGTGAATACGCAGGACGACGGTATCTTCTGGCGACCCTGGACATTTGTCTTCCCTTACACCACATCCTTCACAACGGTGGATACCAAAAGCATCGTCCGTGATAGTGACAATCGTAACGTTGTCCGATTTACACTCTATCGGTTCGAGCAAAAGATGACGGATGCGGTATCCCACCGTATTCATATTATAAACTGTGCCACCCAAGAGCTTGTTCCATTGGGTTCCGACGGCAGACCCCGTGTTGATAACCTGAAAACACTTGTTTCCGGGGATCCCCTGCTGGAGACCGTTTGCTCCGGCTGACACGCCGTAAACTGACTGCCCAACCCGCCAGAGGTAACGGGAATGCGTAACGATGATTAGTGCCTGGCTGCTGGTTTTAATATCCATAACGTACATTTCGATTCTGTTTGTCATTGCCTGGGCAGGCGACAAGCATCCCGGATTGTATCGCCGCAAACTGGCCAGAACACACATTTACGCCCTTTCACTGGCGGTGTATTTCACCTCATGGACCTTCTATGGCGCAGTCGGACGCGCCACCCAGGAAGGATTGGGTTTCCTTCCCATTTATCTCGGGCCACTGATCCTCTTTGTTTTTGGCGCCCCTCTGTTGCGCCGAATCATCTACATCAGTAAACGCAACAACAGCACATCGATTGCCGACTTCATTGCCTCCCGCTACGGCAAGTCCCAGGTTCTGGCGGCCATGATCGCTACATTCGCGCTGATTGGCAGCGTTCCGTATATTGCACTTCAGCTCAAAGCCATCTCCATGGGGTTCACCGTCTTATCCGAGAACGGTAGCGGCTACCAGGAACTCAGCACCGCAGCCTGGAACGACTCTGCCTGGTATATCACCCTTGTGCTCGCCGTATTCACCGTACTGTTCGGGACGCGGCACCTGGAGTCCACGGAACACCATCGGGGGATGATTCAGGCTGTTGCTTTTGAATCATTGATCAAGATTGTGGCTTTCGTGGCTGTAGGCCTGTTTGTTGGCTACGGCCTTTATGGAGGATTCGGAGACTTGCTCGGCAGGGTACGGGAGGCCGGACTTACCGGAACCCTGACAACCAATGGTATCGAGGCGCCTGCCTTTATTACCCAGACCCTCGTCGCCATGCTCGCGATTATCTGTCTGCCCCGACAGTTTCACGTCATGGTGGTGGAGAACACCGATCACCGGGATTTCGAGACAGCCCGCTGGGCCATGCCAATCTATCTCATCATTGCCAGCGCCTTCGTGCTTCCCATTGCCGCCGCCGGGCTGCTCCATCCGGAAGCCGGCATCACCGACCCCGATATCCTGATCCTGAAACTGCCCATTCTCGCCGGAGAGGAGTGGCTTGCCATTCTCGCCTTCCTGGGTGGCGGCTCGGCTGCGGCCGCAATGGTGATTGTGTGTTCCGTCGCCATTGCCACCATGGTCAGCAACGAAATCATCATGCCAGCACTGCTCAAGTTCTTCCGTCCCAGGATGAATCAGCGTGCCGACCTCAGCCACCTCCTGCTGAGCATTCGCCGTGTGGCCATCTTCGTGGTGTTGCTGACTGCTTACGGTTTTTACCGGATGGCGGGTGAAGACTATAGCCTGACTGCCTTTGGCCTGCTGTCTTTTGCGGCAGCTGCCCAGTTCGGTCCAGCACTCGTGGGTGGCATTATCTGGCGACAGGGCAATCTCACCGGGGCCAGCTGGGGTCTGGGACTGGGTTTCCTGATGTGGTGTTACACCATGCTGTTGCCGGCCCTCGCCTCCACCGGCTGGCTCACCGATACGCTGATAGACCAGGGTATCTGGGGAATGGCCTGGACACGTCCGACGGCACTGTTCGGCACAGAGTTCGATCCAATCAGCCACGGTATTATCTGGAGCCTGGGCATCAACACTCTGACCTACATTGTGCTGTCAATGCTGACGCGCCAGCGTGTACGCGAGAAAATCCAGATCGCGTCCTTCTTCCACGATCCCCAACCCAAAGCTGAAACACCCCAACAACAGACATGGCAGGGAGAGGTCCTGACATCGGATCTTCAAGCCCTTACTGATCGTTTCATGGGGGATGAACGTTCCGAAACCATTCTCCGAAATTACGAGCGCCGGAACGCCATTCGCCTGCACCCTCACCGACCAGCATCGTCACACTTGATGAGGTACATTGAACGGCAGCTGGCCTCGGTGATCGGCGCGTCAACCGCTCGGGTGGTTCTCGAATCAACACTCACCGGTCGTGACATGCAGATCGAGGATGTGGTCAGCATTGTCGATGAAGCATCACAGGCGATGACGTTCAGCCGTGAGCTGCTACAGTCTGCCATCGAGAACATCAGCCTTGGGGTGTCGGTCGTCAATCACCAACAACAGCTTGTGGTCTGGAACCACCGGTATCTGGAGTTGTTCAACTATCCCAAAGGCTACGTTCGTGTCGGGCGTCCGGTCGAAGACCTGATGCGCTACAACCTGACCAACGCCAACCTGTCCGCCCGTCGGATTGACGAGATCATTGCCGACCGCTGTGGCAGCATGCGCGACGGACTGCCCATGTCCTACGAGCGCCAGCGCCCCGATGGCACCGTCTTGCGGGTCGATGGCAGCCCCATTCCCGGCGGGGGCTATGTCACGACGTTTCAGGATATTACCGCGATGAGGCGCACGGAGCAGGCCCTCAAGGAAACCAATATCTACCTGGAGCAACGGGTTAAGGAACGGACCCAGGAACTGCAGGTCATCAACGAACAGATGCTGAAAGCCAAGTCCGTTGCGGAACAGGCAAACCAGAGTAAGACCCGCTTCCTGGCATCCGCCAGTCATGATTTATTGCAACCGCTGAACGCTGCCCGCCTGTTCACCTCCGCCCTGGCCGGCAAAGCCGACGGGGACATGAAGGATCTGGTGGAACACATCGACAGCTCACTGGGCGCCGCTGAGGAAATTATCAGCACTCTGCTGGACATCTCGAAACTCGACGCCGGCGCACTGGAACCGGACATCGGCGCATTCCCGGTTAACGACATGATGCGCCACCTGGCAACGGACTTCTCAGCCATCGCCATAGACCAGGGGCTGGAGCTCCATGTGGTACCGAGTACGGTATGGATCCGCTCTGATGCAAAACTGCTGCGGCGGGTGGTACAGAACTTCCTGTCCAACGCCATCCGGTATACCCCGGAAGGAAAAATTCTGCTGGGCTGCCGTCGACTGAAGGGCTATGCCCGTATTGAAGTCTGGGATACCGGCCCGGGGATTCCCGAGGATCAGCTTGCCCATATCTTCGAGGAATTCCGCCGCTTCCAGCACGGTCGTGACAAGAAAGGCCTGGGGCTTGGCCTGGCCATCGTGGACCGGATCAGTGGCATGCTCAATCACCCGGTCAACGTTCATTCTGTTCAGGGGCGAGGCAGTGTCTTCAGTATTACCGTTCCGGTTGTCCCCGCGGAACAGCCCCAGATAACGGCGGTAAAAAGTCAGGCCAGCTCTCGTCGTGTATCGAGCCTGGGAGGACTCCAGGTCCTCTGCATCGATAACGACCCCGCCATCCTCCAGGGTATGGCCGCGCTGCTGGGCAACTGGCAGTGTGAGGTAACCTCAGCGGAAAGTCTCGACGACGCCCGCCACAAGCTGGACGGACAGCAACCCGATATTATACTTGCTGATTATCAACTTGATGATAACAGGAACGGGCTGGACGCCATGGACGCGCTGAGAGACGGATTCAGCAATGACGTCCCCGGTATACTGATTACCGGTTACATGGCGCCCGAAGTCAGGGAAGATGCAATAGCGCGAGGCTACCAGATTCTCTACAAACCGGTGAAGCCCGCCGCACTGCGGGCACTGGTTAACAAGCTACTGAAGCAGCAGCGTCCATGACAGACAAAACGAGATCCAGCGGGGGCAATCCTTTTGGAAAGCTCCATTACCTGATCATCGATGATTTTGAGAATTTCCGGCTCTCCATGCGCCAGATGCTACGCAGTTGTGGCGCCGACAAGATAGAGCTGGTCGCTCATGGCGCCCCGGCGATTCAATACTGTGCCTACAATCACGTTGATGTGGTTCTGTGTGACTACAATCTTGGTGAAGGCAAGAATGGCCAGCATATTCTGGAGGAACTGAGACACAAGAAACTGCTCAAGCGATCGTCCCTGTTCCTGATGGTGACTGCGGAAACCTCCAAGGAAATGGTGATGGGGGCGAGGGAGTACCAACCTGATGCCTACCTGACCAAACCGATTAACCGCGCCATGCTGGAAAAGCGCCTCAGTGGCATGATCGACCAGCGCAATGCACTGCTCCCCATTAACCGTGAGATCGACCGGGAAAACTACCCGGAGGCGATTTCACTGTGTCTGAAAACCCTGCCCAAGCAGCCCCGTTATAAAACCTGGCTGATGAAAACCCTGGCCGACCTCTACTATCAGGTCGGCGACTACAGCCACGCCCTCAAGATCTATACAGATGTCCTCAACCAACGGGATCTGTCATGGGCAAGACTTGGCCGGGGCAAGATCCTCCTGGCCACCCAGAATTATGATCAGGCCGTCTCAGTCCTCAGGGAACTGCTCAGCAAGCACCCGGATTATATGGAGGCCTATGACCTGCTCGCCGATGGCCTCGAACGCCAGGGCCGCGTGACACAGGCACAGCAGGTACTGGAAAAGGCCACGGAACGCTCACCCAATGCGCTGCTGCGGCAGAAACAACTGGCTTGCCTCGCTACGTCTAACCAGGATATGTCCACCGCTTCCGATGCCTGGCGTCAAACAGTGAACCTTGGCACCCACTCCATCCATGACAGTTCAGACCATTACCTCTCGCTGGGTCAGACACTGTCTGACCTGAGTGAAGGTGACTCCAGCGACGAAGGTTCGAAGCATGCAGACGAAGCCATCAAAGTGTTATCCAGAATGGAGAAACGCTTCTCTGATGACGACGGCGTACAGGTACGAAGCCGAATTGTTCAATCCAGGATATATGCCGGGCAGGGAAGGATAGGAGAGGCTGAAAAAGCACTTGAGTCCGTGGCAGAGGCCTTGGCCGATCCGGATCTGATTGACGCCGACACCGGCATTGATTATGCCAAGACCCTTTTCCGACTCGGCCGTGAGGACCAGGCCAAACATTTGCTGGGACAGTTAGCCCAGCGCTTTAGTGAGGAACCGGACACTCTGCAGAAAATAGAAAACCTGCTGGATGAACCTGTTGGCTTCCGCCAGAAACTACAAGCCAGAGCCCAAAACCGGGATGGAATCAAAGCATTCGAATCCGGCGACCTGGAAGCAGCTATTGATCAATTCTCCGCTGCGCTCGCTATCGTGCCAGCGCACGCCGCACTCAACCTGAACCTGGTTCAGGTCCTTATGAAAAAGTACGCGGATGGCGAGAACGATCCACAATTATTGCAGCGGTGCCAGCAACACCTGAACAGACTTGCCAGCTTGCCGGAACAGCACCGGCAATATCGTCGCTATCTCGCATTGAGCAAAAAACTGAAAGGAATGATGGCATGACCAAGATGTCTGACCAGAGTACCGATAGTCCCCGGGACAATCATATCGACTTTTCCATGGTTCTGGCCTCCGCTGTCCATGACATGAAAAACTCCCTCGGCATGTTGCTCAACTCCCTCGATGAATTACGGGCGGATCATGCCGACAGCATGGGCGAATCGTCCCGTTTCAACACTCTGCAATACGAAGCAGAACGCATGCACAACGATCTCGTACAGTTGCTTGGCATATACCGGCTTGGTGAAAATAACCTGTCAGCACACATCGAAGAGCATTTTGTGCCGGATTTCCTGTCAGATCACCTCGCCCGTCACACGCCCTTGCTGGAAGGGCTCGGGCTTGAATACTCCGTAGAGGCGGATGATATCAACGGTTTCTTTGACGATGACCTGCTGACCGGGGTGCTGAATAACACCATCAACAATGCCATCCGATACACCAAAAGCCGAATACGGCTGACTGCTGGCGAAAAAGACGGGTATCTGGTGATTGGCGTTGAAGATGACGGCGAGGGTTATCCGGAAACGATGCAACATAACGGAACTCCGAATTTCAAATCCCTGGACTTCAAAAGCGGCAGCACCAGTCTTGGGCTGTTTTTCGCCTCTTCGGTCGCCAGACTGCACAGCGAGGGGGATCGCACAGGCTCCATCCGGCTCCATAACGGTGGCGGTTTGGGTGGCGGGGTGTTTGAGATCTGGCTGCCTTAAAGCAGCCTGTCGACGAGTTTTCTTTTCTTTCAGGCAATAAAAAACCCCAACATCAAGGATGCTGGGGTTTTCGGTATTAGGAGCCTGACGATGACCTACTCTCACATGGGCAACGCCACACTACCATCGGCGCAGGTCTGTTTCACTTCTGAGTTCGGGATGGGATCAGGTGGTTCCAGACCGCTATGGTCGTCAGGCAAAACGGTTGATCACTGGGTGGACGAGATGGAACGTGTGTCTTTCGACTGTGATATCGATTTCGTTGCGTTATCCGCAATTGTCTTGGGTGTTATATAGTCAAGCCGCACGAGCAATTAGTATCGGTTAGCTCAACGCCTCGCAGCGCTTACACACCCGACCTATCAACGTCCTGGTCTTGAACGGCTCTTCAGGGACCTCAAGGGTCCAGGGAGATCTCATCTTGGAAGGGGCTTCCCGCTTAGATGCTTTCAGCGGTTATCCTATCCGAACATAGCTACCGGGCAATGCGTCTGGCGACACAACCCGAACACCAGCGGTTCGTCCACTCCGGTCCTCTCGTACTAGGAGCAGCTTTCCTCAAATCTCCAACGTCCACGGCAGATAGGGACCGAACTGTCTCACGACGTTCTAAACCCAGCTCGCGTACCACTTTAAATGGCGAACAGCCATACCCTTGGGACCGGCTTCAGCCCCAGGATGTGATGAGCCGACATCGAGGTGCCAAACACCGCCGTCGATGTGAACTCTTGGGCGGTATCAGCCTGTTATCCCCGGAGTACCTTTTATCCGTTGAGCGATGGCCCTTCCATACAGAACCACCGGATCACTATGACCTACTTTCGTACCTGCTCGACGTGTCTGTCTCGCAGTTAAGCGGGCTTGTGCCATTACACTAACCGCACGATGTCCGACCGTGCTTAGCCCACCTTTGTGCTCCTCCGTTACGCTTTGGGAGGAGACCGCCCCAGTCAAACTACCCACCACACAGTGTCCTCATCCCCGATCAGGGGACCAAGTTAGAACCTCAAACATATCAGGCTGGTATTTCAAGGTTGGCTCCACGAGAACTGGCGTTCTCGCTTCAAAGCCTCCCAGCTATCCTACACAAACATGCTCAAAGTTCACTGTGAAGCTATAGTAAAGGTTCACGGGGTCTTTCCGTCTAGCCGCGGATACACCGCATCTTCACGGCGATTTCAATTTCACTGAGTCTCGGGTAGAGACAGCGCCCCCATCGTTACGCCATTCGTGCAGGTCGGAACTTACCCGACAAGGAATTTCGCTACCTTAGGACCGTTATAGTTACGGCCGCCGTTTACCGGGGCTTCGATCAAGAGCTTCGCACGAATGCTAACCCCATCAATTAACCTTCCGGCACCGGGCAGGCGTCACACCGTATACGTCCACTTTCGTGTTAGCACAGTGCTGTGTTTTTAATAAACAGTCGCAGGGGCCTGGTATCTTCGACCGGCTTCCGCTCCACCCGCAGGGGCTTCACGTACATACCGGCGTGCCTTCTCCCGAAGTTACGGCACCATTTTGCCTAGTTCCTTTACCCGAGTTCTCTCAAGCGCCTTGGTATTCTCTACCTGACCACCTGTGTCGGTTTGGGGTACGGTCTCGAATCACCTGAAGCTTAGAAGATTTTCCTGGAAGCAGGGCATCAATGACTTCCCGCTCTCATGAGCAGTCGTCGTCGCGTCTCAGGATTGAGGACCCGGATTTGCCTAAGTCCTCTCCCTACTCGCTTAAACCGGGACAACCGTCGCCCGGCTCACCTAGCCTTCTCCGTCTCTCCATCGCAGTGATCCAAGGTACGGGAATATTAACCCGTTTCCCATCGACTACACCTTTCGGTCTCGCCTTAGGGGCCGACTCACCCTGCGCCGATTAGCGTTGCGCAGGAACCCTTGGTCTTCCGGCGTGGGAGTTTTTCACTCCCATTGTCGTTACTCATGTCAGCATTCGCACTTCTGATACCTCCAGCATGCTTCTCAACACACCTTCGCAGGCTTACAGAACGCTCCCCTACCCCGCATACAAAGTATGCAGCCGCAGCTTCGGTGACCAGTTTGAGCCCCGTTACATCTTCCGCGCAGGCCGACTCGACTAGTGAGCTATTACGCTTTCTTTAAAGGATGGCTGCTTCTAAGCCAACCTCCTAGCTGTCTGAGCCTTCCCACATCGTTTCCCACTTAACTGGTACTTGGGGACCTTAGCTGGCGGTCTGGGTTGTTTCCCTCTTCACGATGGACGTTAGCACCCACCGTGTGTCTCCCGGATAGTACTCACAGGTATTCGGAGTTTGCATCGGGTTGGTAAGTCGGGATGACCCCCTAGCCGAAACAGTGCTCTACCCCCTGTGGTATTCGTCCGAGGCGCTACCTAAATAGCTTTCGGGGAGAACCAGCTATCTCCGGGCTTGATTAGCCTTTCACTCCGATCCACAAGTCATCCCCTGGCTTTTCAACGACAGTGGGTTCGGTCCTCCAGTTGATGTTACTCAACCTTCAACCTGCTCATGGATAGATCGCCCGGTTTCGGGTCTATGCCCAGCGACTAAATCGCCCTATTCAGACTCGGTTTCCCTACGGCTCCCCTAGACGGTTAACCTCGCCACTGAACATAAGTCGCTGACCCATTATACAAAAGGTACGCCGTCACGGAACAAGTCCGCTCCGACTGCTTGTACGCATACGGTTTCAGGATCTATTTCACTCCCCTCACAGGGGTTCTTTTCGCCTTTCCCTCACGGTACTGGTTCACTATCGGTCAGTCAGGAGTATTTAGCCTTGGAGGATGGTCCCCCCATGTTCAGACAGGATGTCTCGTGTCCCGTCCTACTCGATTTCACTGGACTCAGGTTTCGGATACGGGGCTATCACCCACTATGGCGGCTCTTTCCAGGGCCTTCTCCTACCAGTTGTCCAGCTTAAGGGCTGGTCCCCGTTCGCTCGCCGCTACTGAGGGAATCTCGGTTGATTTCTTTTCCTTCGGGTACTTAGATGTTTCAGTTCCCCGAGTTCGCCCCGTACGGCTATGTATTCACCGCACGGTACCGACCCGAAAGTCGGTGGGTTTCCCCATTCAGAGATGTCCGGATCACAGCTCGTTTGCCAGCTCCCCGAACCTTATCGCAGGCTTCCACGTCTTTCATCGCCTCTGACTGCCAAGGCATCCACCGTATGCGCTTAGTTGCTTGACTATATAACCCCAAGACAACTGATCACGACCCAACACCCTTCACCAGGCAAGCCTGACAAAGAATCTTGTTTCGAGACAGTCTCTTGAAGCGATATAACAACCACTTCAACGACAACACCGGATAACGCTTGAAATCGCTATCACATTGAACATTGTTCCTCGGAGATAATGAGAAACAATATTCGTGTTCTATCTCGTCCAATTTGTTAAAGAGCAAATCTGACCCAGTGATCAGAAAGAAGGGCTTCGCTTGATCTGTCATCAAACCGAAACACTTGTTTCTGCACACTGCTAAC
>NZ_JBJJLB010000018.1:0-4944 GCF_045449795.1 Marinobacter alkalisoli
GTAAGCGTCCGGCCATCACACCTTGTCAGTAATAGCCGGCTTCCAGTTGTGAGGCAATAGCTCATCGATGGCGTTGTTCTTCTGCATCGGGAGACGGGTCAGCACATCCTTCAGATAGGCATACGGATCATGTCCGTTCAGCTTCGCCGACTGGATCAGAGTCATGATGGCAGCCGCACGCTGACCACTGCGCAGTGATCCCGCGAACAACCAGTTGGAGCGGCCCAGCGCCCAGGGCCGGATCTGGTTTTCCACCCAGTTGTTGTCGATGGGCACAGCACCATCGTCCAGGTAGCGCGTCAGCGCTGCCCAGCGTTTGAGGCTGTAATCCAACGCTTTGGCCGTGCCGGAACCATCCGGCACTTTCTGGCGATGCGCCAGCATCCACTGATGCAGCGCATCAGCAATCGGCTTGGCTTTTGTTTCCCGGATTTCCTGCCGCTTGTCCGGTGGCAGGTCTTTGGTGTCCCGCTCGATTTCGTAGAGCCTTCCGATGTACTCCAGCGCCTTAGCGGCTAGCTCGCTCTTGTTGGCTTCGTGCAGATCGTAGAACTTGCGCCGGGCGTGGGCCATGCAACCGATCTCGATGATGCCGTTGCCGAACCCGGCCTTGTAACCAGCGTAATCATCACAGACCAGCTTGCCCTGCCAGTCACCCAGGAAGGTGCGGGCGTGTTCGCCTGCACGGCTGGGCGCGAAGTCATAAACGGTGGCTTTCAGGTCCGAGAACGGTGTGGTGCAGTAAGCCCAGACGTAGGCCTTGTGGGTTTTCTTCTTGCCCGGGGCCAGCATGCTGACCGGGGTTTCATCGGCATGCAGAACGCTGTGGTCCAGCAGGGTGTTTCTCAGCGCATCCACCAGGGGCTGTAACTGCACACCGCAGGCACCGACCCATTCGGCCAGGGTGGAGCGCGGAATTTCGAGGCCGGCGCGACCGAAGATGCGTTCCTGACGGTACAGCGGTAGATGATCGGCGTACTTGGCCACCAGGACCTGAGCCAGCAGACCAGCGGTGGGAATGCCCTTGTCGATCACCTGCGGTGGCACCGGTGCCTGGACCAGGGTCTCGCAACTGTCACAGACCCACTTGCCCCGGATGTGGCGTTCCACCGTGAACTCGCCCGGAACGTAGTCCAGCTTTTCGCTGACGTCTTCGCCGATGCGCTTGAGCTGGCAGCCGCAGCGGCACTGAGTGTTTTCGGGCTCGTGGTGGATCAGGGTGCGGGGCAGTTCCGGCGGCAGCGGGGTGCGCTTGGGCTTTTGCTTTGGCCGGGCAGCTTTCTGCTCCTCGGTCATCGCCTGTTCCAGCTCGACTTCGATAGCCGCCAGGTCGCTGTCGATCAGTTCATCCAGCAGTCGTCCCTGGACGGCGTCCAGTTGCTCGCTGCGCCGGGCATACTTATGGCGCTTGAGGATGGCCACTTCGTGAGTCAGCTTCTCGATGACCGCATCACGGTGCACCAGGGCCCGCTCCTTGTTCTCGACACGATCGAACAGTTCCGTGGCAAGAGCACGGAGCTGATCGGCAGAGAGTTGGTCGAGATCGGGGCGCTGAGTCATGCCCGTCAGTATGCCAAGTCCATGTGCCGCAAGCGATTCGCGGTTCTGGCTATGGCGATATCACTCAGCTTATGGTTACAGAATGGAGATCACGCCTTCAGCGCCAAGGCGTTGCCAGGGCAGGCCCTGAACCAGAGCGGATAACTGTTCCTCAGTCAGGCGCAGTTGGTCACCGCGCCAGGCTTCGCCCCAGTGGAACTTGCCCCGATTCAGCCGGCGAGCACAGAGCCAGATGCCCAGGCCATCGTGGATCAAGACCTTCATCCGGTTGCCCCGTTTGTTGGCAAACAGGTAGGCGCAATGCGGCCTGGCAGAACCGAAGACCTGAATAACCCGAGCCAGCGCTTTGTCTGGCCCGGCTCGCATGTCCAGCGGCTCAGTGGCCAGCCAGATCTCGTCAATGCGGATCATCCCAGCAGATCCCGCAACAGGGCGGCACACTGGTGGGCCTGCTCCGCAGGCCACTCCACCACCACCGCACCACCGGCGCGGGGAATCTCGATGCGGATGGTGCTACGCTTATCCGAGACCGATTGGTTGCCCGGTGCAGAGGTTGCAGCAGGCAGATTAACCGGAACAAATCCCGGTGTTGCTGGTGTTTTATCCGCTCGCTGCGCTTCACTCATCCAGCGCCGGACCATGTTGGCGTTGAGACCGTTATCCAGTGAAATCCGGGAAACGGAGGCCCCGGGTTCCAGGCATTTGGCGACAATCTCGGCTTTGAATTCGCGGGAAAACCGGCGACGGCGTTGGTAGGGCTTGGTTACGCTTAATTCGTTCATGTTAAGTGTCCACTAGAAAATAAGTGGACACTATCCTGACGTTGGCAGCGCCGTGCTCAAGATGGGATCACCGGACGCTTACGCTTCGCTGCGGTTTTGCCCCCGGTGATGGCTGGCGTTACACGTATAAACGGAGACCAAGTATTGAAGCTTTATGAAAACGTAGTTATTGGAAATTTTTTGTATGGTTTGGGTCACTCTATTGGTAATGCCACCAAAGAAAAGCGACAGCTATCAGTTATAAACCTGTTACAACAGACTCCAGCTGACAAGGAGCTAGGAGATATGCTGTTAGAGTTTCCTGGAACTGTAAGGCTGATAGAGTTCAAAAATAGAACAAGCAGCCTTACTAAGGAAAAAGATAGGTGCGATCAGCTAACTATTCAGATTGGTGATAATAAAGAGCTACAGAAAATATCGAGAAATATACATTGGTATGTCGAAACGGAGCCATTTAAGGAATTATGTCTAAACAATATTAATCCATATTTAGACGCATTTTCTGGCAATGAATCTACTCACACAATTGAGTCATTTATCGAAAGCATTACACGGTCGGTAACAGATCCTGACAATAAAATACCAGCCTCTGATCTTGAAGCATATCTTGCACTCGTTTCCACCTGCCAAGGCGACGGGAAGATAGGCACTGGGGGACTGATTGTGTCAGTTGGCGAGGATGGCATTAGGTATCTACAGTTCGCTGATATAATGCAACTAAGGCTGCAACATAAGGACTACGTTCTACAAGTCCAAAAAGAGTTCGAATCAATAATGAACAGACGTCCCTCTGAAGAGAAGAAATTGGATCGAGGGCATAAAATGGGAATAGATAGATAAATGGAAAAGTTCCACTGCCTTGTAGATTCCTCTTTCAATCTATTGAAAGCTAGCGAAAAAAACCAATCTGAAATTGGAAACGTAATAAAGGGACTTGAAAAAAGCTCTAACGCTCTTAATAACACTTCTCGAAATATCGAAAGTAGAATTTCTAGTGCGATAAAAGCATCCAGCCGTGAGTCAGCCAGATATATTTCTCATAAAATCCTTTCAGATTTTAGTGAAGCTGAAAACCATGCTAATGTTGCGGCAGCTCGGTTCGAAAGGGCAGCAAGGTTTTCGATTCTAAAAATAGGATCTATGTTCTTTATATTCTTCTTAATGGCAGGCGCTCTCTTATGGTTTATGTTTATCAAAAACATACCAACAATTGATGAAATTAATCGGCTAAGGAATGAGAAAATTGCCTTAGAGGGAGACATAGAATCATTGAGGCAGTACGGTAATATTTCGAAGTGTAGTGGAAAGCCTTGCATACAGGTTGATCCTTCCGTTGCTTATAGTGAAGAAGAAATGCCTTACTACATAATTATTCCGAAACAATAAATGTGTAACAAAGCATTGCAGCGGACAAGCCGCTGAATGCGGCGTTATGTTTCAAGGATAGTTCGTGGATAGGTCCCAAAAACTCAAAATCTTGCGCAGCGTGGATACCGCTTTGGCTGACCCTGCGCTCCACCAGCGGAAGTTCAAGCGCATACGGATGGTAGTCTCTGCTACCGCGTGGTTGGGTTTTTTCGCAAGCTTTCTGTTGTTCTTCCAGGGGCTCATTGGAATCTACCTTCCAATTTTGGCGTCACTGTCTGGCGTGCTTTTAGGTATTGCACTCTTCCTCGGGAATTCGATTAAACAGTGGCCCTTGTTAGCAGAGCATGTAAGCCGAGAATCGGTCCGAGAGCAGATCAGTGAACTCGAAACATAACCATGCCAGTCACGGCGACGTCTACTACATTGCGGCTTCGCCTCCATTTCGTAGCCGCGCGTGCTGAGCGGCGTTGATATGACTCCCCACGTCAAGAGGCATGCACCAGTCCAGGCCCGTTTCAAAAGGACTTCAATTGAGAGACCTAAAGCAGCTCATCGAACTTGCGGAGGCAAATGAACGAGATCCGGCCACACTCGATCGAGCGATAGAAATCTATGAGCAAATAATCAATGAGCACGATTATTCGCTTTACTCTACGATGGCCGCAGTAGCGCTTGATCGAATCGAGCAACGTGAAACTGCGCCGGCACGGATCAAGCAAGGTGAAACTCCGCCGGCACCGATCGCTAAACGAGAACGTTCGCAGGTTGAGCGCGTGCTTTTCCGACTAGCCATTTTATTCTACGTTGCCTCGCTGGTTCTGCCGGTCGATGGTCACTTCTTCGTGGGAGTGGTGATGCTAGTTTTGTCTGTTATCGGGTCAGTTTGGATGTTTCCTGAAGCGGTTTCTCGCATCCCCAGCGATCCTGCAGCTGCTTTCGGCCTAATTACCTTGCTTAATATGCCTTTCTACAACATTCTTTTCCTCGTTGCGCTGACAAGGTTTTGGGTGGCTGGCCGCTCACGATTTTCTGTCTTCAGAATTGTTTTTTACACCTGTACAGTTTACAGCTTGGTGTGGTCAGCTATAGCGGTGTTCACACACGTTGAGAAGTTTTACATTTCTGGGCTATGGGCAGCGGCTTTTCTATTTTTATCCTTGGCAGTTGCTATTTGCACCGAGAAAAACCTAACCAATGCAGGCAAGGGACGCTCCTGACGTCGCGCCCCTGCTGC
>NZ_JBJJLB010000019.1:0-162149 GCF_045449795.1 Marinobacter alkalisoli
GGGTGGTTAGCTCAGCTGGGAGAGCATCGCCCTTACAAGGCGAGGGTCACTGGTTCGATCCCAGTACCACCCACCATTTTCTCCCCCATGAATGCGCGTAGGAACCGAGCCATTTGGCTGTCGGTGTTTTTGCGTGCCTGTGTGGTTTGTAGGTCGGATTAGGCCCGGAGGGCCGTAATCCGACACCACTTATACCGGCGTTACTTACCAATCAACGACTGCCCACATACCCGCACAACGTTCCCGTTCACGCCGTTCGAGCCAGGGTTGCAATACCACGCGATGGCCTCGGCCACGTCGACCGGCTGGCCGCCCTGGGACAGGCTGTTCATGCGACGGCCCGCTTCTCGGATGGTCAGGGGCATGGCGGCTGTCATTTGCGTCTCAATAAAGCCAGGCGCGATGGCATTAATGGTGATGCCGTTCTTCAGCTGCTTTGCTATGGCTTCGACATAACCGATCACGCCGGACTTGGCCGTGGAGTAGTTGGTCTGGCCGAAGTTGCCGGCGATGCCGCTGATGGAAGAGATGCACACGATACGGCCATTCTCGCGCAGAAGCTCGCGATGCATCAGCTCTTCATCGATCAGTTCTTCGGCGGTGAGGTTTACCGCGATGGTCATGTCCCAGAAGTGCTCCGGCATATTGCCCAGGGTTTTGTCGCGGGTGATGCCGGCGTTGTGGACGACCAGATCGATGCCGCCAAAATGCTCTTCCGCGAAATCGGCAATCAGCTTTGGTGCGCCAGCATCGGTAATGTCACAGGCCAGGGCCTTGCCCTTGATGGCGTCGGTGACTTTCTGCAGCTCTTCCATGGCTGGCGGAATATCCAGGCCAATCACGGTGGCTCCGTCCCGGGCCAGGGTTTCAGCAATGGACGCGCCGATACCACGGGAAGCGCCGGTGACCAGGGCAACTTTACCGGACAGCGGAGCAACCGGATTGGTGGCCGGGGCCGCGGTGCTCTTGCCGATGCGGGCCACCTGGCCGGAGACATAGGCCGAGCGGGCAGACAGGAAGAAGCGGATGCTGGAATCCAGTTGTTTGTCCGCACCTGGAGCCATCCACAGCAGGTTTGCGGTCGCCCCTTTCTTGCCGATTTCCTTGCCGACGGCGCGAACGAAGCCTTCAAGCGCCTGCTGTGCAGCGGCCTGGGCCGGTTTGCGGCAGGTAGCGGGGTCCTGGCCAATGACCAGTACGCGGGCGTTGCCGCCGAGTTTCTTGATGGTCGGATGGTAGAAATCGTACAGCGCACGCAGATCGTCAGGCGATTTCATGCCCGTGGCATCAAACACCAGGGCCGAGAATTTTTCATTGATTTCGCCGCCGACATTCAGGGGCTGGGCCTTGTTGCCAGCCTTGGCGGAATCCTTCAAAGTATCCGGACCATCCGCATGATGCACCTTGGCAGCGCTGGCTCCCAGCACGCTGCCGATGGCGCTGATGGCCTTGGCGCCACTGGCGGCGCCGACCAATACATTGCCTTCGATGAATGGCTGGTCGCTGCGCTTCCAGCGATTGAGGGGAACCGGGGACGGCAAGCCAAGGGATTGGGCCGCCGTTTTGCCCACCGGCGTGTTGACGAATTTGAGGTAGATGTCAGACATAAGAGCGTTCCTTCATAGTGTGTTCAACGGTGGCCATGCAATCGGATTCACCGTGAGCAATGGTTTTGAGTCGTTGTACAGGTTAAGGATTCAGGCGGCATTTGGATTGACTCAATGCCCTGACCGGATTGTCAGGCATGCCAATGAGCCAGACCCCGTTAGCGCTAGACTGCTCCGCAATGGATACACACGTTAATACAGGATCACATCATGGCACAGGCACAGAAAACCACACAGAAGAAAACCACATCGGCCCCGCGCAAGCCAAAAACCAATGCGCCGGCCGGCGTTCGCCGCGTTGCGATTATCGGTGGTAACCGGGTTCCGTTTGCTCGCTCCAACACCGCCTACAGCAAAATCAGCAACCAGGAGCTGCTGACGTCCGCGCTGCGGGGGCTGGTGGACCGTTTTGGCCTGCAGGGCCAGCGTATGGGGGAGGTGGTTGCCGGTGCGGTGATCAAGCATTCCCGCGATTTCAACCTGACCCGTGAATCCGTGCTCAGCTCCGGCCTGGCACCCGAAACTTCCGCCTATGATGTCCAGCAGGCGTGTGGCACCGGTCTGGAGGCTGCCATCCTGGTGGCTAACAAGATTGCACTGGGACAGATTGAATGCGGCATCGCCGGAGGCACAGACACTACGTCTGACGCGCCGATTGGAGTAGGTGAGGGGTTGCGTGAAATTCTTCTCGACCTCAACCGCGCCAAAACCACCAAGGACCGTCTGAAGATTCTGGGTCGTTTCCGCCCGGGCCACTTGGTGCCGGAAATTCCGGAAAATGGTGAGCCTCGCACGGGTATGTCCATGGGCGATCACTGCCAGGTGACGGCTCACGAGTGGAAGATTCCCCGCGATGAGCAGGATCAGTTGACCTTTGATAGCCATCAGAAGCTGGCCAAGGCCTATGAAGAAGGTTTCTTTGATGACCTGATCACCCCGCTGGCGGGTCTCGACAAGGACAATATCCTGCGTCCGGACACCACGCTGGAGAAGCTGGCGACCCTGAAGCCTTGCTTTGACCGTGAAAACGGCACCATGACTGCCGCCAACAGCACCGCCCTGACCGATGGCGCCTCCTGTGTGCTACTGGCCAGCGAAGAGTGGGCCAAGGCCAATAACATGGAAGTGCAGGCCTACCTGACCTTCTCCGAAGTGGCCGCCGTGGATTTCGTGGACAAGAAAGAAGGCCTGCTGATGGCCCCGGCCTACGCCGTGCCCCGGATGCTGGAAAAGGCAGGGCTGACCCTGCAGGATTTCGATTTTTACGAAATTCACGAGGCGTTTGCCGCTCAGGTTCTGTCGACCCTGAAAGCCTGGGAAGACCCCGCTTTCTGCAAGGACCGTCTGGGCCTCGACAAGCCGCTGGGCAGCATCGATCGCAGCAAGATGAACATCAAGGGCAGTAGCCTGGCAACGGGGCACCCGTTTGCCGCCACCGGTGGCCGTATCGTCGCTACCCTGGCGAAGCTGCTGGAACAGAAAGGCAGCGGCCGTGGCCTGATTTCCATCTGCGCTGCAGGTGGTCAGGGTGTGACGGCGATCCTCGAGCGATAAGTTTTGGGCTCCAAAGGGAAAAACTGAACTTTCCCTTTGACAGACGCGGGTCCGACCCTTATCATGCGCACCTCGTTGATCGGGGGTTCCCCGGTAAACAACCAGTTTGATGCGGGGTGGAGCAGTCTGGTAGCTCGTCGGGCTCATAACCCGAAGGTCGTTGGTTCGAATCCAGCCCCCGCTACCATATTAAGAAAAGCCGGTCTTTGACCGGCTTTTCTTGTTTCTGAAGAGGGCTTTTGTGTCGCTCTCATAATCTACCCGCACTAACATTGCTATCTGCTTGCATTGTCGCTTCTTTCTGACCACATTCTTACCGTCAGATCCTCTCCCCAGCTCGTCTGCATCATGTGTTTTATTTAATTTGCATGATAAGAATTCTTCTTTCGGCGCCCTCCGGGAATGTGTTAAAACTAAAAGCGCTCTGATTAATATCAAAACCGGATATCTCTATGTCATCGACCACACGTTATAAGGGACTGTTACAGTTGGGGCTTTGCCTCCTGCTGATGACGGGCTTTACGCTGTGGTCGGCGTCCTGGAGCGCGCCCGCCTTCCACGAAGGCCAGGTTGACCAGCTCGGGGACAGCTCCCCATCGTTCCTGGTGGACAGCGGTGACAATCCTTCCGGCGATGATCCGTATTCCGCCACGCCCCAATCCTCCTCAGACGCACCTGTTGACGCAACGTCATTGCTGGTCGGGATGGGCGTGGGCGTTGTCCGGCGCATCCGTATTGTCAGCTACCCGGTACTGCCCCAGGCGCCACCCGCACTCACCTGATTCCGCTTCCATACACGCCAGTATTTGATGATCCTCGGTTGAGGACCTGCTGCGTGTGCCTGCAAGAATTAACGTGAGAACGTCCATTATGAGCAACCAATTTCAGTCCCTGCGCCTGCGCAGCCTCAATGGCACCTATTCCATTCATGGTCTCGAACCCTCGTTGAATCTGGATGTCCAAGATTCTGCAATCCATTTGCTGACGGATTTCCTGACCCGGAAACCTCCGGTCATGGATTCGCAACTGAGCGTTCCCGAAGCCCGGTCGCGAATGAACCAGGCGGATACCGCGATCAAGCTGGTGGTGAATGCGGAGGGCGACTATGTTGGGGTTATCAGCCTGGATGTCCTTAACGGTGAGGTGCCGCTGGGGCTCGCCGCTCGTCGGGGCGTCGCTGCAAGCGATATCCTGGTCCAGGACATCATGATTCGGATAAACGACCTGCCCGCCATTCACTACCGCGACCTGATAGAGGCGTCGGTGGGCGAATTGGTGTCAACATTTGATAAGACCCACAAACCCTGTCTGTTGATTATGGATGATGACCAGGAGGGCAGAGCGGCGCTCCGGGGCATGGTTCTGGCGGCAGACCTTGCCGCCCGTTCGCGGATTTCGCTGGATCTGAAGCCCCGTGCTACGTCGTTCTCGGAGATCGTCAACGCCGTGCAGGGACGGTTCTGAAGGCCTGTTCACCGGCGGCGCCGCGTGATCGCGGCGCCGTTTCATGCACTACAGGAGGTACCCAATGGCCATAAGCAAATTGCTGATTGCCAATCGTGGGGAGATCGCCGTCAGGATTGCCCGGGCCTGCAAGGAGCTGGGCATCCGTTCGGTGGCTATTTTTTCCGAGGCGGATCGTTACGCCTTGCACGTCAAGAAGGCCGATGAGTCCCATCGCATCGGCAGTGATCCGCTCGCGGGCTATCTGAACCCGCACCACATCGTGAACCTGGCGGTGGAAACCGGTTGTGATGCGCTGCATCCCGGTTACGGTTTTCTGTCCGAGAACGCCGAGCTGGCGGCAATCTGCCGGCAGCGTGGTATCACGTTTGTGGGACCATCCGCCGAGGCCATTGCTGCCATGGGTGACAAAACCCGGGCACGGCAAACGGCGCTGGCCGCCGGTGTTCCGGTAACGCCCGGTTCGGATGGCAATTTATCCGATGTGGAAGACGCGGTGAACCAGGCCGCCGCCATCGGCTATCCGGTGATGCTGAAAGCCACGTCAGGAGGCGGCGGCCGGGGGATTCGCCGCTGCGATAATGAGAAGGAACTGCGCCAGAACTACGAGCGGGTTATCTCGGAGGCCACCAAAGCCTTTGGCAGTGCCGAGGTGTTTCTGGAGAAATGCATCATCGAGCCCCGTCACATCGAGGTGCAGATTCTCGCGGACAGCCAGGGCTCCGTGGTTCATCTCTATGAACGGGACTGTTCCATCCAGCGGCGTAACCAGAAGCTGATTGAGGTGGCACCGTCACCCCAGCTGAACGACGAACAGCGTGAGTACATCGGACAACTGGCGGTGCGCGTGGCCCGGGAATGCGGTTACGTCAATGCCGGCACGGTGGAGTTCCTGTTGGATCATGACGGCAGCTTCTATTTCATGGAGATGAATACCCGGGTGCAGGTGGAGCACACCATCACCGAGGAAATCACCGGCATTGATATCATCAAGTCCCAGATTCGCATCGCCGCCGGGGAGCCGCTGGGGCTGAGCCAGGAAGACATCAGCTACCGTGGCTTTGCGGCCCAGTTCCGTATCAATGCGGAAGATCCGAAAAACGGGTTCCTGCCGAGCTTCGGACGCATCAGCCGCTACTACTCCGCCGGTGGCCCCGGGGTGCGGACCGACGCCGCCATGTACAGCGGCTACGAGATTCCACCGTACTACGATTCCATGTGCGCCAAGCTGATCGTCTGGGCCCGAGACTGGCCAGAACTGATTGAGCGTTCCCATCGGGCGCTGTCGGACATGGCCATTTACGGTGTGCAAACCACCATTCCCTATTACCAGCAGATCCTGGACCACCCGGATTTCCGGGCGGCCCGTTTTAACACCGGTTTCGTGGAACGCAACCCGCAACTGCTGGAATACAGCTCCAAGACCCGCCCTGAATCCGTTGCCGCCGCGATTGCGGCCGCTATTGCCTCCCAGGCGGGCCTGTAACTGAATATTGGAGAGAACGTTCATGAGTAAACGCAAGATTCATATTACCGACGTTATCCTGCGGGACGCCCATCAGTCCCTGATTGCCACCCGCCTGCGTACGGAGGATATGCTGCCGGCCTGCGAATGGCTGGACCAGGCCGGTTACTGGTCACTGGAATGCTGGGGTGGCGCTACTTTCGACGCCTGTGTGCGGTTCCTCAAGGAAGACCCCTGGGAACGCCTGCGCACCCTGCGCCAGGCTCTGCCCAATACCCGCCTGCAGATGCTGCTGCGCGGTCAGAACCTGCTGGGGTATCGTCACTACGGTGATGATGTGGTGGAAGCGTTTGTGGCGAAAGCCGCCGAAAACGGCATAGACGTGTTCCGGATCTTTGATGCCCTCAACGATGTGCGCAATCTGGAAACCAGCATCCGTGCCGTCAAACAGGGCGGTAAACACGCCCAGGGTACCCTGTGTTACACCGTCAGCCCGGTGCACAACACCGACACCTACCTGGAGCAGGCCAAAGCCATGGTGGATCTGGGCGTCGACAGTATTGCCATCAAGGACATGGCCGGACTGCTGACACCAGCGGCCACGGCGGATCTGGTAGGGCAACTCAAACAGCAGTTCACGGTGCCGGTGTTCCTGCATTCCCACACCACCTCCGGCATGTCGCAGATGTGTCAGTGGGCGGCAGTCGAGGCGGGGGTCGATCATATCGACACGGCGTTGTCCGCCTTTGCCGGTGGCACCAGCCATCCGCCCACCGAATCCCTGGTGGCGGCGCTGCACGATGCGGGCTATGAGACCGGGCTGGATCTGGCGTTGCTGGAGAAGGCCAACAACCATTTCCGCGACGTGCGCGGCAAATACCATCAGTTCGAGAGCGCCTATAACGGCGTTGATACCTCCGTACTGTTGTCCCAGGTGCCTGGCGGGATGATGTCGAACCTGGCCAACCAGCTCAAGGAGCAAGGCGCACTGGAGCGTATTCGTGACGTGTTCCAGGAGATCCCCAGGGTGCGGGAAGATCTTGGCTATCCGCCGCTGGTTACCCCCACTTCCCAGATCGTCGGTACCCAGGCGGTGTTCAATGTGTTGTCCGACAAGCGCTACGACACCATCACCAATGAAGTGAAGAAATACCTGCAGGGCTGGTATGGCAAGGCGCCGGCGCCGGTCAACGCCCAGCTGCAGCGCCGTGCGGTGGGCCAGGAGGAGCTGATTGATGATCGCCCCGCAGACCACATTGCCCATGAACTGGCCACGTTACAGAACGATATAGGCCAGCTTGCGGCGTCCGACGAAGACGTTCTGACCTATGCCATGTTCCCGGATCAGGGCCGCAGCTTCCTCCAGCAGCGTCAGGACGGCACGCTGAAACCGGAACCCCTGGAGCCGAAACCGACGGCGCAGTCCGCCGGTGGCGTGTCCAGCGAGTTCCGTATCACCGTGCACGGGGAAACCTATGACATCCATGTGACTGGAGCCAACCCGGTCAATGAAACCGAACGGCGCTTCTTCATGACCGTGGACGGCATGCCGGAGGAAATTCACCTGGAATCTGTCGGTGACGTTTCCGAAGGCTCTCCGAAAAAACGGCGGGCCAACGCCTCCCGCGAGGGGCAGGTCACCACAACCATGCCGGGCAACATCGTGGACGTGCTGGTACAGCCGGGAGATACCGTCAGTGCCGGCGATCCGGTACTGGTGATCGAAGCCATGAAAATGGAAACCGAGGTCAAGGCGACGGTTTCCGGCAAGGTCTCGGAAGTCTTTATTGCCAAGGGCGACCGAGTGGTTCCCGGCGAGGTGCTGATCGAGATCGAGTAGGGAACCAGATACTCACGCAAAGCCCCGTTTGATCGTCTGGGCGATTGAGCAGGGTAAGGCGGCCGCCGTGCATCTCGGCAATCCGGTGTGCGATGGCCAGGCCCAGACCAGCACCAGATCCCTGGCGCTGGTCCAGTCGAGTGAACCGACTAACGGCTTTCTCGCGCTCCTTTGTGGGAATGCCGGGGCCTTGATCGCAGATAAGTACTTGGTACCCGTTGTTGATAGGTTCCAACCGGGTATTCACGGATGTGCCCGGCGGGCTGTACTGTATGGCGTTGGCGAGTAGCGATCGCATAAGCGTGTTTACTAGCGGGGCTTGGCAACGAATCATGGCCTGCCCTACACGATCGTCCAGGGACGGTTCGATGTGTTTTTGAAGCGCGAGTGGGGCTACGTCGGCAATGCTCTGGGCGACGATGTCGGAAAGATTGCGGTCCTCCGGACTGAAGCCGGTGCCTGACTCCAGCCGGCTCAGCAACAGCATCTGTTCCACCAGATGCACCATGCGATCTACCGACGCGGTCAGGTCGCTGAACTCTCCCGGATTCTTTTCATCGATTTTTTCCAGGTTCAGGCGTAACGCCGTTAGTGGCGTGCGTAGTTCGTGTGCAGCATCGGCGGAAAAACGCCGCTCTCGCTCCAGTGCGTCGTCCAGTCGTTTCAGTAGGCCGTTTACCGCACCCACCAGACCACTGACCTCTTTGGGGGCATGACGGGTTTCCAGTGGATGTATACTCTCCGGATCCATGTGGCGGATTGGGTTTTCCAATTTGCGTAATGGGCGAAACCCAAACTGAATGGCAAAAGCGACTGCAATGACCAGCAATGGCAAAGCTGCAAGCAAAGGCAGTATGTTACTCAGCGCCAGTTCCTGGCTGAGCTCCTGGCGAATGTCCTCGCGCTGGGCTGTCCGAATCCAATAACCGGTCTGTGTATCCTGAAGCGTGAAGGTGCGCCACTTGAAACCGGTGGCCTCGGACCAGGCATAGCCCGGGTTCAGAGCCTGATCATCGTTGGCGGCGAGGGTGTCGAGTATCGGTTCGCCTGCGGCGGTCCAGACTTCAAAGGCGAGTTTTTTCTCATACTTGTGGCCGGTGCCATCGGGAAGAATTTCATCGTAGTCGCCTTCGTCCAGGGCGCCCTGTGGAAGTTGGAGGGTTTGTTTGAGCATGCCCGCCAGTTGCTCGGAAGACTGGGTAGCGGCCAGATGTTGCACCAGTCCCTGCACCACGCGGGTACTCTGGGCAAGCTCTGCATCAAACAACTCCTCCAGTTCGTGGTTGCTCTCGATGTAGCTCCACGTTGCCGCCGCTGAGGCAATCAGCATAACGATGGCGGCGACCAGCAGAATCAGCGTGCGGGTCAGGGACATTCCGACTCTCCGCAAAGGGCGGCCTGCTGGCTGTCCAACAGATAGCCCACACCCCGGATGGTACGAATCACGGTTTTACCCACACGCCTCCGCAAATGATGGATGTGGACCTCCAGGGAATTGCTCTCGGCGCCGTGGTCCCAGCCATAGAGCTGTTCTTCCAGCCGGCGGCGCGTCGCCACCTGGTCCGGGTTGCGCATCAGGTAGTGCAGTATCTGAGCCTCGCTGCGGGGCAGGTTGAAGGACTGTTCGCCGATAGTGAGCTGGCCGGAATCCGGATTCAGGCTGATGCTGCCCACACTGAGGTCTGAGGTGCCGGACTGGTTGCCGGCCAGGGCACCGCGGCGGGTCACTGCCCGAATGCGGGCTTTGAGTTCAGCCATGGCGAAGGGCTTGGTAAGGTAGTCGTCGGCGCCGGCGTCCAGCCCCTGCAGTTTTTCGTTCAGGCCCGGTCGAGCGGTGAGAATAATGATGGGGGTGGGCGTGCCCTGGTCACGCGCTCGTGCCAGCACATCCAGTCCGTCCAGTCGTGGTAGCGTCAGATCCAGAATGGCGAGATCAAAATGTTCTCCGGTCAACGCATTGAGCGCCTGCTGGCCGTCGTCCAACCAGTCAATCGTATGGTGTTCATCCCTCAGCATGGTGAGCATTGTGTTTGCCAGCATGTGATCGTCTTCCACAAGCAGAATGCGCATTCGATTGGTTCCGTGATCCGATTGGATTTCGCTTAATTCTGGCACAGAAAGCTTAACGTCGGCTTAAGAAAACAATCGGGTTCCGTTAAGCCAGTCTTAAGTCTTGCCCCTTAGTCTGGATGCCATTCAAGGGGGAATCTTATGACCGAATGTCTGACTATGCCCACCGGTATTGATCTTCGTTCCGGGGAAGCGCGACCGGTGGTGCGCTGCGGCAACCGCCATTTGTGCGAGATACGTTCACACACCGCCAGTGAGCAACGGGCCGCCGATTTTATTCGCCGGCGGTTCCAGCAAGCCTATGGCGCGCGACCGACACTGCATATGCCTCCATTGATGGCTCTATTGTCAGAACATGGCACTTTGCTGGCTGCGGTTGGACTGCGTCGAGCGGCAAGGGAACGGCTGTTTCTGGAGGATTATCTGGACCAGCCCGTTGAAATCTGCCTGCCAAACACTTTTGCCAGGCGGGACTCGGTGGTGGAAGTTGCACACCTGGCCGGTGTCGAAACCGGTATCAGCCGGCCACTGTTTGCGGCGCTGGCGGTTTGGCTGCAGCACTCGGGGGTCGAGTGGGTGGTCTGCACCGGCACCGTTCAGCTGCGGAATGGCTTCCAGCATCTGGGCATTGACGTTTTGGAGATTGGTGATGCTGACCCCGGTCGCCTGGCTGGTGCGGGCGCTGGTTGGGGCAGCTATTACCAGTGCCAGCCCCGGGTGCTGGCAATCAATGTCCGACAGGGTGTTGAAGGTTTGGGAGCCATTGGCCTGCTTCGGTATGTTCATCCTATTGAAGCCGACACGGCGGCTGTAGCGAACGCGCCCCGAATCACGGGAGGCGGCTATGGTCACTCTGCCTGAATTGTTCCAGCAGGTCGTCGCAGAGCGGCCGAACGCGACCGCGCTGGTTTCCGGCAACCTGCGGTACTCTTTTACGTCGCTCTTTCAGGCCGTGGAGGTAATTGCTGATCAGCTGCGGGCATGTGGGTTCACGCGATTGGGTCTGTGTGGCGACAATTCACCGGGTTGGGCTATTGCAGACCTGGCTTGCTTGAGTGCCGGCGTGGTGTGTGTGCCAGTTCCGCCATTTTTCTCCCCTCAGCAGCGAGACCACCTGGTTCGCTCGTCGGGCTTGCAGGCATTGTTATGGTCGGATGAGACAACAGGGCAAGTATCATTCGGACATGGCGTTTCCGCGAGCCCGTTGCAGAAATCCGAGGAGACGGTTGATCTGCCTGGGAACACTGTGAAAATCACCTTCACCTCCGGCAGCACCGGTACACCCAGAGGTGTCTGCCTCTCCCGGACGCACCTGGCTGCAACGGCAGTTGCACTGAGAGACCGGCTGCGAGCGAACGCCGGTAGCTATCATCTTTGTATCCTGCCCCTGGCCACTTTGCTGGAAAATGTCGCGGGGCTTTACCTTCCGCTGTTGCTGGGGGGCACGATTCGGGTTGAACCTCTTGCTGCGCTGGGGATGGCGGGAAGCAGTGGGGTCGACGTCAATCACCTGGCCACCTCACTGAACCATTGGCAACCCGAGTCACTGATTCTGGTGCCAGAGTTGGCGAGACTGCTTGTGCAGCTGGCAGAGAGCAGCACCCTTGACGCTCAAGGCTTCCGTTTTCTGGCCGTTGGTGGCGGCAAAGTGGCCCCGGAGCTTCTGTTGCGTGCACAGGCACTCGGGTTACCCATGTTCGAAGGTTATGGCTTGTCCGAGTGTGGCTCGGTGGTCTCGTTGAATACCCCAGCGGATAACCACCCGGGTTCCGCCGGACGTCCTCTGGATCATGTTGATGTTTGTGTTGATGAGCGGCACCGCATTCTGGTCCGTGGCAATACCTTTCTGGGGTATCTGGGCGACGCCGCGCCACAAAGCCCTTGGCTGGATACCGGGGATCTGGGGAGCCTGTCGGACGAGGGTTTTCTGACGGTGGATGGCCGCTCAAAGAACCTGCTAATCACCAGTTTTGGTCGCAACGTCAGCCCGGAATGGCTGGAAAGCGAGCTGCTTCAGGCCTTGGGTGCACAGCAGGTCGTCGTGTTCGGTGACGGTGAGGCTCAACCCCGCGCGCTGATTTTCAGGCAGCCTGACAGTTTCCCCGATTCGAGAGAGCATCTGGTCGCGATGTGTCGCCAGTTGAATGACCGGTTGCCGGATTATGCCCGGTTGGAGCACCTGTACCTGCTGCGTGCGCCGCTGTCCGTTAATAGCGGTCATCTGACGGCCAATGGCCGGCTGATGAGGCACCGCGTTCACTCCGATTTACCCCAAATCATTGCTCACAGTGACATGATTTCTACCACCCAGCCAGGAGAAACCACCATGGCATTTTTTGATCGGCTTCAGGCCGAAACCGCACAGGCCCGCACCCATGTGACCGGTGCCCCCGTTATTCAGGCTGTCCAGGGGGGACGGATGACGCTGGAGGGCTATACCTGGTTCCTGACTCAGGCCTTCCACCACGTAAAACATACGGTTCCGCTGATGATGGCGTGCGGCGGCCGCCTGCCGGAGCATCTTGAAGACGTTCGCAAGGCGCTGGTGGAGTACATTGAGGAGGAGTATGGCCACCACGAGTGGATTCTCAATGATCTGCACGCCTGTGGCGAGGACCGTGAAGAGCGCCGTGCCAGCCAGCCGGATCTGTCTATCGAGCTGATGGTGGCCTACCTCTATCACCAGATCGACCGGGGCAACCCGGCGGCGTTTTTCGGCATGGTGCAGGTGCTGGAGGGTACGTCCATTGAGTTGGCTACCCCCCTGGCTCAACAGATCCAACGGCAGTTGCAGTTGCCGGACACGGCATTCAGCTACCTGTACTCACACGGTGATTTGGATCAAGGGCATTTCGAGTTTTTCCGCGATCTGATGAGCAGCATTGCCGACCCCGGCGATCAACAGGCCATCATCGACTCTGCGCGAGTGGTCTACCGGTTGTACGGTGACATGCTTCATCGCATTCCGTTGCCGGCGGCGGTGGCAAAACACAAGGAGTCTGACCATGCAACTGCGTGACCGACGCTTCCTGTTGCTGGGCGGCACCGGTGGCATTGGTCGGGCACTGATGACCGAGCTGCTGGCGAAGGGCGCGAGGGTGCTGGTGGCTTCGCGGCAGTCTGAAGGATTGCAGTTACCCCAGGGTGCTTCTGCGGTAAAGCTGGATCTGGCGGCAACGGATCTGGAGCAGCAACTTCAGACCATCACTGACAGCTGGCCGGATATCTACGGGATTATTCACTGTGCCGGGCAGAATCAGTTTTCCGGGCTGTCGCAAACAGCGGTCTCTGCCATCGACAGTCAACTGGCGGTCAATCTGCGTAGCCCCATGCTGGTGGCTCGCCAGTTTGCCCCGCGATTCAGTGCGGCTGGCGAGGGGACGCTGGTGTTCGTCGGCTCAACCTTCGGCAGCATCGGCTATCCCGGCTACACCGCCTATTGCGCCACCAAGTTCGGGCTACGGGGATTCACCGAAGCCCTGCGCAGGGAGCTGGCAGACACCCCGGTTAAAGTGCTTTACGTAGCGCCCCGCGCCACAGCCACTGCAATGAACCCGGATGCGGTCAACCGCCTCAATCAGGCGCTTGGCAATTCGGTGGACTCACCCGAGCGGGTCGCGCGGACCATCGTTCATGCCATGGCCCGCGATCAGCGCCGTTGCTTCATGGGCTGGCCGGAGCGGCTGTTTGTGGTGATCAATGGTGTTCTGCCACGGCTGGTGGACAGGGCGATGTTCAAACAACTGCCGGTGATTCGGCGTTATCTGGAATCCGGAGCCTCCTCATGAATCGTCCTGGTTTAATGTTCGCATTGTTATTGATATTGCCGTGGGCCATGCCGCTCTGGGCCGATACCATGGAATCGGACCTTGTCCGCATCCAGCAACGCTGGGCCGAGATCCAGTATCAACTGCCGGGGGAAGAAAAGGCCAAGGCGTTCGAGGCTCTGGCCGACGACGCCGAGGCACTGGTGGCGGTCAACCCGGATCGCGCCGAGCCGCGCATCTGGCTGGCCATTGTGCTTAGCACCTGGGCAGGTGAGAAGGGCGGGCTAGGCGCACTGGGCCTGGTAAAGGATGCGCGCCGCCAGCTTGAAAAGGCGTTGGAAATTGACGCAATGGCCCTGGAAGGCTCAGCGTATACTTCCTTGGGATCACTGTATTATCAGGTCCCCGGCTGGCCGCTGGGCTTCGGTGACGATGACAAGGCGCGCCGGTATCTGCAGAAGGCTCTGGCTATCAATCCCGACGGCATTGATCCGAACTTTTTCTTTGGAGATTACCTGCTGGAGCAGGGGGAGAAGACCCGCGCCAGACAGTATCTGGAACGGGCCCTCGCGGCACCGGATCGCAACGGGCGTGAGGTCGCGGATCAGGGGCGCCGGGAGGAAATCCGGGAGAGGCTGGCGCGCCTGGCGAATTTCTGAAGGATGGACAAGCAAACCTGTATGGTCAGAAACCCACTGGTGGCGTAAAACCCGCCAGACCTTCCTGCTCCAGCAGTTCCGCAAAACGGAGCGTGGTCAGGTCTTTCCCCGGGGCGCCAATCACCTGCACGTTGAACGGCAGTCCGTCCTTGCTGCGGCCAACAGGCACCGATGTGGCAGGCAGGCCGAGGAGAGTGGCGAAGGCAATCCAGCAGAACTGGTCCATATAGGCCCTGGGCTGACCAGCGACGGAGATGCGACGCTTGAACACCGGGTGACTGTGATCATGGGGTATCGCCGTGGTGGGGGTGACCGGCGTGAGCAGCACGTCAAATTCCTCGAACAGGGTGTCGATCTCTGCGCGCGTTTTCTCCCGCGTTTCACTCACCGCTATCCACTGGTGGACTGGCTGGTTCACGCCTCGTCCGTATTCGCCGATAAACGGGGTGAGGGGGCCCAGTAATTTCAGCCACTTTTCCAGGCGCGCCACCCAGAGCATCTGCCGCCGTTGGGCGGGCTTGAGGGACGTACTCAACAGGCTGCCCAGCAAGTTGAAGTAGGGCGGCAGGATATGTTCCAGGTTGAGCAGGGGGTGCCGGGCTTGTGCAACCAGGGCGCCCCGTTGTTCGAGTTCCCGCCCCAGGGTGCGGTAACCGTTGGTCAGCTCTTCCTCCACCGGGCAAAGCGGATCTTCCAGCCAAAGGCCAACGCGGGCCTGGTCCAGGGATGAAAAGGCGGCGGGCGCCATGTTCACCGACCAGCTGCGGGTTTCGAGTGGCGTGGGGCCGGCGATGACGCTCAGCAACAGTTGCAGATCCCTGGCGGTGCGGGCCAGCGGACCCCCTTCGGCCAGGTCCGGGCGGGACTGTGTGCCGGGCGGCCCCGGAATATGGCCGCGGAAGGACACCAGCGCCCTGGACGGTTTGTGACCGAATACCCCGCAGAAGTGGGCTGGAGTGCGGATCGAGCCTGCCAGGTCGCTGCCCACCTCCAGCGGGGTCATGCCGGCGGCCAGCGCCGCGGCGGCGCCACCGGATGAACCGCCGGGGGTGTGATCGCGGTTAAAGGGGTTGTTGGTCACGCCAAACAGTTTGTTGTAGCTCTGCAGATCGGTGGCGTAGATAGGCACGTTGGTCTTGCCGATAATGATGGCGCCAGCGTCCTCAAGGCGCTGGACCACATCGGCATGGTGTTGTGGCTGATGTTCCCGCAGTGCCGGCGCGCCCGCGGTGCAGGTCATGCCCGCCACTTCCCAGGTGTCCTTCAGTGTCAGGGGCAGGCCGTGCAGCGGGCCAAGGCTGGCGCCGGATGCGCGTTTGTCATCCGCCGCTCTGGCTTTCTTCAGCGCCTGTTGTTCGTCCAGGGTAACCACGGCATTGATGGTGTCGTTGTGATGCCGGACCTGGTCCAGAAAATGTTGTGTTACGGCTTCGCTGGTGAGTGTGCCGTTGTTGAGTTCCTGTACAAGCTCATGAGCTGGCCGGTAATGCAGGGCCTGTTGTGATGAAGGCATGGATCTCGACTCTTTTGCTGTTGTTATGGCAATTCTTCGCGCCAGTGTTTGACTCGCACCTGGGTCTTGACCGCATCCAGGATTTCCAGGATCAGGTTGATCAGTGCTTCGTTTGCGACGGATTCTGCCCGGGCGTCGTCCGGATCAGGCATGAACACGTTGACGATGTCTTCAATGAAGGCGTGGTTGGACGCAGACGCCAGGTCCTCGAGGATCTGGTGAATAACGTTGGCCACGATATCGCCTACCGCTTCTTCGAGGGTTTCCTGGATGGTGGGGCCCACCACCGGCAGGTACTTCAGCCGTGACAGTTCAAGGTTTTGTTTGAGGGCGCTGTCCACCCGGTCTTCCAGATAGCTTCGCAGCGCCCCGCGGTTGGGTACATAACCTTCCTGGGCTGCCTGGGCCACCCGTTGTGAAATCCAGTCCGTCAGCATGTCCTTTCGCGGATAGACGATGTCGTGCTGGATGCGTTCAAACAGCGGCGAACCTCGCTTTACCTCCTGTTGCACGCCGGACAACACCTTGAGCACGATGCGGTCCGACAGCTCTTCCATGAAGGCCTCATAGTAGAAGTTCACGAACTGGTACACGCGCATGCTGGTGACGTCGATAATCTTGTACTGATGCAGCCGGTAAACAATAGAGATAACCCGCAGGATCCGCAGGAAGCGGAAGCTGCCGACCGGGATACAACCTACCAGGTCATACCAGTGGATGAAGGGGTAGAAATACCAGCGGTCGTAAACACTGGCCTTCACTGCGTATCCCCAGCGAAGGAAAAATTCGGTGAGGAAGATGCTGACGAAGATCAGGTCATAGAACAGGAAGTTTTCGTGGATCGGCTCGTAAAGGCCATGAAATCCTGGCGTATGTTCCGCGAAAAAGCCTTCAATGGCGCTGAAGGCGTAGACAGAATCAAAAATGATCAGGGACAGGTTGGCGATGAGCAGGCTCAGCATCAGGAAGTCGATGATGAGCCAGATCGTCTGGTGACTGGTTTTGAGGTTTTCCCGGTTGATTTTCAGCATTCAGGTGCCTGAATTCCTGTGAATTTTCACACAGGTTAGCCTATTTCAACTCTGCGGACGACTTCCCGAGCAACCGGCGGGCGATGATCAGCAACTGAATCTGCTGGGTGCCCTCGAAAATATCGAGAATTTTTGAGTCACGGGCCCATTTCTCAAGCAGTTCGGTTTCGCCATAGCCCAGGCTGCTGCACAGTTCCACACAGCGCAGGGTGATGGTGTTGCCTACGCGTCCGGCTTTGGCCTTTGCCATCGACGCTTCTTTGGAGTTGGGCAGGCCGTTGTCGGCCATCCAGGCGGCCCGCAGGGTGAGCAGCCGGGCGGCTTCCAGCTCTGCTTCAAGCCGGTGAAGCTCGCGGGTTACGGCAGGCTGGGTCCAGGTCTGGGAGCGGTAGCAGAGGTCGATGCCCGTCCGTTCCACGATATCCCGGGTGCGCTCGAGCGCGGCGCGGGCCACGCCAATGGCCATGCCGGCCACCACCGGGCGGGTGTTGTCAAAGGTCTGCATGGCGCCGGCAAACCCCTTGTCGACGCTGATTTCCGGATCCCCCAGCAGGTTTTCTTTTGGTACCCGACAGTTTTCGAAGCGGATGGCGGCGGTATCGGAAGCGCGGATGCCGAGCTTCTTCTCCAGACGCTCAACGGTCATGCCGGGAGTGCCTTTCTCAACCACGAAGGATTTGATCGCGGCCCGCCCCTTGTTGCGGTCAAGGCTGGCCCAGACCACGACGGCGTTGGCCCGCTCGCCGGCGGTCACGTAGATTTTCTCACCATTGATCACGTAGTGGTCGCCATCCTCCCTGGCCGTGGTGCGGATGGCGGCGGAGTCGGACCCGGCTCCGGGTTCGGTGATGGCCATGGCCGCCCAGGTGTCGCCCAGCCGCGCCAGTTGTTGTTCGCTGGCAACGGCGGCGATGGCGGAATTGCCCAGCCCCTGGCGCGGGATGGATAAGGCCAGGCCGACATCGCCCCAGCACAGTTCCGTCAATCCCAGTACGGTTTTCATATTAGTGCCATTGCGATTGCCCGATCCGCCACCGTTGTCACCGGAGCGCGCCAGCTTGCCGGCGCCGGCGCCGCCATCCGGCGCGCCGTCGTTCATGCCGTCCATAATGGAGGCAAACATGTCCAGTTCCTTCGGGTAGGCGTGTTCCGCCCGGTCGTATTTGCGGGAAATGGGGCGGAAGACTTCCTGGGCGACCTGCCGGGCCTGGTGAACAATCGGGGTAAATTTTTTCGGTATTTCCAGGTTCATGGTGCTACTCCAGTGTTGTTCAGGCTCAGGCGTGGACGCCGCCGGTGTGGGTGGCGACGGAGCGCAGGTCGCGATACCAGCGCTCAACCGGATGTTCTTTTACGAAGCCATGGCCACCGAGCAACTGGACGCCGTTGGTGCCGATTTCCATGGCTTTTTCACCGCACAGCAGTCTGGCCAGGCTGGCCTCCCGCTGGAAAGTCTGGCCGGTTTCCGCACGACTGGCAGCACGCCAGGCGAGCATGCGCATGCTGTCTGTCTCGATGGCCAGGTTGCTGATCATGAATGCCACCGACTGACGGTGGCTGATGGGTTCGCCAAACGCTTCCCGCTCATTGCAGTAAGGAATGACGTAATCCAGCACGGCCTGGCAGGTGCCGATGGCCAGCCCACAGCGCAACAGGGCACCGAGGTCCAGAAAAGCCTGGTAATCAAAGTCGTCATCGCCCAGCAGCGCGTCGGTGGACACTTCAACGTTGTTCAGGGTGAGCGTTACCGGCTGGGCTGCCCGCAGTCCCATGGTGGGGGCGGCCTGGTGTGTCATGCCCGGGGTATCGGCTTCCACAATAAACAGACGCGGTCGGCCGTTGAGCGCAGCGGCGATCAGCAGCAGATCGCTCTGGGCACCCAGGATGACACCGTTTTTCTCGCCATTCAGCCGGTATCCGCTGGCTGTGGTTTCGGCCGTGGTGGTCAGGTTGAGCGGGTCAAACAGCGCCCGTGGCTCGTCGATGGCGATGGTGGCGACCGGCGGACGTTCTTCGCAGAACGCCGGCAGGTAGCGTGACTGCTGTTCGCCTGTGCCCCAGCGGGTAATGGCCTGGGCAACACTGAATGGCGCCAGCAGGGCAATCGCCAGCCCCATGTCGCCCCACGCCAGTTGTTCTGCGATCAGAACGCTGGTGACGGGGGACCGGGTTTCGGCAACGCCGCCAAATTCCGTTGGTACGGCGTAAAGGGTTAATCCCAGTTCTGTTGTGGCGTCGAACACCTCGGCGGGCAGGGCTCCGGCCTCGTCGGCATCCGCAGCGGCCGGTTTCAGGGTATCCCGAGCCAGGCGGTGCAGGCTGTCCACGATCATCTGTTGGTCGTCATCCAGCGTAAGATCAAACAGCGCAGGTGCAGGTTTGCCGGGTAGGCGTTTCCTGGGCAGCCAGCTGGAGACCCGTTTGAATTCACGGCCAGCGAGAGCAAGGGTACGGAAACCGACCCGGGTGCCGTGATAGGCGGTTCTCTCGGTGGTGGTACGCAGGCCAAAGCGGTCCAGCAGCGGGTTGGCTGCAAGGCGGTTCATCATGGACAGGGCTAGTCCTATGGGATCCCTTGTCATCGTCAGTCTCCTGTGGAAGCGCGCGGGAACCCGGCGCTCCTGTTACTATCAGACAGATTGTTATTGGATAGAATCTGGTCTGATCATGGGCGTGTCGACGGCGGGAGCCATTGGCAAAACCCGCGTTGCTGGTGGTCGGTCCGGTCAATCCGTTAAACTTGCTCGTGCTGGCGCCTTCTTTCCTCATTCATAAGACGATTCAGAAACGGATGTTCTCTCATACCAGACAAGTTCGGTTTCCAGGCGCACTGCTAGGGTGTCTGCTGTGGTTGTTTCCGGTGCCGGTCCTGGCGAATCAGGTGGTGGTGAAAGTTGAAGGTGACTTTCCTCAATTGCAGGACAATGCCGACGTATTTGTCGGCGAAGTTGAAGGACGAAGTGCAGATAACCTGCGCCGTTACGCCAGTACTGCGAAGAAGCAGGTACAGCAGGCGCTGAAAGCGCTCGGCTACTACAGTCCCATCATTGAGTGGAGCGTGGCGGAAGGTGAGGGGGAGGACGCGCTGTCCGAACTGACGTTGAGGGTGGTACCCGGCGAGCCGGTGCGCATCGCCTCCCGCGAAGTGGTGATTGAAGGCCCGGCATCGGATGATGGCGGCTTTCTGGGCGCCATACCGGAGTCACCGGCGGAGGGGGACGTGCTGAACCACGGTCAATACAGCACCCTGCGGCAGTCGATCCAGAACCGCGCCCGGGTGCTGGGCTATTTTGACGGGGAGTTTGTCACCCGCAAGCTGGAGGTGGATCCGGAAAAAAGAACCGCGAACATTGTCATCCGTTTTCGCAGCGGAGAGCGGTACCGGCTTGGGGAGGTGAGCTTTGCAGAGGGGCATGGGTTTGAGAACGACCTCCTTGAACGGTTTGTCACCTTTGCTCCCGGGCAACCTTTCCATGCCGATGAAATTGCCAGGTTGAGCCGGGATCTGTCCAACAGCGGTTACTTTTCCGGAGTGGACATTGATGCGTCTCCCGGCAGTGCCGAGAACCGGGTCATTCCGGTCACGATCAACCTGAGGACCCGTCCGCCCAGGTCCGTTGCGGCCGGTGTGGGGTTCTCCACGGACGTTGGCCCGCGTCTCCGGGGCAACTGGCGAGAGCACTGGATCAACCCCATGGGCCATCGCCGGGGCGCGGAAACAGAATTGTCCGGCCCACGCCAGAGCCTCAGTACCTGGTATGAGCTGCCCCTGGATCCGCCGATGACAGATTCCATCCGCCTGAGCGCAGGGTATCAGCGTGAGGATATTGAGGATGTGGAATCCGAAAGGCTCACCTTCGGTCAGCAGTGGCAGCATCAGCTGGATTCCGAATGGATGCAGGTGGCCTCCCTGCGATGGGAGGGCGAACGCTTTCGGATCGGTGACGGTGAAGAGGACACGAGTAGCCTGTTACTGCCGGGGTTGGGCTATTCAAAACTGCACGCCAACTCGCCACTGGATCCTTCCCGGGGGTATCGGGTCCAGTTCGACGTGACCGGGGCGCACCGGGAAGTGTTGTCCGATGCGGATATTCTCCATGTGAACTTCCTGGTCCGGGGGCTGTATACCCTGGCGAATAAACACCGGTTCCTGGCGCGTTTCCAGATGGGAGCGGTGGCCACCAATCGCTTTGATGACGTGCCGCCGTCGTTGCGTTTCTTTGCAGGCGGGGACCAGAGCGTGCGGGGGTATGGCTACGAAACCCTGTCACCGGAAGATGAGGACGGCGTGGCCGTTGGTGGTCGTTACCTGATGGTGGGCAGTGTCGAATACCAGTATGAATTCATACAGAACTGGCGGGTGGCCGCTTTTGTCGATAGGGGCAACGCGGTGGACGACCTGCTCGATCCGCTGGCGACCGGGGCAGGCATGGGCATTCGCTGGGTGAGCCCGGTGGGGCCTTTGCGCCTGGATATCGCCAAGGGGTTGGATGATGAATTTGGTGGTGACTGGCGGATTCACTTCTCGATGGGGCCGGAGCTGTGACGGACGTGGAAAGGGAATCAACAACAGAGCCTGAGAGCCAGGGCACCGCCGATCACGGTAGCAAGCGTCGCAGTTGGCGTTTCTGGCTGTTGGTTGTGGTACTGACGGTTGTCCTGCTGCCGATTATCCTGGTCGCCATAGCGCTGGTGGTGCTGCGCTCTGAGGCTGGTACGGCGTGGGTGCTTGATCAGGTGCCAGGACTGCAGACCGAAGGAGACAGGGGGTCTCTGTTTGGTTACTGGGAAGCCGAATCGGTCCGGTGGCAGGGTTATGGTGTCGGACTTCGCCTGGATGCGGTGGTGGTGGACTGGTCCCCGGGCTGCCTGTTCAGCAAGGAATTGTGCCTGGACACCCTCCATGCCGATGCTATTGATCTGAAACTGCAACCTTCATCGGAACCGGAAGAGCCCCGGGAAGATATCGATCTGCCGCTGGTCAACCTGCCGTTGGGTGTGCGAATTGGCGACGTGCGTTTGGGCCCGTTCACCATGAATGACGGCAAGGTCTGGGACCGGCTGGAATTGCAAGCCGGCGGATCCGGGACCGACTGGGTGATCGACCGGGTGAATTACCGTCTGGACGAGATTGCCGTGGACGCCGCCGGACGCATGGAAACCCGTGGTGACTGGCCGCTGGACCTGAACGTGGATGTGTCGCTGCCGCCCCCCGGAGGCGATAACTGGCAACTGGCCCTGAACCTGACGGGCAGCGCCAGGGATCTCAGGGTGTCCGGACGCAGCAGCGGTTACCTCGCAGCCGCCATTGAAGGTCGGCTCGCGCCACTGGATAAACGTTTGCCCGCCAGGCTCAATCTCCAGTCGCCGTCGTTCCTCGTACTGGATACCCTGCCACCGACCCTGATCCTGGAAGACTGGCAACTGTCTGTTAATGGCAGCCTTGAAGAAGGCTTCGTTACCCGCTCCACGACCACATTGCCGGGTACGCGGGGGGGGATTGAAACCTCGCTCCGTGGCTTGCTGACGACCACCGGCGTATCGGACCTGGTGTTGGAGATGGCCGGGCCCGGTGAGGGTTCGGAACAAGGCACCCTGCAGGTTCAGGGGGATGTAAGCTGGGAGGAAACCCTGAGTGCGACTGCCAACATCGGTCTGGAGTCTTTCCCCTGGTACAGCCTGATTCCCGACTTCGAGGAGCCGCCGGTTGCTCTTCGTCGCCTGGAGGGCGAGGTCTCCTATAGTGATAACCGCTACAACGCCCGGCTGAACGCTGCCGTGTCTGGCCCCCTGGGGGATGCGGATCTTGAGACGGCCCTGGAGGGTGACCTGGAAACGGTGTCACTGACCAACCTGACGGTCAGGACCGGTGCCGGCTCTCTTACCGGTGATGCGGATATCGATTTTGCCGGGCAACTGGCCTGGAATGCCGGCCTGACCCTCGATGAGTTTAACCCCGGATACTGGGTGCCGATCCTCGAGGCCAACCTGAGCGGCGATCTCAACAGCCAGGGGAAACTGGCGGATGATGGGCTACCGGACATGGTAGCCGACTGGGAGATTTCCGGTACCTGGCAGGATAAGCCGGCCACGACCAGCGGCGAGCTGAAAGCTGTGGCGGGTGTCTGGGATGTCGCGGGCCTGAACCTTGAGGTTGGCAAAAACCGGATCCATGGTCGTGGCCGTTGGGGCTCCGAGATTGCCGGTAACCTGGATATCCAGGTGCCGGAGCCGGACATCCTGGTACCTGGGCTGGCGGGGGAGTTGAGGGCGTCTCTGACGGTCAGCGGAAGTCCCGAAGATCCCCAGGGCGAGGTGAGCGTTACCGCAAATGACCTGGTATGGCAGGACAAGGTGGCCATCTCGAATGCAGAGGTCAAAGCCAGTCTTGCCAGTGGCCTGGTTTTGGACGCCAGCGCAAGAGCGGATGCCATCCGCGCGGGTGGCCAAAGCCTGGAGCGAGTGGAGCTGGACCTGTCGGGCACGCAGCAGGAGCACCGGTTAACGGTTCGCGCGGTCCATGAAGAAGCTGACCTCAACCTGGCTCTGGCGGGCGGCGCTGGTGAAGCCTGGGACAGCTGGCGTGGTTTCCTCGACAGCGGTGAGCTCGACCTGCCGGGCCAGTCCCAGACCTGGACCCTGGAGCAGCCGGCGCAACTTGAGTATGACAACCAGGGCGCGCTGGCTCTGGGCGCCCATTGCTGGCGCTGGCAGGACAGCTCGATCTGTGGGGAAGACCAGACGCTGATGCCGAATCCGCAAGTGGCTTACCGGGTGAGTAACTTTCCGTCCCAGTCCCTTGCTTCGCTGCTCCCGGAAACCCTGCGCTGGCGTTCGCGGATCAACGCCAATATCAATCTGGCCATGACGGACCAGGGCCCGGATGGTTCGATCGCCCTCGACGCGGGGGCTGGCGAGTTCGAGGTGCTGGTTCAGGAGGACTGGGAAACATTGCGCCACGACATGTTCACAGTGGACGTGGATATGAAGCCGCAAGTGGCGGATGTGGCTGTGCGGCTGTCCGGGCCGGAACTCGGGGATTTTGCCGTCAACCTGTCGGTTGATCCGACTGCCGGGAACCGCACTGTCAGTGGTGATTTCAGTCTGGAGGGACTGGATATTGCGCTGGCTGGCGTTGTTGCCGGCCTGGACGAAGTCGAGGGCGAAATCAATGGGCAGGGGCAGCTGTCCGGACCGCTGATGAAACCGGCGGTCAATGGTGAAATCGCCCTCAGCGGTGGTCGTTTTGTGGATCCTTCGCTGCCTCTGCCACTGGAAGACGTGGTGCTCGCGCTGACGCTGAAGGGTTACTCAGCGGATCTGAGTGGTCGCTGGAAGAGCAATGACCGCAGCGAAGGCAGGTTGTCTGGCGAGCTGTCCTGGGAAACATCGCCGGCCGTGGAGGTGACCATCACCGGGGACCGCCTGCCAGTGACTTATGACCCCTATGCCCGGGTGGAGGTTGCGCCGGATATTACCCTGGCTTATCGGGACGGAGATTTGTCGGTCACCGGACGGGTGGACGTGCCCAGGGGTGAAATCGAAGTACAGGCGCTTCCGGAACAGGCGGTGTCGGTGTCAGAGGATGAGGTGATTGTGGGAGTGGAACAGGACGAACCCGCCGTTCGGTCCCTCAACATGGATGTCACCGTGGTGGTAGGGGAGGACCAGGTCACCTTCGCCGCGTTCGGGGTGACCGGCGACCTTGAGGGCACGCTGCGTATTGGCAATGACATGGATACCCGGGGATCTCTGCAGCTCAGGAACGGGCAGTACGAGGCCTACGGTCAGGAACTGGAGCTGCGCCGGGCACGGATAGTGTTTGTCGGGCCGCTTACCGAGCCATATCTGGATATTGAAGCGGTACGCCATGTGGATACCGTGGTTGCCGGGATTCGGCTCAGTGGGCCGGTCAGTGAACCGAAAACGGAAGTCTTCTCCGAGCCCTCAATGCCTCAAAGCGATGCCCTGTCTTACGTCATCCTCGGAAGACCGCCCCAGGGCCGGGGAGATGAAGGGCAAATGAGTCGTGCGGCGCTGTCGCTGGGACTTACCCAGGCCAGTAAACTCACTCAGGGAATCGGGGATGAACTGGGTATTCGCAACCTGATGCTGGAAGCGGAAGGCACGGGGGACGAGGCATCCGTTGTTGCCAGCGGTTACATCACCGATGAGCTCAGCCTGCGGTATGGGGTGGGTATCTTCGAGCCCATTACCACGGTGGCGTTGCGATATGATCTGGGCCGTTACTTCTATCTGGAAGCAGCCAGTGGCCTGGCTGCTTCCCTGGACATCTTCTACACCCGGGACTTTTAATCCAGCTCGAACGTGGCGCTGACGCTGGCCTGGAGTTCCCGGTCTCCAACACTGGACACCGCATCCGAGCGGGATTTGGCTTCCGCCATCATCATTGGCATGGGCCGGTGGCCGCCATTGACGCTGATGTTGACCACATCACCGCAGCTCTGGTCGAGCTGGCTGGCGACAAACTCACAACGGGATCTGGCATCGGCAATGGCTCGTGCCAGGGCCTCTTTTTCGAGTCCCTGCTCGTCGGAATGGTAAAAGTTCCCGGCGCCGAGGTGGTAGTCCAGCCCCAGTTTCTGGGCCTGTTCCAGCAATGGGTTGAGCAGCGTCAGGTCGTCAATCGTGAAGCTCACGGTTTGCGAGGCCACGGCCATTTTCCGGGGTTCCTGATCACGCTCCTGGACCGGCAGGGTGCGGGTGTACAGGTTGACGTCGGCATCGCTGTAATCGTTGAGCTGGTCCCGGTACTCACCGATGCTGTCACGCCACTGCCCCATCAACTCATTGACCTTGTCCGAGGCCTTGGCAGGCAGGTTGTGCTCGGCACTGGCCGTGAACTGGAGGCGGGCGCTATCGGGGGCGTATTTTACCGAACCCTCGCCGCTCAGGCTCACTTCCCCGGCCTGTGCGGCCAGCGGAATCAGGGTAGCGGCCAGGCCGGTTACGAAATGCCTTTTAAGTGCATAAAACATGGTCAGATCTCCGTTCTGGTTACAGTTGTCAGGTTGCTTCGTCGGTTTCTTCTTCCAGGCGCTCGAGCTTTCGTGCCCGGGCAGCATGGACAAAGTGGCTGAAGATGCGGCGATGGCCGCCGTGGTAAAGCAGGTATTCCGGGTGCCATTGCACGCCCATCAACCACTGGTGGCCGGTGTTTTCGATGGCCTGCACAAAGTGGTCATTGTCCAGGGCGACCACTCTCAGACCACGCCCCAGGCGTTTGATTGCCTGGCTGTGGATCCGGTTGGCGCCGATGACCGGGCTATGCATCAGGCGGCCGAGCCGGGAGTTCTTCACCAGCCTCACCGTTTGCATGGGTAGCAACAGTGGCCGGTGACGAGTGTTTATCCGCAGCGGGGTGACGTTCTGGCACAGCGAGCCGCCGTGGAACACGTTGATGAACTGTGCGCCCCGGCAGATGCCAAGCACCGGGATGTAGAGCTGTTCCGCCCTTGCCAGCAGCTTGTGATCGGTCTGGTCGCGCCGGTGGTCGTAACGGGCGGTCACGGTCGGCTGTTGGCCATAGAGCTCCGGGTGAACGTGAGTGCCGCCCGACAGTACCAGCCCATCCAGCAAGGCAACGTCTACCCTGGAGCCAGGGCGAATATAGTGGATCTTCGCCCCGTGCAAACGCAGCGCCAGACTGATCAGGCGGTGTGCGGTGCTGCGCCTTGCGGGCCCACTGATGCCGATGGTCAGCCCCGGCTGTTCGGGTGCTTCGTCGATAGGGTCAGACATAGTCCCTGTTACGCAGCCATTGCTCGCAGGTATCAAGCCAGCTCAGAGTGAGATTGCGAATGCTCAGTTTGCGGCTTTGCCGGAACATTTCTCTCAGCTCCGCCAGATCCTCGGCGTTATTGGCCAGTTGTTCCAGTACCACCCAGTCATTCCAGACGGTGGAAAAGTGCCACCGTGGATTGTCGATATCACAGTCCGGCAAGCGGTAGTGCAGGGTTGGCCGGCTCTTGATGCGCTCATCTTCGACAAATTCCGCCAGCACTGCTTTATCCAGGTGGGCGAACAGCGGCAGCAGATCCAGCGCCTTATTGCGGGTAGGGTTGTACTTCAGGTAGTCCCGCATCAGCTGTTTGATATCCGGAGCGTAGTCACCGGCAATCAGCATGTCCGTGTAGGTGCTGCTCCAGGGTTCAATATAGCTGGTGAACTTGCGACTGATGTCAATCTGATGTCTGGATTTCAGCCAGTCATACAGGATGGCGAACGCCTGGAGATAACGCACCAGGGTGTCTGCCCCGAGATCCGGAAGTTCCGGGTTAAGCTGCAGGCCAAAGGCATAGTAAAGGGTCTCTCGGCTGCCGAGGGCGCCAGCCTTTCTGAGTTCGTCGCACAGTGCTTCCACCCGCTCAAGTGACGTGAAAGGCAGCGGCGGGCTGACAATCTCCAGTGGAACGATCTTTTCCGCTGCGGCATCAATGAACTCCATGGCCTGACCGCCAAGTTCCCGCATGGACTGCGGCAGCCTCTCATCCTGAAGGTCCAGATCCTTGATAGGGTCGGAATCCAGCTCGATAGTGAACTTGCCCAGATCGGTGTCCAGCTCCGCCACATAGCGGGAGGCTTGGCGGGCTTGCCCGGACAGGAGTTTTTCGCTCAGTTGCACCAGGGTTTCGTAACTCAGTCCGGACAGTTCAATTTCAACGCCAACACGGCGTTCTTCGCCGGATTCGGTCCTGAGAATGTCTGGCATCCTGCATGCCTTTTGGTCGCTCATTCCTGTGCCTCCTCAATGGGTTGGCCTTACCATATCACAGACCGTATGTGGTGCATCCCGGCGCATGCTGACAAAAAATACAGGAACTGATCTTTACACTGGATAAAACACTGTATATAGTCAAATCACTGTATATAAAGACAGGGATAACGGGGCAACCGCATGAAGCTGACAGCAAGACAAACCCAGGTACTGGATATCATTCGGCGTTACGTTGACGAAACCGGGTATCCGCCTACCCGCGCGGAAATTGCAGCAGAACTCGGTTTTCGTTCCGCCAATGCTGCAGAGGAGCATCTCAGGGCCCTGGCCCGCAAGGGCGCCATCGAGATGGTGCCGGGGGCAAGCCGGGGTATTCGTCTGCCGGAAGCGGAGGAGGACCCCGGCCTGCCAGTGATCGGTCAGGTCGCAGCGGGCAGTCCGATCCTTGCCCAGGAGCACATAGAGGATCACTGCACCCTGCAGCCGGACTTCTTCTCTCCGTCGGCGGATTACCTGCTACGGGTTCGCGGTATGAGCATGAAGGACATTGGCATTCTTGACGGCGACCTGCTGGCGGTTCATCGCACCCAGGATGTGCATAACGGACAAGTGGTGGTGGCCCGGGTCGGGGAGGAAGTGACGGTCAAGCGCTTCCGCAAGGATGGTGCAAAGGTATACCTGATCGCAGAGAACGAGGAGTTTGAACCGATCGAGGTGGACCTCTCGGAACAGGAACTGTTCATCGAAGGGCTTGGTGTTGGTGTTATCCGTCGCTCGGACATGCACTGATCCGCAACGGTCAACTTGAAGGCGAGGCGTATCATGGAACAACTCAGTTTTAACCAGAATCTGGCTTATTCACCGGCAGCCTGTGGCTACCAGGCGTCTGCCAGGCATTCGGGGAAATCGTCCGTTGTTCGCACGGGACCTGCCCGGGGCCGGAGAGCAGACCCTGCGTCTGCGCCGGTGACTGGCAACGTAACCGAGATTATCCTGCCGGAAGGCCAGGTTGAGAATTTTCAGCTATTGTTGCCGATGCTGACTCAGCTCAACCAGGAAAAACGCTGGTTGGCCTGGATTGATCCGCCCCAGGCCCTGGTCAGTAAATGGCAGAAGATGCACGGTATTGTCGCTGGTGAATTGCTGGTACTGAGATCCACGCCGGATTACCCGGCGCGTGATCTGGCTGAGCGTGCGCTCAGCGCCGGTACCTGCCACGCGGTCGTGATGTGGACCCGGAAACTCAGCCGGGAAGCCCTGGAGACGCTGCAGAAGGCGTCCGCCCAGGGGAACAGTCACGGAGTGGTCTTGCGTCAGCGCTGATGATGCGCTGGCCGGGGGTGAAGTCAGTGAAGTGTGTAGGAAGGCTGGACGTCCTGGGTTTCCAGTTCATCCTCTTCCCAGTCGATATCGTGGGTGACGTTGCCAACCGCCTCGATGCCGGCGGCAATCATGGCTTTGGCTACCGCCATGTCGCGGTCTTCCATCATTTCGCGTGCTTCTGAAGAGAATGAAATGCGTACCAGCGGTGCGGCATCGTCATCAATGCGACGCAGGGCATAATCGCCATCGCTCAGTTGTACGATTTCAAAAAAAGATGGTGACATTCAAATAACCTTTCTGTTGATTCCTACCCTGCTGTGTCATGCGATTTACCACTCGCTGTGACGCTCTTCCAGGGTGTCAGCGAATTGTTTGAGCGCGTCGAGCAATGTGTTAAGTCCTTGTGACGACCGATCTGGTCCCGTTTCCGCAGAAACTGCAATAATGTTCTCCGCGCTGACCGTTTTCCGTGTGGCTGGCGGCTTGCCCTGGGCGGCATCCAGTTGATCCAGAAGATTCCACCAGCTTCCTGGTTGATGAGCCAATGCCAGCAGTTCCGCGATTTCCGGCAACTCGGTTCCCAGTAGTGATGCCAGGGCTGCCAGAGATTCCGGCTCTTCGTTTTTCTGCTGGTATATGCGGGCGATCATAACCAGCAACAGACTGCGGGCGCGCAACGCCAGCTCAATGGTTCCCTGGATCGCTGCTTCCCGTTGCAATGCCCGATGCGGGTCAGCGGTGTTCGCGTCGCTATCGACCTGGCGCAGCAAGGTCCTGGCCATAAACAGTTTTTGCGATACCAGTGAATGCCACTGTGATGCCATGGTTTCCTGCCAAACGGGTTGGGCGCGCAAAAGCGAGACAAGAGTGCGCTTCAGATTAATTTGACAGTCTACCATTTTCAGCGATGGATTTCCTCCCCCGTGTTGCTACCTATAGGTTTAACAAGAAAACACAAACATTAAGTTGAAACGATCGTTTGAATTTGGCAAAAAGGCTGCCCATTGAACGACATTTGCACGATTTTGATGTGTTGCCAGGGTGGGTCGCCTTGCAGAGTGTTGCGGGGTGTCATCGGTATAACGGAGGTAAGTGAGGGATGCGTAAGCAATTGGTTACAGGCGTTGCCTTATTGGCGTTGTTTGTAAGCGGCCAGGTGGCAGCGGCTGTCAGTGTGTCCGAGGCGCGGAAGCTGGACAGTGAACTGACCCCGGTGGGGGCCGAAAAGCAGGCGAACGCTTCTGGCAGCATTCCGGAGTGGACTGGTGGATTATCGCAACCACCAGCAGGCTGGGAGCCCGGTAGCGTCGAAATTAACCCTTTCCCGGAAGACGAGCCGTTGTTTGTGATTACCCGGGGGAATCTTGACCTGTACCGTGACAAGCTGACCGACGGCCATGTCCGTATGCTTGAACAGTACGGCCCGGATTTTTTCATGCCGGTCTACCAGACGCGTCGTACTGCCGCTTTTCCTGACCAGGTGTATGACAAGTTCCGCGAGAATGCAGTCTCCGCCGAGTTGCTGGACAACGGTAATGGCGTCAGGGACACCATCATGACGAGCCCGTTTCCGATTCCGAAGAATGGCCTGGAGGTGATCTGGAACCACATCCTGCGTTATCGCGGTGAGGAGATTTCGTTCCGTAGCGCCTCTGCAACGCCCCAGGTCAATGGTTCGTTCAATCAGGTGGTCAACGAGTACGATTATTTCTTCGCCTACAGCCGCAGCGGCGCGGACCTGGATGACATCGACAACAAAATCTTCTACCTGAAGACCGACACCATCGCGCCATCCAATCTGGCGGGAACCATTACGCTGGTCCACGAAACCCTCGACCAGATCCGCTCGCCCCGACTGGCCTGGCGCTACGATGCCGGATCCCGCCGCCTGCGCCGCTCTCCGAACCTGGCCTATGAAACCGACTTACCGAACTCTTCCTCCCTGCGCTCGGTTGACCAGAAGGACATGTACAACGGTGCGCCCAATCAGTACAACTGGGAGCTCAAGGGCAAGCGGGAAATCTTCGTTCCCTACAACGCCTACAAGCTGCACGATGGCGAGGTCCGCCCCGATGATGTGATTCGCCCTGGCCATATCAACCAGGAACTGACGCGTTACGAACTGCACCGGGTATGGGTGGTGGAAGCCGTCCTGCGTACGGGCATCAGCCATATATACGCCCGCCGGGTCTTTTATGTGGATGAAGACAGCTGGCAGATTCTGGCGTCCGAGGAGTACGATGCCGAGGGTAATCTGTGGCGCGTTTCCGAAGCGCACAATATCAGTTATTACAGTGAGCCGGCGTTCTGGACTACCATGGAGATGACGTACGATCTTAAAGCCAAACGCTACTACATTGACGGCCTGGATGACGGCTTCCCCGCGTACAACTTCAACCCGGGGTTCCGTGGCAACCAGTTCACCGCCTCTGCCGCCCGACGGGCTGCGCGCCGGTAGTGAGGGCGCCGGGCGGGAGAGCATCTTCCGCCCGCAGTCGGGGTCGCTCTGGTAAGCACAGGAGAATCATGAATGACAGGAACCCCGAACCATCTCAAGGTCATGGACCAACTGATCGAGGCGCTTGCCGGCGCATTGGCCGATAAGGACTGGGATCGACTGGCTGAGCTCAATAGCCAGGTAAAGGCTACGGTTGAGCCTGTGATGGCGCAACTGGAAGCGGGTGAGGTGTCGGTGGAGCCGGTCAGGGAGCGTCTGGAACGTCTCCAGACCTTCTGCGACGCCGCCAGCGCCGGGGCAGCGGAATCTCGTCAGGAGGCGGAACAGGCCCTGAAAGGAGTGAACCGTAACAAGAATGCAGCTCGCGCGTACCAAAGCGTTTCAACAAACCGCTCCAAATAGCGTCATAAAATTGACTCCCGGGCTCTTAGGGTCTTAAATACCGCACAAATCCTTCCAAGAGATTCATGTGGATGTCCAAAAATAACAAAGTGCTGGTGCTGAGCGAGGACGAATCCCGCCGCCACGATATTGTTACCGTTCTGGAGTTTATTGGCGAAGAACAGATATTTTCAGGCGAAGACGCTCGTACACTGCTGGCCAGCGGCGACTCTGAGGCGCTGGCTTCCATCAGCGTGGTCATCCTGAATGGCGAAGACCGGCAGATCAGTGAAACCGTGTCTGATCTGTGCAGCAAGCTTCAGGGTGTTCCCCTCCTGATGATAGGCGATCCGCCGCTGAAAGGCGTATCCGAAGATGATCGCGGGCGTATCATCGCCCGGATGTCATGGCCCCTTACGTACACCAAGTTCGTGGACTCGCTCTACCGCGCCCAGATCTACCACGACCAGTTCACCCGCTCCCAGAAGCGCGGCCAGCAGCGCGGCCTGCAACTGTTCCGTAGCCTCGTTGGCACCAGTCGTACCATTCAGTCAGTGCGCGAGCTGATGCAGCAGGTGGCCGATAAGGAAGTCAGTGTATTGATCACCGGCGAGTCCGGCACCGGCAAGGAAGTGGTTGCACGAAACCTGCACTACCACTCCAGTCGCCGTGAAAAGCCTTTTGTCCCGGTGAATTGCGGTGCGATCCCCGCCGAGTTGCTGGAAAGTGAACTGTTCGGTCACGAAAAAGGCGCCTTCACAGGCGCAATCACGGCACGGGTCGGGCGGTTCGAAATGGCCGAAGGGGGCACCCTGTTCCTGGATGAAATCGGCGACATGCCCCTGAATATGCAGGTGAAAATCCTGAGGGTGCTGCAGGAACGCACGTTTGAGCGCGTTGGCAGCAACCGCACCCTGTCTGCCGACGTCAGGGTGATTGCGGCCACCCACAAGAACCTCGAAGACATGATCGAAACCGGAGACTTCCGCGAAGACCTCTATTACCGTCTCAACGTCTTCCCCATTGAGATGCCATCGTTGCGGGATCGCGTCGAAGACATACCGTTGCTGATCAACGAACTGATCTCACGCATGGAAAAGGAGAAGCGCGGTTCGTTGCGATTGAATTCCGCCGCCATCATGAGTCTGTGCCGACATGAGTGGCCGGGCAACGTGCGGGAGCTGGCCAACCTGGTGGAGCGCCTGGCGATCATGCACCCTTATGGCGTCATCGGCGTTCAGGAGCTGCCCAAAAAGTTCCGCTACGTGGACGACTATGACGAAAACCGACCCATCGAGGATTCCGGCATGCCGTCCGGCATTCCGGGATTGGTGGGCCTGGATGCGCCGGCCTTGCTGCCGGTCAATGGCATCGACCTGAAGGACTACCTGTCGAACCTTGAAAAGCAGCTGATTCAGCAGGCGCTGGATGAGGCCAGTGGTGTGGTTGCCCGTGCGGCGGAGAAGCTGCGGATTCGGCGGACGACTCTGGTGGAGAAGGTTCGCAAGTATGGGCTTCGAGAGGGGGAGTCCGAGGACTCCTGACTCTCCACTCCCCAGTCAAATCATCCCGCAAAGTACACAGAATCGAAGGCGTCAAAGGTTTGTAACCCGAGGCGCCGTCGTCGTTTCTGGCCGACGTAAAATCGTCGTTTCCAGGCTGGTGATTTTTCTTTCCTGCTGAAATATAAACAAAAATTTAAGTTGGCATGATGCTGGCTTAAGTCCCCCGAAAAGAAATCATCCGTAGAGTTTGACCCGGTGTTCGGGTGAGTCAGGGGACGAGTTTATGAGTCAGCTACAGTTTGTTGTTCAGTCTTCCGCGAAGCAGGCGCAGACCAACGCCGCAGCGGATGTTAACGACAAGGTTACCGCTCTGTTTCCGGAACAGGACGACGAGGCTGTGGGTTCGGCCCTCGAACTGTTTAACCAGATGTCGCGACAGATTACCGACTCCTACCGCACGCTGGAATCCCGGGTGAACCAGCTGTCCGGAGAGCTGACCGCAGAATCGCTGCAGCGCCAGCAGGAGTTGGAAGAGAAGGAAGAACTCGCAGACCGGCTGTCGACGCTGTTGACTGCGCTACCTGCCGGCGTTGTCGTGCTGGACAGCCAGGGTGTGGTCACCCAGACCAACCCCGCGGCAATCAGCCTGCTGGGAGAGCCCTTGGATGGTGAACGCTGGGTGGATGTGATCCGCCGCTGTTTCGCGCCGCGCCGGGACGATGGTCACGAAGTGTCCCTGAAAGACGGCCGGCGGGTCAGTATCGAAATCCGGACCATGGAAAACCAGCCGGGGCAGCTGATACTGCTGACCGACCTGACAGAAACCCGTCACCTGCAATCACAGCTTGCTCACGCCCAGCGACTGTCGGCCATGGGTAAAATGGTGGCCTCCCTCGCGCACCAGATCCGCACGCCATTATCCGCCGCTATTCTCTATGGTGGCCATCTCAGCCAGGAAGACCTCGACGAAGAGATGCGCCAGCGCTGTGCGTCCCGCTTGATGTCACGGCTGACACATCTGGAACAGCAGGTGCGTGACATGCTGATCTTTGCCCGCGGGGAAACCCGGCTGGCAGAAGAGCTGTCTGCTGAGACGCTGGTCAGTGCCCTGGGGGCCGCGCTGGACGGATTGAAACTGGCGGCCGGCGTGAACGTTCATCTGGACAGCCAGGTCGACGACTGCCGGGTTATGTGTAATCGCGATGCTCTGGTCGGCGCCTGTACCAATCTGGTGAACAACAGCGTGGAAGCCGGTGCAACCCGGGTGGTGGTTCAGCTGGTTCCTGTGAAAGGCGAGTTGATGATTCGTGTTGCGGACAACGGTCCGGGGTTTGAAACCGGCCAGGCCGGACAGCTGATGGAAGCGTTCTACACCACCAAGTCTCACGGTACTGGCCTGGGGCTGGCCGTTGTTCAGGCGGTGGTAAAAGCGCACCAGGGGCGGTTTGCCATTGAATCCCCGGAGCAGGGGGGGGCGGTGGCGACCCTGACCCTGCCGCTCGTTGGTTAATCAAGAACAATCATTGGAGGCAACCATGGCCAAGGCCCAGATTCTGATCGTTGAGGACGACCATGACTTGCGGGAAGCGCTGGTTACAACCCTGGAGCTGGCAAAATTCCGGGTGCGTGAAGCTGCCAACGCCGAAGAAGCGCTGGCGCGGCTGGCGGAATCTCCAGTGGATATGGTGGTCAGCGACGTCAACATGCCTGGCATGTCCGGCCACGATCTTCTGGGGGAGGTGCAGCGGTTGTATCCCGGGCTGCCGATGATGCTGATCACCGCATACGGCCAGATCAGCCATGCGGTGTCCGCGATGCAGTCCGGCGCTATTGATTACCTGGTGAAACCCTTTGAGCCCCAGGTCCTGGTCGAAGCGGTCACCAAAGTGGTGGGCGGGCCCCGGGAGAAAGCCAGGGGGGACGAGCCGGTGGCCGAGGACCCGATCAGCAAACGCATGTTCCAGTTGGCGGCGAAAGTCGCTGCCAGTGATTCCACCGTCATGATTTCCGGCGAGAGTGGCACCGGTAAAGAGGTGCTGGCCCGCTACATTCATCAGCAATCGCCCCGCGCCGACCAGCCGTTTGTAGCGATTAACTGTGCAGCTATCCCCGAAAACATGCTTGAGGCCATCCTGTTTGGCCACGAAAAAGGCGCGTTTACCGGCGCGGTTGCTTCGTCGCCCGGTAAATTCGAGCAGGCCAATGGCGGCACCATCCTGCTTGATGAGATTTCTGAAATGGACCTGGGGCTTCAGTCCAAGTTGCTGCGTGTGCTGCAGGAGCGGGAGGTTGAGCGGGTCGGCGGTCGCAAGACCATTACCCTGGATGTACGGGTGGTTGCCACCACCAATCGTGATCTGAGTGAGTACGTCCGCGAGGGCAAGTTCCGGGAAGATCTCTATTACCGACTGACGGTGTTTCCAATGCACTGGCAACCGCTGCGGGATCGCTCCCTGGATATCATGCCACTGGCCACGGCGTTGCTGAAAAAGCACTGCCGCAAGATGAAGCTCACCGGCGTCAGCTTTGCCGGCGATGCCCGGCAGGCGTTGGTCAGCCACCCCTGGCCGGGGAACGTGCGGGAGCTGGATAATGCTATCCAGAGGGCGCTGGTGCTGCATCAGGGCAACGTGATTCATGCCAGTGACCTGTGCCTCGAACTGGGGATCAACGGTCGCGTGGATGGCAGTGCGCCGGTGATGGCTCAGGCTCCGGAGTCGGTATCTGCGCCAGCGGAGCAGGACGTCGTGTCTGCCAGTAATGCGGGCTCACCGGTCGCTGCCATAGAAGAAAGTGGCCAGGTTGCGCTTGGGGATGATCTGCGCCAGCGAGAGTTCCGTATCATCATAGACACGCTGAAAAAAGAGCGCGGTCGCCGTAATCGGGCGGCTGAGCAACTGGGTATCAGCCCCCGGACCCTTCGATACAAGCTGGCCCAGATGCGTGATGCAGGCATTGACCTGGACTCGGAGCTGGCTATGGCCTGATCCGGATTGTCTCCACTCCTTCCTCAGGGCGCCTCGCGGTGCCCTTTTTTTCTGTCAAATCCCCGTCGCTTTCCTGATTTTCATCTCAATGTGTGTCTGTAATTTAATGAAAAATAAGAAATAAATCTTGTTGGCCTGCTGTTTGCTTTCTACGGGGTAACAGAATCAGAGTTCAATGGGGTGTTGCTGAAGCAGCCAATCCCGGGGGAGTGAATAATGGTCGAACGTGCAGATATCAACAATGTGCTGTCGGAAATCCGCAACATGCGTTCGCAGATGATGCAGAACCAGCGTGTTGAACAGGACAATGACGTTCGCGGTAGAATTGATGGCCCCCAGCGTGTTGAGCAGGGCCGGGAAACCTCAAGTTTCAGCGATATGCTCAGTCAGGCCGTGGGGAGTGTGAATGAGCTGCAGCAAACCTCGAGCGACCTGAAGACGGCCTACGATATGGGTGATCCCAACGTGGACATTACCCGTGTGATGATTGCCTCCGAGAAAGCCTCGGTCTCCTTCGAAGCGCTGACCCAGGTTCGTAACCGGGTAGTGAAGGCTTACGAAGATATCATGAACATGCCGGTGTAATAGCGGAGCAGAGCCATGGCGAGCCTACCAGCAGAAACCTCCAGCGCCAACGTACCGGCAGCTTCGGATACCGATAACCGCGAGGGCCGCAGCGATCTGCTGTTCGGTTTCAATCGCCTGAATCTGCTGCGACAGATTGGCCTGATGGTAGGGCTGGCTGCCAGTGTCGCCCTCGGCGTCGCCGTCGTACTCTGGGCCCAGGAACCGAACTACCAGCCGGTGGTCGGCGATATGTCCGGTTACAATCCCCAGGACGTGACGTCCATTCTTGATCAGAGCGGCATTACCTATCGTATGGAACCCCGCACCGGCGCCCTGCTGGTACCTTCCGATGAAGTCTACAACGCCCGCCTGAAACTGGCGGCCGAGGGCGTGACCGACGAGCAGACCATAGGGTATGAGTTGCTCGATCAGGACCGTGGCCTGGGCACCTCGCAGTTTATGGAAACTGTCAGCTTCCGTCGCGGCCTGGAGGGTGAGTTGGCCCGCACCATCGCCGCCATGCGCGGGGTCCGGTCCGCCCGGGTTCATCTGGCGATTCCGGAGCGCTCGGTGTTTGTCCGTGACGCCCGCACCCCGACAGCGTCGGTATTCCTTGATGTGTTTGCCGGCCGTAAGCCGGAAAAAGAACATATCGCCGCCATCGTCAACCTGGTGGCGGGCAGTGTTCCCGAAATGAGCAAGGACAACGTGACTGTCGTCGACCAGAACGGCAACCTGCTGACCGGTCGTGAAGCAGACGGCGACAGTCGTCAGATCAAGGACCAGTTTGACTACACAACCCGTATTGAAGAGCGTCTGACCCGTCGTGTGGCCTCACTGGTGGGGCCGATTGTTGGGGATGGCCGTTTCCGGGCGGAAGTCACCGCGGATCTGGACTTCTCCTCCGTGGAGCAGGCGGAAGAGTTGTTCAACCCGGAACAACAGGCAGTTAGAAGCGAACGGGAAATGAGCGAGCAGCGCACCAACGGCGGGGCCGGTGGCGTGCCGGGTGCGTTGGCCAACCAGCCCCCGGGCGAGGCCCAGGTGCCGGAGCAGGCGGGCCAGGCCGGAGAAGGTGAAGACGGCGAGCCCGCGCCACAGCCGGTAAACGTACGACGCGAGTCCACTCGCAATTACGAGATCGACCGCACCGTCAGCTATGTCCGCCAGGAACTGGGCCGGGTAGAGCGGGTAACCGTTGCCCTGGCGGTGGATGATATGAAAGTGGTTGATCCGCAAACCGGTGAGGTCAGCTACGAACCCTGGCCGGAGCAGGAGTTGCAGCGGCTGAACATGCTGGTACGCGACGCCGTGGGCTACTCCGCCGCACGGGGTGACAGCGTCACAGTGATGAACACCGCCTTCGCCGCCGAGGAGGAAGTACAATTCGAGGCGCCGGGTTTCTGGGAGCAGCCCTGGTTCTGGGATCTGATGAAACAGGTACTGGCCGGTCTGGTTATCCTGGTGCTGGTACTCGGGCTGCTGCGCCCGACGCTCAAGAGTCTTTCCGGCGCTGGGAGGAATGAGCGTGGGGGCGATGCCGGCGGTGATTATGGTGGCGGTCTTGACGGGATTGACGGTGGCGATGAATTGCGCCAGGCCATGTCGTCACAGGATGAGCTGCTTTTGCCGGGCGCCACGGACAGCTATGATAGGCAGTTAAATGCACTGAAGGGCCTGATCGCAGAAGACCCGGCGAGGGTTGCCCAGGTGATGCGCCAGTGGGTGAATGTCGATGACTGAAGAAACCAACCGTCCGGTGGAAGGCGCCCAACAGGCGCCCCAGAAGCCGCAGCGCAAGATTCCCCGTGTTGAACAGGCTGCTATTCTGCTGATGTCACTGGGTGAGGCAGACGCCGCGGAAGTACTGAAACACATGGGCCCCAAGGAGGTTCAGCGTGTTGGTGTGGCCATGGCGCAGATGAAGGACGTCAGCAAGGACGACGTGACCTTTGTGCTGAATCAGTTTGTCGATGCGGTGGGGGGGCAGACCGGCCTCGGCGTTGGCAACGATGACTACATCCGGACCATGCTGACCCAGGCATTGGGAGACGATAAGGCATCAAGCCTGATTGACCGTATCCTGATCGGTGGCAATACCACGGGTCTGGATACTCTGAAATGGATGGAGCCCAGGGCAGTTGGCGATATCATCCGTTACGAGCACCCGCAGATTCAGGCCATCGTGATTTCCTACCTGGATCCGGACCAGGCCGCTGAAATTCTCCGTACACTGGATGACAAGGTGCGGCTGGACGTGATGATGCGGGTGGCCTCGCTGGAAAGTATTCAGCCCCAGGCCCTGCAGGAACTGAACAATATCCTCGAAAAGCAGTTCTCCGGTGGTTCCGCTGCCCAGACCAGCCGTATTGGCGGCGTCAAGCGCGCAGCCGATATCATGAACTTCATGGACCGCAGTGTTGAAGGCAACCTGATGGATTCCATCAAGGATATGGACCCGGACCTGGCCTCCACCATCGAGGATCTGATGTTTGTCTTCGACAACCTCAAGGATATCGATGACCGGGGTATCCAGGCGTTGCTGCGTGAAGTGTCATCCGAGGTATTGGTTGTTGCGCTGAAAGGCGCCGATGACGGGGTGCAGGACAAGATCTTCAAGAATATGTCCAAGCGGGCCGCCGAGCTGCTGCAGGACGATCTGGAAGCCAAGGGGCCGGTTCGCGTCAGTGAGGTCGAGGCTGCCCAGAAAGACATCATTACCATTGCCCGTCGTATGGCCGAAGCCGGTGAGATCACCTTGGGCGGAGCCGGCGAAGAAATGATGTGATGAAAGATTCCGACAAGAGCCTCAACCGGATTCCCAAGGAGCAACTGACGGCCTACGAGCGCTGGGAGTTGCCCCTGCTTGATGCCCGGGGAAACGAAGTTGCCCGGGAAGAGGAACGGGATGTCAAACCGTTGACGGCGGCGGACATCGAGGACATCCGCCAGGTTGCCCGGGAAGATGGCCACGCTGAAGGTCGCGATGCCGGCTACCAGGCCGGCTTCAACGAAGGCCGGGAGCAGGGCCATAAGGACGGTTACGATGCCGGCTTTGCGGAAGGCCGGGAGCAGGGCGCGGAACAGGGCCTGGAAGAAACCCGCAAGGAAATGGACTCCCGCATTGACCGGCTTGAACATTTGCTGGGAGAGCTGCTGATTCCGATCCGTCGTCACGAAGACGAACTGGAAACCGCCCTGGTCAACCTGACCACCATTCTTGCCCGCACTGTGGTTTACCGCGAACTGTCCATTGATTCTTCCCAGATCCGGCAGGTGGTCCGCCAGGCCATGGCTTCGCTGCCGTCCACCACAGACAATGTGCGCATTCTGGTGAATCCGGAGGACGCGGAATGGGTCAGGCAGGTGGCGGAGCGTTTTGAAGCGACCAACTCGGTAGTGGAGGATGACAGCATCCTGCGGGGTGGTTGCATGGTCGAAACCCGTCACAGCCTGGTAGACTTCACGGTGGAGAAGCGTTTTCAGAAAGCCGTTCAGGGCATGCTTGAACAGCAGCTCGGTAACGAGGAGGCTGGTGAAAGCGAAGAGCTGGATACCATGATGGGTGACCTGACCGATTTCCACCGGGACGTGCTGGACTCCGACAGTGATGACGCCAACGGGAGCGAGGACGATGACCGGGAACCTGGCTGACCGTCTGAAGCGACTTCAGGGATTTGTTGACCGCGAATCGGCCCCGGAACTGTCCGGACGCCTGACCCGCATGGTGGGCCTGACCCTGGAATGCGTGGGCTGCCCCATGGTGGTGGGCGACCGTTGCGTGATCCAGGGGCAGGGAAGCGGCAGTGTTGAAGCCGAAGTGGTCGGTTTTGAGGATGACCGGGTGTACCTGATGCCATTGACTGCCATTGAAGGTCTGCGCCCTGGTGCCAGGGTAGTGCCCTTGTCGGCGGCCAGTCGTGTGCCGGTTGGCCCCCAGATGCTGGGCCGCGTTGTGGATGGCAGCGGTGAGCCACTGGATGGCAAGGGGCCGCTGCAAGTGGAGTCCAGGGTATCCCTCAACGGCGATATTATTAACCCGCTGGACCGGGCGCCGGTGCGCGAATCCATGGATGTGGGCATCCGCGCGATCAATTCCCTGATGACCGTTGGCCAGGGTCAGCGCCTTGGTCTGTTCGCCGGCAGCGGTGTGGGCAAGAGTATGTTGCTGGGCATGATGACCCGCTTTACCGATGCGGATATCACCATCGTTGGTCTGATTGGTGAGCGGGGTCGGGAGGTCAAGGAATTTATCGAGGATATTCTGGGTGAAGAAGGCCTGGCCCGTTCCGTGGTTGTCGCTTCCCCGGCGGATGACTCCCCCCTGATGCGCCTGCGGGCCGCCATGTTGACTACGCGAATCGCCGAATATTACCGCGACAAGGGCAAGCGGGTACTGCTGCTGATGGACTCCCTGACCCGGTATGCCCAGGCCCAGCGCGAAATTGCGCTGGCAGTGGGAGAGCCGCCGGCCACCAAGGGCTATCCGCCATCGGTTTTTGCCAAACTGCCGCAACTGGTGGAGCGGACCGGTAACGGACGCCAGGGTGGTGGCTCTATTACCGCATTCTATACCGTGTTAACCGAAGGGGACGATCAGCAGGACCCCATTGCCGATGCCGCCAGGGCGATTCTGGATGGCCACATTGTGTTGTCCCGTCGGTTGGCCGAGGAGGGTCATTATCCGGCGATTGATGTGGAAGCTTCCATCAGCCGGGTCATGCCTCAGGTAACCGGGGAAGAGCACTTCGCCCGGGCACAGCGTTTCAAGCAGGTGTATTCCCGTTACCAACAGGCCAGGGATCTGATCAGTGTCGGGGCTTACGTCAAAGGTTCCGATTCCGAAACCGATTTTGCGATTACCCACATAGGCAACATGACCCAGTTCCTGAAGCAGGGGCTGAATGAGAGCGCCCCGCTGCAGGACAGTATTGACCAGTTGTTGGCGGTGGTTCCTGAGCGTCGTTCACCGGAACGCCGGAAATCCGGCGCCCCGGCACCGGCGAGAGGGGCTGAATGATGCTCCGGTCCCGGCGGCTGGCGGTGGTGCTGGACCTGGAAGAACGCAAAGAGCAGGAAGCGCTGGAAAAGATGGGTGAAGCGCGCAACCGGTATGAAGCTCAGCAGGAACAGATCGATAACCTGAACCGCTACCAGCAGGAATACCGGGAGCAGATCCGCCAGAACCAGCAGGGAGTGGTGCCGGTAGCCCGCCTCCAGGCCTGGCAGGCGTTTATCGCCCAGCTGGATCAGGTGCTCAGACAGCAACAACAGCAACTGGATATACTCGCGGAGCGGCTGGATGAATCCCGGCGGCAATGGCAGGAAGCCTGGGAGCGACGTCGCGGCATGGAAAAATACATAGAGACCTGCCGGCGGCAGGAACAACGCGAGCAAGACCTGAAAGAACAAAAACTTGCCGATGAAGCCGCCGGGCGCGCCTTTGTCCGGCGACGGCGATAATTCCACGGTTTTGTGCCGGTGTCGTGGGTGCAAAACGTCCCGACTACGCTATCCTTACCTGTACAATATCTTTTCGGAAAAATTCCCGCGGAGGATCAGGAATGCCTATTCACACGCGCCGCAGCGAGGATGGTCAGACGCTGATCATAAAGATTGACGGCCGGTTTGATTTCAGTACCCATCAGGCCTTCCGTGATGCCTATGAGCATGGTGACCAGGATATCAAGGGGTATGTGGTGGACCTGTCCGACACCACCTATCTGGACAGCTCGGCCCTCGGGATGTTACTGCTGCTTCGTGATTACGCCGGTGGCGACAGCGCCGCCATCAGTATTGAAAACTGTAACAGCGATGTTCGTCGAATCCTGGCCATTTCCAACTTCGAGCAGTTGTTTGCTATCCGCTGACAGAGGCTGGGTAAGCCCTTCGGGAGGTCCGATGTGGATGACGCACAAACCGGCAATCACTCCCTGCTGATCCTGATCGCTGATGATAGCGACAGCGATCGTCTGATCCTCAAGGCTTTGCTACGACGTCTTGGTCATGACGTTCTGGATGCTGCCAACGGTGTCGAGGCCGTTGAGCTGTTTCGTCAGGCGTCTCCCCAGCTTGTTTTTCTGGACGCCATGATGCCGCACATGGACGGCCTGGAAGCGGCGAAGAATATCAAGGCCCTGGCGGGTGAGCGTCTCGTACCCCTGATCTTTCTGACCTCCCTTTCCGATGCCGATGCGCTGGCCCGTTGCCTGGAAGCCGGTGGTGATGATTTCCTGACCAAGCCCTACAACCGGGTAATCATTGAAGCCAAGATCAATGCCTTCAATCGTATGCGCGTGATGCATCAGACCCTCAGTCACCAGCGGGATCTGATCCACGAACGCAACCGCAAGCTGACGGAGGAGCAGCACGTCGCCAAACGGGTCTTCGACAACATCGCCCACACCGGTTGTCTGGACGCTGACAGCATCCGTTTCCACGCCTCTCCGATGTCTATTTTCAATGGCGACATTCTGTTTGCCTGCCCGCGTCCCGCCGGCGGCCTGCAGATACTGATCGGTGATTTTACCGGACATGGGTTGCCGGCGGCGGTCGGGGCCATGCCGGTGGCGGAGATTTTCTATGGCATGACGGCCAAGGGGTTCAGTGGCAGCGATGTGCTGCGAGAGATCAACCAGAAACTCAAGCGTATTCTGCCGGGGGGCATGTTCTGTTGTGCGGCGATGATCCAGGCGGATTCTTCCCTTAACCAGGTGCAGGTGTGGAACGGCGGGTTGCCCGACGGCTGGTTGGTCCGTCAGGATGGTAGTCGCAGGGCGCTGCCATCGTCCCAGCTGCCACTGGGTGTGCTCGACTCCAATAGCTTCGAGGCCTCAATGACCATCATCCAGACCCGTCCCGGGGATACGCTGATGTTCATGACTGACGGCGTGCTGGAGACTGAAGGTTCCGGGGGTGACATGTTTGGCGATCGTCGGGTGATCCACGCACTGGATAAGGTCCTTGACGGTCTTCATCCTTTTGATGCGGTGATTGAGCAGGTGAAGACGTTTTCCGGCGGCCAGCTTGATCAGGATGACCTGACCCTGGTGACCCTGGATATGGCCGAAGGCGAAGACTTTGAAGCCATGTCGGAAGAGGTGCCGCTGTCAGCATTAGAGGGGCCGGCAGAATGGCGCTGCGTCTATGAGGTCAGGGACAGGACCCTCGGCCAGTTCAGTCCGTTGCCACTGTTGCTGCATATCTGCATGGAGGTGCCCGGGCTGAGACGCCGGAGTGGCGAGGTTTACACACTGCTGTCGGAGTTGTACACCAACGCCCTGGAGCACGGTATTCTCGGACTGCCGTCGGAATGGAAGAAAACCGCCGATGGGTTCGGCCATTACTACGCCGAGCGGGAACGCCGACTGAGTAACGTCAGGGAGCATTACATCAAGTTCCGATTAACCCATTCAATGACGGATTCGGGAGGACGTCTGATAGTGGTCTGTGAGGATAGCGGTCACGGATTCGACTACCAGGGTCACACCAATACCTGTGATGAAACGTCTGGTTACGCCGGTCGTGGGCTGATGTTGTTGCAGCGACTGGCGGACTCACTGACGTTCAGGGAGCGGGGCAATCACGTTGAAATCGTATATGATTGGCACTTTTCAGAGGCCGGAGACCGCAAAGTCGCGGCCATCACTCAATCCGGGGGTTCGTCATGAACGACAAGCCGCATCTTGACGAGGAAGCACTGGCGGAGCTTCAGGATGTTATGGAGGACGAGTTTGACGTATTGATCCGTACCTACATTAACGATTCTGTTGATCGGATCTCATCCATACGCCAGGCGCTTGATGCTGGTGATGCCGATGCACTCGTCAAAACCGCCCACAGTTTTAAAGGCAGTTGCGTTAATATTGGCGCGCCCCGTCTGGGCGCCCTGTGCCTGGAGATAGAGAATGCCGGGCGGGAGCAACGCTTTAACGAGGTTGCATCGCTCATGGAGGCGATTGATTCGGAATTCCGCAAGGTGCGGGAGATGCTGGAGGGCTTTCTGGTCGACTGATTGTCGACGCCCTCCAAGGATGGCATCGCTTTTGCTGTGTATCGGGTAACGAGGATTTCCTGAACTCCAACCCTGAAAAGCGGCAAGAGGTTGCCATGTCCCAGATGGTTTTACCACAAACCCAGGCCCCAGGGGGGCAGCCCGATACCGGCAGCAAAAAAGCGCCGGCGGGTCATGAAAAATCCGGCGACAGCCAGTTCGACTCGGTTTCCCGGGCGGAACAGCAGCGCCTGGACCGCAAACAGGCGGACCGGCGTGCACAGGCGGAACGTCGCGAGGATGCCCGCAACAGCCCTGACAAGCGAAAAGATGCTCCGGCAGACGCCAGGTCCCGGTCGGATGGTGCACGCGATAAGCGTACCGAAGACGGAGCACAGAGCCGTTCTTCCGGTACTGTCCGAGAGGCGGCAGTCTCAGAGGAATCCGTGACGCCAGCTGATGGCCTGGGGGAAAAACCGGCAGATGTGGACATTCCGGAAGAAATTGCATCTCTGACCTTTGCCAACCTGCAAGCGATGCTGGAGCCTGCAGGGGGGGCCTCAGGCATGGCAGGAAACTCAACGCAGTTACCAGGCAAGGCGACTGGCCAGGCACCCCTGATGCAGCGGTTTGCCGGCATTATCGCCGGGTTGCCGGGCATGCCTGGCGGCAAGCCTGGTGAGACATCGGGTTCAGGGCAGGGTATGTCAGCCAGCTTCCAGCTGACCGACGCCCTGGCGGCACTGACGCCGGAATCCGGTCGAGCTCAGGACAACACCGCTTTGTTGACCGCTGGCCGTCTGCAGACACTGGCTGATGTTCCGGGTCAGCAACTGGCCAATGCGGCTGCCAGGCTGCCAGCCGATGCCACTGGTCTCAAAGGGTATGCCACCTCGGTTGATGTGCCGGTCGGGCATGCGGAATGGGGCGATAAGATGGTGGGGAAACTGACCTGGCTGACCGCCAACAAACTGTCCGTCGCCGAAATTCATCTGACCCCGCCGGACATGGGGCCCATGGAAGTCCGCGTTCAGGTCCACCAGGAGCAGGCGAATATTACGGTACACGCGGCCAATCCGGCAGTTCGGGATCAGCTGGAACTTCACAGCCACCGCTTGCGGGATATGCTCAGTGAGCAGGGGCTGTCGCTGGAACAGTTCGATGTTGCTGACTCTGCCCAACGGCAGACCAACGGGCAGGATGCCGATGGTGAATCAGAGAACGCCGAAGGCCGGGCCCGTGATGAACTGGCTGGTGTGTCTCCCGAAGAGGCCGAGGCACACGTCAATGCCCTGGATCTCACCTGGAAAGGCGAAGTGGATATCTTCGCCTGATGTACTGTCCGGGGCCCCTGGGTCCCGGCTTTGATTCTTCTTTGCCGATCCCCTCCCACAACGCTAAACTGCTGTCCTGAATCGGGGTGTTGAGTCTGTTGGCCCGGCCTTTGCTTCATTCCCCGTATATACCCAAAAAACCATCCGGATGACGGATTTCTGGCGATTGGAAGGTTATGGCTGAAAACAACACACCTGCGGCCCCACCGGCCCAAAAGGGCAAGCTGAAGCTCATTATCCTGTTGGTTCTGGTGATTGTCCTGGCCGTGGGGCTGTCCGTGGTAGGCACCCTGTGGTTCCTCGGAGGAGGGCTGCCGGGCATGGGTGGCGGCGATGCGTCCTCTGAGGAAACCGAGGTCAGCACCTTCAGGCCCAGCGTCTACCTCGATATAGAGAAGGCAATGGTGACGACGATCCAGGCCGAAGGGGGCCGCCAGCGCTATGCCCAGGTCTTTCTTTCCCTGGAGGCGGATGGCGAACCAGCACTTGCGGCCGCCGAGCTGCATCTGCCGCTGATTCGCAGTCGGCTGGTAACCTTGCTGGGAAGCAGTGACTTCATGGAGCTGCAGACGCCGGACGGCCGGTCGGCATTGGCTGACAGCATGCTGCAGACCATTAACCAGGTGCTGGAAAATGAGGGGGAACCTCCTCTGAAACAGGTACTTTTCAGGAATTTTGTAGTGCAATAGGCCCCGGTAACGGGCGGCTTGTCAGGGCAGGAAAACGTATGCAGGACCTACTGTCACAGGATGAAATCGATGCCCTTCTCCACGGTGTGGACGATGGGGATATCGATACCTATGAAGAAACCGACGAAGCCGGTGTAAAGTCCTACGACCTTGCCAGCCAGGACCGGATCGTCCGTGGGCGAATGCCCACCCTCGAAATGATCAACGAGCGCTTTGCGCGCTATACCCGGATCAGCCTGTTCAATCTGCTCCGCCGTAACGCCGATGTGTCCACCGGTGGTGTCCAGATCATGAAGTTCGGTGAGTACATTCACACTCTGTATGTGCCCACCAGCCTTAACCTGTGCAAGATCCGCCCCTTGCGCGGTACCTCCCTGTTTGTGCTGGACGCCAAACTGGTGTTCAAGCTGGTGGACAACTTCTTTGGTGGCGAAGGCAGGCACGCAAAGATTGAAGGCCGGGAATTCACACCGACGGAAACCCGCATTGTGCAGATGGTGCTGGATCAGGTATTCCATGACATGAGGGAAGCCTGGCACGCTGTTCTTAAAGTGGATTTCGAATACCTCAGTTCGGAGGTGAATCCGGCGATGGCGAACATCGTCAGCCCCAGCGAAGTGGTGGTGGTGAGCACCTTTCATATTGAACTGGACGGCGGAGGCGGTGAGCTGCATATGGCACTGCCGTATTCCATGATCGAGCCTATTCGCGACGTACTCGATGCGGGGGTGCAGAGTGATATTGACGACATTGATGAGCGTTGGGTGAATGCTCTTCAGGAAGACATCAAGGAAGTCAATGTACCGGTCAATTCCACAGTGTGTCGGCGGCGGATATCCCTGCGCGACATTGCAAAGATGAAGGAAGGCGACATCATTCCGGTCGAGATCCCCGAGTTTCTGACGGTCACGGCCAACGGTATTCCCATTTATAAGGCCACCATGGGAACCCGTGACGGAAAACTGGCGCTGAGAATTCACGAACGGGCAACGCTGCCCAAGATCAAGAAACAACTGAAGGTGGGACGCAATGGCTGACGACGACAAAAAAGACGAGCAGGAACTCAGCGAGGACGAGAAACTGGCGGCTGAATGGGAATCCGCCATGGAAGAGTCCGGTGATGACGGCGATTCCCGCGAGGACGAGTGGGCAGCGGCGATGACAGAAGCGGAAGGCTCCGGGGAAAAAGAGGGCGCCGGCGGTGACAATGTCCGCGCAGCGCCAATGGAGGAATTCGAGGAATCTGCCGACGGTGCCCAGGGCTCGGGGATGTCGCCGGACCTGGACGTCATTATGGATATCCCGGTCACCATTTCCATGGAAGTGGGCAATACCCAGATTCCCATCCGCAACCTGCTGCAGCTGAACCAGGGCTCCGTCATTGAAATGGATCGCCTGGCAGGTGAACCGCTGGACGTGTTGGTCAACGGCACGTTGATTGCCCATGGCGAAGTGGTCATGGTGAACGAGAAATTCGGCATCCGCCTGACCGACGTTATCAGCCCGGGCGAGCGCATCAAACGGTTGCAGAAGTAACATGGCGCGAATGAGCGGAATCGTCAGCCTGCGCCGGTGTCGTCCTGCCGCGGTTGTCCTGATCGCGCTGGCGCCGCTGCTGGCACTGGCGGAAGAGGCCCCTGCAACGGAGGAAGGCAGCCGTGCCCCGGACACCCTCGTCACCATGCTGAGCCTTGGGGGCGGGTTGCTGGCGGTGATTGCTATTATCTACGGCTGTGCGTGGATTATCCGCCGCATGAACGGCATGACCGGAATGAACAACCAGGCCATGAAAGTGGTGTCGGTCATGGCGCTGGGGGCCCGGGAACGGATAGCCCTGATCGAAGTGGGCGGCAAGCAGATACTCGTGGGTGTTACCCCGTCAGCCATTCGCACCCTGCACGTATTCGAAGAACCGGTCGTGACCCCCGGACAGGGATCTTCCAGTGAATTCGCCCGCCGGTTGCAGGGCATGATCGGAAAGTCCTGGAACTCTCCGTCATCGAAGGAAGGCTGAGCCGATGATTGCGCTTTACCTGAAACGCGGCCTGGCGCTGATCCCTCTTCTTCTGCTGGCGGGCTGGAGCCCGGCGGCGCTGGCGGACCTTCCGGGCATTCCCGCCTTCACCATGACACCCGGCGAAGAACAGGGCGTCGAAGAATACTCCGTAACCCTGCAGATTGTCGCGCTGATGACCGCGCTGACGTTCCTGCCGGCCATGCTGATGATGATGACATCCTTTACCCGCATCATCATCGTCTTCTCCATCCTGCGCCAGGCCCTGGGTTTGCAGGCGACACCGTCCAACCAGATTCTTCTGGGGCTGGCCCTGTTCCTCAGTATCTTCATAATGAAGCCGGTTCTGGAAGAAGCAAACCAGGTGGGTCTGCAACCCTACATGTCGGAAGAAATTACCTCCCTGGAAGCGGTCGAACGCGCCAGCATGCCATTCCGCGAATTCATGCTGGGCCAGACCCGGGAAAGTGACCTCGGGTTGTTCATGCGCATCGCGGACGAACAGTATGACTCGCCGGAGGATGTGTCTTTCTGGGTACTGCTGCCCGCGTTCGTCACCAGCGAGCTGAAAACCGCCTTCCAGATAGGCTTTATACTGTTTATTCCTTTCCTGATCATAGACATGGTCGTGGCCAGCGTGCTGATGGCCATGGGTATGATGATGTTGTCACCGATCATCATCTCGCTGCCATTCAAGATCATGCTTTTCGTACTGGTGGACGGCTGGGCGCTGATCATGGGTACACTGGCCGCCAGTTACGGGATATAGGAGCCGCGTATGACCCCGGAAACCGTCATAGACATCGTCCGTGAAGCACTGTGGATGATCGTGTTGCTGGCTGGCGTCATCATCGGCCCTGGACTGGTGATCGGTCTGGTGGTCAGCACCTTCCAGGCCGCCACCCAGATCAACGAACAGACCCTCAGCTTTCTGCCGCGGCTGATGGTCACCCTGATCGTCATCATCGCCGCCGGCCCGTGGATGCTGACCAAACTGCTCGATCACGCGGAAGGCTTGATAACCAGCATTCCCTACCTGATTGGCTGATTGATGATACCCACCGAAATCAGTGCTGACCTGATCGGCCAGTGGGTTGGTCAGCACCTTTGGCCACTGTTCCGCATCGGCAGCTTCCTGATGGTCATCCCCATCTTCGGCACCCAGCTGGTACCGGCCAGAGCGCGCCTGGGCCTGGCCCTGCTTATCACCGTCCTCATCGTACCCCTGCTCCCGCCGGCGCCCCAGGTGGAAGCCTTCAGCGCCGACGCAGTAGTCATCACCCTGCAGCAGATCCTCATCGGCGTCGGCCTGGGGTTCGCCATGACCGCGCTGTGGCAACTCTTCGTCATCGCCGGCCAGATGATCGCCATGCAAATGGGCCTCGGCTTCGCCTCCATGGTCGACCCGGCCAACGGCGTCAACGTCCCGGTGCTGTCACAGATCTACACCATTACCATCACCCTGCTGTTCCTCGCCATGAACGGCCACCTGGTGATGTTCGAAGTCTTCATCGAAAGCTTCCGGACACTGCCCGTCGGCTTTGAAGGCCTGGGCCAAGTCGGGGTCTGGGAGTTGGCCCATCGCATCAGCTGGATGTTCGTGTCAGCCATGCTGCTGGCATTACCGGCAGTCTCCGCCGTTCTGATCGTCAGCATTGCCTTCGGCGTGATGACCCGCGCCGCGCCACAAATGAATATTTTCGCCCTGGGTTTTCCAATTGGCCTGATTTTTGGACTGTTCTCCATATGGGTGCTGCACGCCAATTTTCTGCCGCACTTTGAGCAGTACACGAGGGAAACCTTCGAGTTTATGCGGAACCTGCAGGGGCAGCCTTGATGGCTGAAGAAAACGACAACAGTCAGGAAAAAACGGAAGAGGCCACCCCCCGAAGGCTCGAAAAAGCCAAGGAGGATGGCCAGACCGCCCGTTCCAAAGAACTGGCCACCATGGCCGTGCTGATGGCCGGCGCCGGCGGCCTGCTGATGTTTGGCAGCAGCCTGGGCGCATCCCTCGAAGGCATCATGCGCGACAGCTTCGTGCTGGAACGCTCCGCCATCTTCGATACCCGCCACATGAGCATACAGCTCCTGGCATCCGCCAAAGAAGCGGCACTGGCCCTGTCACCCATCCTGATCCTGCTGCTGATCGCCGCCATCGCCGGCTCCATCGGCATCGGCGGCCTACTGTTCAGCGGCAAGGCCATAGCGCCAAAGCTCAACCGCATGGACCCGATCAAGGGCCTGAAACGCATGTTCTCCATGCGGTCCGTGATCGAACTGGTCAAAGCCATCCTGAAAGTCGGACTGGTACTGGCACTCGCCATCCTGGTTCTCAACCTGCGCACCGATGACTTGTTGAGTATCGCTGAAGAACCGGCTATACCGGCCATGGAACACGTACTCTGGACCCTCGGCTGGACCTTCTTCTTCCTGTCTGCGGCGACTATCATCATTGCTGCCATCGATGTGCCCTTCCAGATCTTCGACCACCAGAAGAAGCTGCGGATGACCAAGCAGGAGGTAAAAGACGAGTTCAAAGACACCGAAGGCAAGCCGGAGGTGAAAGGCCGAATCCGTCAGCTGCAACGCGAAATGGCCCAGCGCCGCATGATGCAGGACGTGCCTGGCGCCGATGTAGTGATCACCAACCCGACCCACTACGCGGTGGCCCTGAAGTACGATCAGACATCCATGGCGGCGCCGATCGTGGTGGCGAAGGGGGCTGATGAGATGGCCTTCAAGATCATGGAGATTGCCCGCGAGAACAAAGTCGAACTTCTGCGGACGCCGCCGCTGACCCGGGCGGTGTATCACAACACCGAGGTCGGCGGGGAGATTCCCGATGGTCTCTACATGGCCATCGCCCAGGTACTGGCCTACGTGTTCCAGCTTCGGCAGTTCCGCAAGGGGCGTGGTGACCGGCCTGGTATGCCGGACTTTCCGATTCCGCCTGATATGCGGAGGGATGTCTAAGTCTTTTTGTAGCCTGATGGTTTCGGGGGAGGGCATTTGTTGGTGGCCCTGCCAAAAAACCGCTACAAGCACGTCCGTGTGCGCTTCTCTCCGGCCATCCATGGCCTCCGAAATTTTTTGGCAGGGCCACCAACAAATGCCCCGGTAGCTCACGATATCTCGATAAAACGTAGGTCGGATTAGCGAAGCGTAATCCGAAACCGTCAGGCTACAAGACCAAAAAAACCAAAGCTCAAACCCGAGCACCAACAACCCGAACCATAGGATCATGGCGGCTTTCAGGAATCGGCAGTAAGCCGTAGAACTCACGGGGATTGTAGACGCGAACCGAAGGAAACCCGGAAGCCAGGAAATGGTCACGGGCCTGCTGATCGTCCTCGAAGTGGAAGCTGACCTGGCTGCGGGTCATGGTACCCAGGAGGCCGCCGAGGGTTTTCAGGGAGTTTCTTAGCAGCGGTTGCCTTGGCATCAGGTAGCTTTCGGACAGATATACCGAGCCGGTGCGGTCGGCCAGGATTTTGGCCAGGCGCTGCCAGAACTCGGAGATGACGTCCAGGGAGAAGTAGCTGGTCAGGCCCTCGGTGACCACCACGATGGGCTTGGTGTTGTCGAAGGCGCGGGCGACTACGGCTTCCAGGGTGTGGTCGCCGGATTCGGCCAGGATATCGATCGGGGTGACCTGGTGGTGCTCTCCGAGGTGACCTGCCGCCAGTAGACGGGCCGCTTTACGGGTGGCCATGTCGGGCAGGTCGGCTTCCACCATCTTCAGGGTGGGGTGCTTCTCCCGCAGACGGATACCTCTGGGGGACATGCCGCAGGCGATTTCCAGGACCTGGTCTACGCCGTCCTCCTGGACAGCCTGGTCAATCAGGTGGTCGATGATCAGGTGGCGTTGCAGCAGGAAAGTGCGGATGTTGCCGCCAATGGCCGCCTTGCTGGCGGTTTCGAAGGGGCTCATCAGGTGGTAGAGCCAGCGGCCCTGTTCGGTGGACAGGGCGTCGTCTGAAAGCCCGTGCCGGTGCCAGACGGCACCGGTGTAGAGGGCAGTAAAGCTGATGCCGGAACTGTCAGTCGGCTTTTTGCTCATAAATGGCCTTTCCCCAGGCTTCACGTGTGCCCGGCAGTATCAGGTTAAGGGCAATCGCCACCACGGCGCTCAGGGCGATGCCCTCGAACTGGCCGATAGCCATGCCGCCGATGCCGAACACCAGGGTGATGGCAACGATCACCAGGTTGCGCGACTGGGACAGGTCCACCTGGTGGCGAATCAGGGTGTTCAGGCCCACTACCGCGATGGAGCCGAACAGCAGGCAGAGGATGCCGCCCATGACCGGTACCGGGATGGTCTGCAGGGCCGCGCCAAATTTGCCGACAAAGGCCAGCACGATGGCAATGATCGCAGCCCACCACATCACTTTTGGGTTGAAATTGCGGGTCAGCACCACGGCGCCGGTGACTTCCGAATAGGTGGTGTTGGGCGGTCCGCCCAGCAGGGAGGCGGCGCTGGTGGCCAGGCCGTCACCCAGCAGGGTGCGATGCAGGCCAGGCTTTTCCAGGTAGTTCTTGCGGGTCACATTGCCGATGGCGAGGATGTCGCCAATGTGCTCAATGGCCGGTGCAATGGCCACCGGGATCATGAACAGGATGGCGCTCCAACTGAATGCCGGTGCGACAAAGTTCGGAATCGCAAGCCAGGGCGCTTCCTGAATGGGTGTCAGATCCACAATGCCGGCAAACGCGGAGAGGGTATAACCGACGATCACGCCAAACATGATGGGAATCAGCCGGAAAATGCCTTTTGCCCACACCGACATAATGACGGTCACCACCAGGGAAATCATCGCAATCCAGATGGCGGTGTCGTAGGGCACCAGCTCGGCGGCGCCATCGCCGCTACGGCCCGAGGCCATATGTACAGCGACTGGCGCCAGCCCCAGGCCGATCACCATGATCACCGGGCCGATCACCACAGGCGGCAGCAGGCGGGTAATGAATCCGGTACCGCGGAGTTTGACCGCGCCACTGAGGATAATATAGAGAATACCGGCAGCCATCAGGCCACCCAGGGTTTCTTCCAGGCCGAAGCGGCCCTTGGCGGCGATGACCGGGGCGATAAAGGCGAAGGAGGAGGCCAGGAAGATGGGGATCTGACCGCCGGTGACAATGTGGAAGATCAGCGTGCCGAGACCGGCGGTAAACAGCGCGACGTTGGGATCTAGGCCGGTGATCAGCGGCATCAGCACCAGTGCGCCAAAGGCCACCAGCAGCATTTGCGAGCCCGCGACAATCTGTTTCCAGGTCGGGTCGGTGGTGTGATCCTGCATGTTCAGACGTCCTTTTGCTTGGTGCCGAAAATTTTGTCGCCGGCATCACCAAGTCCGGGAAGGATATAGCCTTTTTCGTTCAGGCGCTCGTCAATTGAGGCCGTATAGATGGACACGTCTGGATGTTTCTCCAGAACCTTTTGCACGCCCTCCGGCGCGGCCACCAGAATCAGCGCGCGAATTTCGGTGCTGCCGGCCTTTTTCAGCAAATCAATGGTGGAGATCAGGGAACCGCCGGTGGCGAGCATGGGGTCGATGATCATAGCCATACGCTGGTCCAGCTCGCCCACCAGTTTTTCCAGGTAAGTGCTGGCTTCCAGGGTCTCCTCATTGCGGATCTGGCCGACCACGCTGACCCGAGCGCCGGGAATCAGGCTGAGGACACCGTCCAGCATGCCCATGCCGGCACGCAGGATCGGCACGATGGTGACTTTCTTGCCCTGGAGCTGTTCGATTTTCACCGGACCGGCCCAACCTTCGATGGTTTTTTCCTGCAGGGAGAAATCCTGGGTGGCTTCGTAAGTCAGCAGGGCGCCAACCTCCTGTGCCAGTTCACGAAAATTTTTGGTGCTGATGTCCGCGCGGCGCATCAGGCCGAGTTTGTGGCGGATCAGGGGGTGTTTAACCTCGTGGATTGGCATGGGGTCACCTTTCATCTGTCGGCTGTGGTCGGATTGGCGCAAGGATACCGTATCTGAAAGGTTGCGTCAGGCACTGAAAAGTGAAATCCCGTAAGGGCTGGTACGGATCTTGCGAAGACCCCTGCAAACGATGCGTCAGCGTCATAATTCCGACCCTTTGAATGCCGTCAGGCATGGCCACGCGGAGAGTTTCCTGGCATGGACAGAGCTTTAGTCCTGAACAACGTCAAATCCCTGACACGGGGAAACCTGGGCATACCCATCATGCTGATGGGGCTGCTGGGAATGATGATCCTGCCCATGCCGGCGTTCATGCTGGACGTTTTCTTTACCTTCAACATCACCCTGTCCATCGTGATCCTGCTGGTGTGCGTGTACGCCTTGCGGCCAATGGAGTTCGCCTCGTTCCCGACGGTGTTGCTGGTGGCTACGTTGTTGCGCCTGGCGTTGAACGTGGCCTCAACCCGGATCGTACTGCTGAACGGTCATGAGGGCGGAGATGCCGCCGGTAAGGTGATCGAATCCTTTGGTGCGGTGTTGATCGGCGGCAATTACGCCGTCGGCCTGGTGGTGTTCGCCATCCTGATGATCATCAACTTCCTGGTGGTGACCAAAGGCGCGGGCCGGGTTTCCGAGGTCAGCGCGCGTTTCACCCTGGACGCCATGCCCGGCAAGCAAATGGCCATTGACGCCGACCTGAACGCCGGGCTGATCAATCAGGAAGAGGCCAAGCACAGGCGTTCCGAGGTTGCCCAAGAGGCGGATTTCTACGGCTCGATGGACGGTGCCAGCAAGTTCGTGAAAGGTGATGCGGTTGCAGGCCTCCTTATCCTCGCCATCAACCTGATTGGTGGTATTGCTATCGGCATGTTGCAGCATGGCCTGGATTTCGGAACGGCGACACAGAATTACGCTTTGCTGACAATTGGTGATGGCCTGGTGGCGCAGATTCCTTCGCTGTTGCTGTCGACGTCAGCTGCGATCATGGTGACCCGGGTAACGTCCAGCCAGGATATGGGTGGCCAGATTCTGCAACAGATGTTCAGCGCGCCCAAGGCGCTGGCTATTGCTGCCGCTATCCTGATTATTCTCGGGCTCATCCCCGGTATGCCCCACGTTGCGTTTCTGGGGCTTGGCGGTATCGCTGCCACCGCAGCTTACCTGATCTGGCAACGTGACCGCCAGACGGTCGAGGAAGAGGGTGTATTCCCGGTACGCGGAGGCGCGCAGCCTGCGGGACGGGATATACCGCCCGGAGGGGATGGCGGAGATCAGGGGCAGGCTTTGCCTGCGCCGGGCGAAACCCGTGAACTGGGCTGGGACGACGTTGCCACCGTCGACATCGTGGGCCTGGAAGTGGGTTACCGTCTGATCCCGTTGGTGGACAAATCCCAGGGCGGTCAGTTGCTGAGTCGTATCAAGGGGGTGCGCAAGAAACTGTCCCAGGATCTGGGGTTCCTGATGCCGTCCGTCCATATTCGCGACAACCTGGACCTGATGCCGAATGTGTATCGCATCACCCTGATGGGCGTGACTCTGGCCGAGGCCGAGATTCACCCGGACCGGGAACTGGCCATCGACCCTGGCCAGGTGTTTGGCAAAATCGAGGGAATTGCAGGCAAGGATCCGGCGTTTGGCCTGGATGCCAGCTGGATTGAGCCCGAGAAGAAAGACCAGGCCCAGACCCTGGGGTATACAGTGGTGGATGCCAGTACCGTGGTGGCCACCCATCTGAACCAGATATTGCAGAAGCATGCCCACGAACTGCTTGGCCACGAAGAAACCCAGAAGTGGCTGGACCAGCTGGAGAAGGTGTCTCCCAAGCTGGCGGAAGAGCTGGTTCCAACCACCATTTCCATCAGCCTGCTGTTGAAGGTACTGCAGAATCTGCTCAAGGAAGAGGTGCCGATCCGCGATATGCGTTCCATCGCGGAGTCCATTGTGAACGTTCATCCGAAGAGTCAGGATCCGAAGCTGCTTACCACCGTTGCCCGTCAGGCCCTGCGCCGAATGATCATTCAGAGCATTTGTGGCAACGAGCAGGAGATCCCGGTGATCACCCTGGATCCAGACCTGGAACAGTTATTGCTGAAGTCAGTTCAACAGAGTCAACAATCCGGCGGTCAGGAAGACATCGGGCTGGTGCTGGAGCCGAACATGGTGGAGAAACTGCAGCGATCCCTTCAGGAGAGTGTCCAGCGCCAGGAGATGCTTGGCAAGCCAGCGATTCTGCTGGTGTCAGGCCCGTTGCGACCGGTGCTGGCGAAGTTTGCCAGTTATGGGGTGGAGCGATTGCACGTACTGTCTTACCAGGAAGTTCCGGATAACAAACAGATCACCATTGTGGCGTCCGTCGGGCAGTAAGGCCGCGGATGACAAAGCGGACAACGCAGGCACGGCGTTGCCGGTGGAGGATGAGGCATCATGAAAGTAAAACGTTTTTTTGCTCAGACCATGGCAGAGGCACTGAAGCAGGTTCGGGAACAGATGGGTCCGGACGCCGTGATACTCTCCAATCGCCGGGTGGACGGCGGTGTCGAAATTGTGACGGCGCTGGACTACGACGAAAACATGGCGCGTCAGCGTCTTGGTGATCAGGCCCGGGAGGCCACCAACGGGTCCCGTCTTGCGGAAATGCAGGCGGAACAACATCGCCGGTTGGAACAGGAACTGGGGCGTTCCCGGGACCGTATTCGCGAGGTTCGCGAGAAGCGGGCAAGCGTTGGCGCCGGGTATGCCAATAACTCGGCGTTCATCGACGATTCGGCGCTGGGGCTTGAGTCTGCCGCAACGGAGTCCGGATCGGCCGCCTCATCAGGCGCACCAGGTGGCTACTCCGATGAGCTTGCACAGATGCGGGCCGAGATCAGTTCATTACGGGACATGGTGGGGGCCCGGGCCGCCGAGCCGAAAAAGCCGGCGAACAACGCGGTTCAGCAGCGCCTGTCCGAACGTTTGCAGGAATTCGGCCTGAGCCTCGATCTGTCCGGCTCCCTGTCCCGCCGCCATAAGGGCGGGCGCCTTGACGATGGCTGGAAGCAGTCCCTGAAAATGCTGGCCACCGGGGTGAAAACCTCACGAACCGAGTGGCTGGATCAGGGGGGCGTATACGCGCTGGTTGGGCCCACCGGATCCGGTAAGACCACAACCATAGGCAAGCTTGCGGCGCGCCATGTCCTGCGCCATGGTGCGGATTCCCTGGCCCTGGTCACCACGGATCGTTATCGCGTGGCTGCCCATGAGCAGCTGTTTGTGTTCGGTCGTATCCTGAATGTGCCGGTGCGGGTGGTGGATGAGAGCCATTCCCTTGATGATATCCTCGACGAGTTGTCGGATCGCCACCTGGTGCTGATTGATACCGCCGGCCTGACCAGCACTGACAAGGGCTATGAGCAACAACTGTCAGAACTGGCCAGGAGCCATCACCGGATTCGTACGCACCTGGTAGTGTCAGCGACCAGCCAACCGCGTATTATGAAATCAGTGTGGCATTGCTATAAGATGGCTAACCTTGCGGGCTGTGTGATGACAAAAGTCGACGAAGCCCTGACCCTGGGTGAATCTTTGGGGTTTGTCATGGAGTCCGGTCTTCCCGTGGCGTATTACACGGATGGCCAGAAGATTCCCGAAGATCTGCACCACGCCGAAGCGGTGCCCCTGGTTCGACTGGCCGTGGAGCGGCTTAAAACACTCCAGCAACAGCAGGCGGTGGCAGAGGGGGCCTGAAACACTCCCCGGCCATACCGGATGACGGACTATCCGGCGTGAACAGGCGCCGTTGAAATACAACTGAGCCTTCGGTCAAACGTGGCGAGAGATAAAACCAAGTATGAGCAAACCACATCCGGTACAGGTGATTGCAGTTTCCGGCGGGAAGGGCGGCGTTGGTAAGAGCAACGTGTCAGTTAACCTGGGTATTGCCCTGGCCCAGAAAGGCCGTCGTGTCGTGTTGCTGGATGCTGACCTGGGTCTGGCCAACATAGATGTTCTGCTGGGTATCACCGCCAATCGCAACCTCTCGGATGTGCTGGCGGGTGATTGCGACTTGCGGGATGTCCTGGTCGATGGCCCGGGTGGTATCAAGATTGTCCCGGCCTCCTCGGGAACCCAGCGCATGACCCAGCTCACCTCCATGGAGCACGCTGGTCTGATCAATGCGTTCAGCGAGCTCGGTGACCAGATTGACGTCCTCATCGTCGATACCGCAGCGGGGATTTCCGAATCCGTCATCAGTTTCCTGAGAGCTTCTCAGGAGCTGCTGCTGGTGGTGTGTGACGAACCGACATCCATTACTGACGCATACGCTCTGATCAAGCTGATGAACCGTGAGTACGGCACCAACCGTTTCCGTATTCTTGCCAACCAGGTCCGGAACGAGCAGGAAGGGAAGCATCTTTTTGAAAAACTGACCCGGGTCACCGAGCGGTTTCTTGATGTGGCACTACAATACGTGGGTATGGTGCCTTACGACGAAGCCGTCCGGAAAGCGGTGCAGAGGCAGAAAGCGGTGCTGGATGCCTACCCCAGGGCCAAAGCGTCACTGGCGATCAGGGCTCTGGCTGAGAAGGTCGACAACTGGCCGCTGCCGTCATCTCCCCGCGGACACCTGGAATTCTTTGTGGAGCGGCTCGTCGAAGTCTGACATTGATCCTGTCACCAAAAAGCTGGATACATGACATTGACGAAAAACCTGGGAATCTACCAAAAAGCAGGCGTCGGGGGTGCTTCCCGGCTAGTGGAAGAGCATGCTCCGCTGGTGAAAAAGATCGCGTTGCACCTGATGGCCCGCTTGCCGGCCTCGGTGCAGCTGGAAGACCTGATGCAGGCCGGCATGATCGGGCTTCTTGAGGCTGCGCAGAGGTACAGCTCCACCAAGGGCGCAACCTTTGAAACCTACGCTGGTATCCGTATCCGGGGCGCCATGGTGGATGAAATCCGCAAGGGCGACTGGGTACCCCGTTCCGTTCATCGTAATGCCCGCCGTATCTCCCAGGCCATCAAGGCTGTTGAGGATCGTCTTGGTCGTGAGGCCCAGGACCAGGAAGTCGCTGAAGAGCTGGAGATGTCTCTTTCTGAATACCACTCCAGTCTGAGCGATGCCAACAGCGGCAAACTTTTTAGCCTGGATGAGCTCAATGAATCCGGCGACCTGCCGATAGAGGAAGCAGAGGCCAGTGATAATCCGCTGGACGATATTACGTCCGATGCTTTCAAGCGAAGTCTGGCGGAAGCGATTGGCGAGCTCCCCGAGAGAGAAAAACTGGTGCTCAGCCTGTACTACCAGGAGGAGCTGAACCTCAAGGAAATCGGTGCTGTCCTGGGGGTGAGTGAAAGCCGGGTCAGTCAGATCCACAGTCAGGCCGCGCTGAGGCTTCGGGGCAGGCTGACGGGCTGGCGACATGAGCCCAACGTGTATTGAGGTTGGCTGTCTGTAGCTTTTGGTAACCGGCGCTTTACAACGGGTTCAAACACCACACAATAAGCGGTTAAACCACCGGCCTGCCAGAGTCTGGCAGAAAGATAAAACGCATTCCGGGTGTGACAAAACTGGAGGTCCCATTGGACAAGAACATGAAAATCCTCATTGTGGACGACTTTTCCACAATGCGACGGATCATCAAGAACCTGCTGCGTGATCTGGGATTCACCAATACCGACGAAGCGGATGACGGCAACACCGCGTTGCCCATGTTGCAAAGCGGTAAATACGATTTCCTGGTGACTGACTGGAACATGCCGGGTATGTCCGGTTTTGATCTGCTAAAGGCTGTACGTGCCGATGAAAACCTGAAAACCCTTCCGGTTCTCATGGTCACCGCCGAAGCAAAGCGGGATCAGATTGTCGCCGCCGCGCAGGCAGGGGTGAATGGCTATGTCGTGAAGCCGTTTACCGCCGCAGTACTCAAGGAGAAGATTGAGAAAATCTTCGAACGAATCCAGTAACCAAAGGTCGGATGGGCTCTCATGAGCGATAGCAAAAAGAACCCGCAGGGCCTTGATCCGGAGGTGACGGAAAAGCTCCGCGCACAGGCCAACGAGCTGGTTGAACAGGTCAATGCCGGTGACTATGCAGGGGCTATGAACGTAATCAATGATCTCAGCGAAGTCCGGGATCAAAGCCTGTATCGGGAAGTCGGGCGGCTTACCCGCAGCCTCCACGAAGCGATTCGCAATTTCCAGATCGATCCCCGCAATGCCGAGCAGCAGGAAGCGCTGTCAAAAATGACCGATGCGTCCGATCGCCTGGAATACGTTGTGCAAATGACCGGTCAGGCTGCCAATCGCACCATGGACCTGGTCGAGGAAACCATGCCTCAGGCCCACGCTATCCGTGATGAGGCGGCGGTATTGAGAGACGAATGGCAGCGTCTGCGTCGGCGGGAAATGGAGCCGGCGGAATTCCGGGACCTCTACGGTCGGATTGACCAGTTCTTCGTAACGCTGACCCGGGATGCCGACACCATGTACAACAACCTCTCGGAAATCCTGCTGGCCCAGGATTTCCAGGACCTGACAGGGCAGGTGATCCAGAAGGTCACCGACCTGGTGAAGGAAGTGGAGGAACACCTGCTAGGCCTGGTGATGATGGCGAGTCATGTGGATCAGCTGACCGGCACCATACATGAGATTGAATCAAGCGAAGTGTCGGCAGAGCAGGGCGTTGGCCCGCAGATGAACGCCGATAAGCGTGAAGATGTGGTATCGGGTCAGGACGATGTTGACGATCTTTTGTCCAGTCTCGGTTTCTGAATTAAGAGGGTAACCCATGGCGTTTGATGCCGATGAAGAGATCCTGCAGGACTTTCTGGTTGAAGCAGGCGAGATACTTGAAAAGCTGTCTGAGCAGCTGGTGGATCTTGAACAGAATCCGGATGACAGTGATCTCCTCAACGCCATATTCCGTGGCTTCCATACCGTAAAGGGTGGCGCGGGTTTCCTTCAGCTGGAAGCCCTGGTGAACTGCTGTCACTCTGCAGAGAACGTCTTCGATATTCTCCGGAATCACAAGCGCAAAGTGGATTCGGAGTTGATGGATGTGGTGCTTGAGGTCCTGGACAACGTCAATGCGATGTTTGAGCAGGTGCGTAACCATGAGGAGCTGACGCCAGCTCCGGAAGCCCTGATTGCCGCCCTGGACGCCCTGGCTGAGCCGGAAGGTGCGTCCTCCGGGGGGACCGGTAAAGCCCCTGTGGAAACGACAAGTGACGCCGCCAGCGGTGATGATCATGGTGATATCACCGATGACGAATTCGAACAGCTGCTGGACGCGCTGGATGGTGAAAAAGCCGAAGCCGGTCCGGAAACTGCCTCTGACCCAGCAGGGGACGACAGCGCCGCCGGTGACGATGACATTACCGATGACGAGTTCGAAGCGCTGCTGGACGAGCTCCATGGCAAGGGGCAATTCGCCGGTGCGCCGGCCGGTGATGCTGATATCGAGCCACCGACCGAGTCCGGTGATCAGGCCAGCAAGGGCAATGACGATCTGATCACTGACGATGAATTCGAGAAGCTGTTGGATGACCTCCACGGCAAGGGCGGCGGCCCCACGGCTGAGAGCAGCCCGAAGGCGGCCAGCAAGCCCGCGCCCGATACTGCGAAGTCGGCGCCGGCCGCCAAAGCGGAGACGCCCGAGAAAGCCGAAACCCGAGCACCCGCGGCATCGAAAGAACAGGCGCCCGCAACTGAGACCTCTGTCCGGGTGGACACCAAGCGCCTCGACGACATCATGAATATGGTCGGCGAGCTGGTGCTGGTGCGTAACCGCTTGCAGCGTTTGGGCGCCGCAAGCGAAGACGAGCACATGCACAAGGCGGTGTCGAATCTCGATGTAGTCACCACGGACCTCCAGTCAGCGGTGATGCAGACGCGGATGCAGCCGATCAAGAAAGTCTTTGGCCGCTTTCCCCGGGTGGTGCGGGACCTTGCCCGGAGCCTCAAGAAAGAAGTCAGCCTGGTGATGCACGGGGAAGACACTGACCTGGACAAGAACCTGGTGGAAGCCCTCTCGGACCCCCTTGTCCACCTAGTTCGTAACTCGGTAGACCATGGTATCGAAGCGCCGGATGTCCGTGAAAAGGCTGGCAAACCCCGGTCCGGTACAGTGACCCTGAATGCCGAGCAGGAAGGGGATCATATCCTGTTGTCCATCGAGGATGACGGTGCCGGCATGGATCCCGAGGTGTTGCGTCGTAAGGCCGTTGAAAAAGGCTTATACGATCAGGACGCCGCGGACCGGCTTACCGAAAGCGAGTGTTTCAACCTGATCTTTGCCGCCGGCTTTTCAACCAAGGACCAGATTTCCGATGTGTCCGGCCGTGGTGTCGGCATGGACGTGGTAAAAACCAAGATCGGCCAACTGAACGGTCAACTGAACGTGGAATCGGAGCTTGGCAAAGGCTCGCGAATCGTCATTAAAGTGCCGCTGACCCTGGCCATCATGCCTACGCTGATGATCATGCTGGGTGAACAGTCGTTCGCGCTGCCACTGGTGAATGTGGTGGAGATCTTCCATCTGGATCTCAGCAAGACCAACATCGTCGATGGCCGCGAGTGCATCGTGGTGCGGGAGAAGGTCTTCCCGCTGTTCCACGTCAAGCGCTGGCTGGTGAAGGGCGCGTCCGCTGAACCGGAGCCGGAGAACGCCCACGTTGTCATCGTCGCGATGGGCACCCGAAAAGTTGGCTTCGTTGTGGACCAGTTGATCGGCCAGGAAGAGGTGGTGATCAAGCCCCTGGGCCGAGCACTCCAGGGCACGCCGGGTATGGCGGGGGCGACGATTACCGGGGATGGGCGTATTGCCTTGATTATTGACGTTCCCAGCCTGCTTCAGCAGTACGGTTGAGGCGCACGGACCGCACGGTTTAGGAGAATGGGATGACAGTTTCTGTCCTGGTTGTTGATGACTCGGGATTTTTCCGTAAGCGTCTGACGGAAATCCTGACGGCATCCGGTCAGATCAAAGTCGTTGGCGCGGCTACCAACGGCCGGGAAGGGGTGGAGCTGGCGGAAAAGCTGCGGCCGGACGTCATCACCATGGACTACGAAATGCCGATAATGGACGGCATTTCAGCCGTTCGCGAGATCATGAAGCGCCACCCGGTGCCGGTCTTGATGTTCTCGTCCCTGACCTACGAGGGTGCCCGGGTGACGCTCGATGCCCTGGAGGCCGGTGCGGTCGATTTCCTTCCCAAGAATTTTGAGGAAATCGCCCGGGATTCCAGCCAGCTCCAGAAGATCCTGATTGGTCGTATACTGGATGTCGCCGGTAGCAGCCCGGGCGCAAAAGCCGCACCTGCTGTACCACCGGCAACAAAATCGGCCACAGCGCCCGCGCCTCGTCAGGAAAGGGAGATGCCCCGTGGGCGTCCCCGTACCGATACGCCTGCGGCTCCGGCACGTTCCACGCAACCGGAGCCCCCCGCAGAAGAGGAATCCTCCAGGCGCGCCACCCGACGGGGGCCGGCCAGGCACTACAACGTGGTGGGCATCGGCACCTCCACTGGCGGTCCGGTTGCCCTTCAGAAAGTGTTAACCGCGTTGCCGGCCAGTTTCCCCGCGCCTATCGTGCTGGTTCAGCACATGCCGGCCAGCTTCACGCCTGCCTTCGCCGAGCGTCTGAACAAACTCTGCCGCATCGAAGTGCGCCAGGCCCAGGATGGCGATGTGCTTCGGCCCGGCCTGGCCCTGCTGGCGCCCGGAGGCCGGCAGATGATGATCGAGAATCGCAGTGGCCAGGCCCGGGTGCGCATATTGCCCGGCGACGACCGTCTCAATTACAAACCCTGTGTGGATGTCACTTTTGGCTCCCTGGCCCGCAGCTTTCCCGGCAAGACCCTGGGCGTCATTCTTACCGGCATGGGGTCTGATGGCAAAGAAGGTTGCCGTTTGATGAAGCAGGGCGGATCCGTGATCTGGTCCCAGGATGAAAAATCCTCCGTGATCTACGGCATGCCCATGGCCGTTGCCAGGGCCGGGTTGTCCGATGAGGTGCTGGCCCTCAACGACATCGGTCCGCGGCTGGTGGAAGGTGTGAGTTAATGGATATTCTCAGCCTACTTGGCATCATTCTGGCGTTTGCTGCCATCCTGGGCGGCAATCTGCTTGAGGGCGGCGCCCTTAGTTCTCTGTTTAATGCTCCGGCGGCGCTGATCGTCATCGGCGGTACACTGGCTGCCACCATCCTACAGACCTCCTGGCCACTGCTGAAGCGTGCGTTTGTACAGGTGCGGTGGGTATTTTTGCCGCCCTATGTCAGTCTGGAGGATGGCATTGGCAAAGTGATCGATTGGAGCGTCAAGGCCCGCAAGCAGGGGTTGCTGGGGCTGGAGGGGCTGGCGGAAAAGGAGCCGGAACGGTTTGCGCGCAAGGGCCTCCAGTTGCTGGTCGATGGCGCCGAGACCGAGACCATTCGCAGCATCATGGAGGTGGACCTGGATTCCCGCGAACAGCGGGACCTGGAATCGGCGCGGGTATATGAAGCCATGGGTGGCTATTCGCCGACCATAGGCATCATCGGTGCCGTCATGGGGCTGATTCAGGTGATGACCAACCTGGAGGACCCCCAGTCCCTCGGCAGCGGCATCGCAACGGCTTTCGTCGCCACCATCTACGGCGTAGCTCTGGCGAACCTGCTGTTTTTCCCGGTGGCCAACAAGTTGCGCGGAATTGTGCGGGAGCGTACCCGCTACGAAGACATGATGATTGACGGCATTATCGCTATCGCGGAAGGGGAGAACCCCAAATCCATCGAACTGCGGCTGCGGGGCTTCCTGCAGTGACCGCCGGGCGGGACTATGCGGCGTCGTAGGCAACCACCTCAGGATGACCTCCACAACAAGGAGCGGTGGCTGATCTCCTATGCGGATTTCATCACCCTCCTGTTTGCCTTTTTTGTGGTCATGTACTCCGTGTCTTCCGTCAACGAAGGCAAGTACAAGGTGCTGTCGGAAACCCTGACCGGCGTTTTCAATGCACCGCAACGGTCCTTTCAGCCCATAGAGGTGGGGGACCAGTCCCGGCGTTCAGATTCCTCGTCATCCGACAGTGTCATTGTGCCCGAAGTAACCGAAGCCCCGAGTAATCCGGAACTCAGTGAGCAGGGGCGGACCGAAGCGCTGCGGGCCATGGCTGACCAGCTCGCCCTGGAATTCGATGAGCTGATTAACCAGGGCGTGGTGTCCCTGGAAAGCAATGACCGTTGGCTGGAGTTGAATCTGCCCGACAGCCTGTTGTTCAGCAGTGGCGCCGCAGAACCCCACTACGACGGTTTCGCGGTGGTTGAAAAAATCGCCGGAGTTCTGCGTAACCGGGACAACGCGGTCAAGGTGGAAGGCTTCACCGATAACCGTCCGATTCGTACCAGTGCTTTTCCCTCTAACTGGGAATTATCGGCGGCCCGGGCTGCGGCGGTGGTTCGAATGCTGACCATGGAGGGCGTGGAACCTGAACGGCTGGCCGCTGTCGGATACGGGGCGCACCAGCCGGTGGCCCGTAACGATACCGAAGAAGGCCGCCGCCGGAACCGCCGGGTGGTTTTGCTGATTTCCCGTGATGCCAGCATCCGTGGGGTGATGCGGTAATCGCGCTGCTGTTGGTTGGCATGGTTTCTGTATTGATCTTCCCTGTACCGTCTTTCGCGGCAAACACTTGCCGATAGCGTTCAAGTTGGGCGGTCCGCTGCCGATAACGATGGGTAGGGACCGCTGTGGTGCCATGGCATATCCGGGGATAAATGAGTGGAGAGCGTAACGTGCGAATCTGGGCAGTAGCCAATCAAAAAGGCGGTGTCGGAAAGACCACATCGGTGGTGGCGCTGGCCGGGCTATTGGCAGAGCGCGGCAAGCGGGTGTTGGTGGTGGACCTGGATCCTCATGGCTCGCTGACCAGCTGGTTTGGCTATGATCCCGACACCATCGCCCAGAGTGTGTTCAATCTGTTCCAGCATCAGGGCAAGGTGCCAGATGGCCTCGCCGCCCAGTTGATTACTGAAACCAGCTGCAAAGGCGTGTCATTGCTGCCGGCCAGCACCGCACTGGCAACCCTTGAGCGCCGGATGGTGGGCGTGGAAGGCATGGGGTTGATCATCTCCCGCGCACTGGCTCAGCTCTGGGATGATTTTGATTATGTGATTCTCGACAACACGCCGTCCCTCGGTGTGTTGATGGTGAATGCACTGGCGGCCGCGCAGCACCTGATTATCCCGGTACAAACGGAATTCCTGGCGATCAAGGGCCTGGAGCGCATGCTGCACACCCTGCAGATGATCATGAAATCCCAGAAGAACGAGCTGGCTTACACCATTGTTCCGACGCTTTTTGACCGTCGTACCCAGGCGTCCGTAAAAAGCCTGAACCTGTTGCGTAAAACCTATCCGGATACACTCTGGCGTTTTGCCATTCCGGTGGACACCAAATTCCGCGACGCCAGCCAGGGCGGGGTGGTGCCCTCATCCCTGGATGCCGGCACCCACGGAGTCCGGGCATACAGCAGCCTGCTCGAGGATCTGATGGCCCGTACTGGCGTGGAGCGGGAGCGCAGGCATGGCTGACGAAAAATTGACTAAGCTGGCGGATCCCGCCAGTGCCATTGCCAGTTATCTCGATGAGCTGTTGCACACGGCGACGGATACGGCGCGCCAGGACGAGGTCGCTGTTAGTGCGCCGGAAGTGGAATCGGAACCGGAACCAACGGTTGAGCCTGCGCCTCGGATTGAAATCAGCCGACCCGCGCCGGAGCCCGTCACAAAAAAGGCAGCGGACATTCAGCAGACACCTGCCCCATCGGCGCCTCAACCGGAGGTGGAGCCTGAATCGCCCCCGTCGCGTCCTGAGTGGTCTGAACAGCCTTTTGAATGCCTGATCTTTACCGTGGCGGGCCTGCAGCTGGCGGTGCCGCTGATTCTGCTGGGCGCCATTCACCGCATCGAAGAAAACATCAAGCCGATTCCCGGCAGCCCCCGCTGGTACATGGGGATCCGTGCCGATCGCGATCATAACCTGCGGGTGGTGGACACTGCGGAGTGGATCATGGCGGGGCGGGCACCCGACAATGCCCGTGACAACTATCGTTTTGTGATCCGGCTGGATAACAGCGACTGGGGACTGGCCTGTGATGATGTGGCCCAGTCCTTCACCCTGAAGCCGGATGAGGTTCGCTGGCGGACAGCTCGCAGCAAACGCCCCTGGCTGGCGGGAACCGTGGTCAATCACATGTGCGCCCTGATTGACGTGCGCACCATGGCGGATTTGCTGGTCCGGGCGGAGCGGGAGCACCACCTGGATCTCAGTTAATAAGCCGTTACTGAATGAAACCGTGCGGTGCTGGCACGGTTTGTGCCCTTAACTATAGTATTGGGCACTGATGATGATTTTTTGACGATCAGGTTGCCCGCCGGGCAGCCAAAGAGGAGAGACAACGCTATGGCATCCCCGAGCGGACACCAACATCAGGCCCAGGACGATCAGGTACTGCAGTACGTGACCTTCCGCCTGGATGACGAGACTTATGGTCTGAACGTCATGCAGATTCAGGAAGTGCTGAGATACACCGAAATTGCACCGGTTCCGGGTGCGCCGGATTATGTACTCGGCATCATCAATCTGCGTGGTAACGTGGTCACGGTGATCGATACCCGTCGCCGATTCGGTCTGGCGGACTCGGAAGTCACTGACGCGACCCGGATCGTGGTGATGGAATCCGCGGACCAGGTAATGGGAATCCTGGTGGATTCCGTGGCCGAGGTGGTGTACCTGAAAGCCAGTGAAATTGAAACTGCACCGAACGTGGGTAACGAGGAAAGTGCCAAGTTTATCCAGGGCGTGTGCAATAAGGATGGCGAACTGATCATTCTGGTCGAGTTCGACAAGATGCTGTCTGACCACGAGTGGGCTGAAATCGCGGCACTGTAATCCCGGAAACGCTTTCCGGAACAGGCCGGCATGATGGACGCCCCGGTGGTTAATCTACTTGAGGGCGTTCATCATGTTTGCAGAGTACTCTTCCCTGATTCCCTGGCTGCTGACAACAGCGGCCCTTGGCCTGCTGGCGGTGCAGGCCATTGTGCAGCGTCGTGAGATCCGTCAGCTTCGAACCCGGCTCAAGGATCGTTGTGACACCCTTGGCCGCGAACTTCATGCCACCGCCAGCGGCAGCATGGGGGTCGGCCAGCGGCTGGTAGCCTGTGAGCGTCAGCTCCATGAACTCGCCGGCGCACTGGATGAAATGCGCCAGAACGATCCCCTGCGAATTTCCTACGATGAGGCCTCAAGGCTGGTTGACCTGGGGGCGGATATCGACGACCTGATGAACACCTGTGGCATCTCCCGGCCCGAAGCGGAGCTGGTCTCTGCGCTCAGGAAGCGTGAGGCGGCTTAAGCCGGGATTCGTCGGGAGTTACTCGCTCTCCGGGGTGGTCCTGCCGGCGTCCGCCGGTGTCTTACCCTGGAGGTTGAAGGCAAACGCCAGGATTTCCGCGATGATCTGGTACAGGGTTTCCGGAATTTCCTCGTTCAGTTCCAGTCGCGCCAGGACACTGGCCAGTTCCGGATTCTCGTAGAGAGGGACGTTGTGTTCCCGGGCGATCCGGACGATTTCCTCCGCCAGTTCGTGAGTGCCCGTGGCGGCAATGGTCGGCGCGCACTTGCCATCGTATTTCAGCGCCACCGCGGCGCTGGATTGCTGCTGATCCGTTTTGCTCATGCCTTGGTGTCCACCAGTCGGTGTTCCAGTCGTGTGGTTGCTCCCCGGGGGCTGCCCCTGCGGCATTCCAGATCCGTTACCTCCAGCCCCAGTTCCGACAGGCTCTGCCGCAGGGTTGGCAGGTCCTGTTGAACCTGTTGCAGGGTGCGTTGCTTTTCCGCCCAGACGCGGGCAGACACCTGCTCCTGGCGCAGGGCCACGTCAAAATGCACCGGGCCGGCCTCGTCAAGATCCATGGCCAGGGACAGTCGCCATTCCGCGACACCGGCACGTTTCCCGCCTGTGTGTTCATTGTCTGGCTGTTCGTGCTCAATTCTCAGCTGCGCAATCCTCGGCTCACTCTGCGGCGTCACCCAGGGCAGCTCCAGTAACAGAGTGGACACCGGTGCCGGCGTGTCTGCTGTGGTGCGCGTCGATAGCACCTGGCTGTGAAGCTGGTTGACGGTGATCCGGTTGAGCATGCCGGCGAGCAGTCGCAGCATCTGCCCCACCGTGGGTGGTTCCGCAGAACCCTGTGGCGCCGGAGGCGATAACGTGTTGGGGAACTGCAGGGGGGCCTGGACCAGTTCGGGAGTCGCCAGCGGGGTCAGGCGGTTGAAGTGTTCCGGACCGCTGCCCTGGTGGCTGAGCAGTGCTGTCACAATCCGGCCCAGTGCCAGTTTGAGGTCGGGTAGGGCGGTCTCCCGACTCTGGGCGAGCCGGGCCTCGGCAAACAGCCCGCTTTCGGCAATCCACTGGCGTATCTGCTGCCCTGTCTCGTTTGCATTGCCTGGAGAGGCCAGTCCGGTACTGGCAGGGAGTCGGTTCACCAATTGCTCGATAACCTGTCGCACCGGTAGGGGCAGTGGTTGCGGCTGTCGCGCGGAGGGCGGGGTGGTTCCGCCCGTCTCTGGCCGGATACCCTGGGTCAGGCTGGAAAGAACCTTCGCCAGCCCGCCGTCGATACTCTGTTGCCATGGCAGCCGCTGGGCGAGTGCACGGGCGATACCGGCTTCCTGGGCCGGAGCGAGCTTGCCCATCAATTGCAACTCATTGCCGGCGCGCATGATTTTGACCCAGTCTCCGGGTTCCAGGGAGGTCTCGCCGATGGCGGCCTGCACGGTCAGGCTGCGGCCACGGACTTCCAGCAGCAATTGCTGCCCGGCATCCTGTTGACGACTGATGACTTCCGCGACCCGGGCCAGTACGCTTTCCCGGTTGGTGAGTTGTAACAGGTCCAGTTGCTGACGCGCCGATACGGCCCCGGAGTCCTGAGGTTGCGCTCCCCTGGTGGCCCCACCTGCGGGCGGTCTGGTTTGTTCGCCGGACGGCGGCGGTGTCGGGTTACCGTTTGGTAATTTCATCGGTGCTGTTTTGATTCTCGACAAGAGTAATCGTGTCACGGTTTCGTTATAATACGCCGCGCTGGTAACTATTGCCTGTCTGAAATCTCTGCCCCTTCCTGATTCGCGACACCTGAACGGAGGCAGAATTGAATGTCCACAACGCCGGTTGTATCCACCGCGTTGTTCCAGATCTGGGGCCCTGATGTCTGAGCCGTTACTACAGGCTGTCAATCTGCAGTGTGAGCGCGACGACCGGATGCTGTTCCGGGAACTTTCTTTCTCCATACTGCCCGGTACTCTGACCCGTGTCGAGGGCCCCAACGGTTCCGGCAAGACCACCTTGCTCAGAATTCTGGCCGGCCTGAATGATGGCTGGTCTGGTGACTTGCTCTGGCGGGGACAACCCCGGTCCCGAACTCGCGAAGAATTCGTGCGTAACATGCTGTACATTGGCCATCGCCCCGGCATCAAACCGCTGCTGACACCCATGGAGAATCTGCGTGCGCTGATGGCCGGCAGGAAAAAGGTCAGTGACAGCATGCTCGGACAGGCGCTGGCCGGCACTGGCCTGGCCGGTTTTGAAGACGTACCCTGCCGGCGCCTGTCGGCCGGACAGCAGCGACGGGTGGCGCTGGCGCGCCTGCTGATTGCCGACGAGCCCCTGTGGATTCTGGACGAAGTGTTTACCGCAATCGATATTGACGGCGTGACCGCCCTGGAATCCCTGCTGGTGCAACGAGCCCGGGATGGTGGCGCCATTGTGGTGACCACTCACCATGACCTGCAGCTGCCATCGATGCAGCGTATCACCCTGGGAGGCAGCAGCGATGACGTCTGATTCCCGGGGCGGATGGCGACCGGTTACCGAAGCGGTTGGCACCGGTCACGCCATGAAGGCGGTGTTCCTGCGTGACCTCAAGTCGGCGTTCCGGCAACGGCAGGATCTGCTCAACCCGTTGCTGTTCTTCGTCATGGTGGTGACTTTATTCCCCCTTGGTGTTAGCCCGGAAGTGTCATTTCTGCAGCAGGCGGGGAGCGGTATCCTGTGGGTAGCGGCGTTGCTGTCGGTGTTGCTCTCCCTTGATCATCTGTTCCGGCACGATTTTGATGACGGCACCCTCGAACAACTGGTGTTGCAGCCCCAGCCCCTGTTCCTTCTGGTGCTGGCCAAAGTTGTCGCCCACTGGGTACTGACCGGGCTGCCACTGGTGTTGCTGGCACCGCTTTTGGGGGTCATGGTGCATCTTGAAGGGAACTCTATCGCGGTTTTGTGTCTAACGCTGCTGATCGGAACGCCGGTTCTCAGTCTGATCGGCGCTATCGGCGCGGCACTGACCCTGGGGCTTCGGTCGGCGGGGGTACTCTTGTCTCTGCTGATCATTCCGCTGTACATTCCCGTGCTGATTTTTGGCACGGGCACCGTGGCTGCGGCGGCGGATGGCGCCCCAGTGGGTGGCTATATGGCGTTGATGGGGGCGTTCCTGGCATTGGCGGTGACGCTGGCGCCCTTCGCATCGGCTGCGGCCCTGCGTATCAGTTTGTCTAACAGTTAATAGGTAGAAGGTAACACCTGATGTGGCAAATCTTTCACAAGCTGGGGTCGCCGAAATGGTTCTTCGGCATTGCCAACCGGCTGATGCCCTGGCTGTTGTGGGGCGGGGTGGCACTGTTGTCTGCCGGCCTGATTTGGGGGCTGGCGTTTGCTCCGCAGGATTACCTTCAGGGCAACAGTTACCGGATCATCTTTATTCACGTGCCGTCGGCATTCCTGGCCCAGTCTGTTTATATCATGATGGCGGTGGCGGCGGTGGTTACCCTGGTCTGGCGTATGAAGCTGGCGGATGTTTTCGTCAAGTCGGTGGCTCCGGTGGGTGCGGTGTTAACCTTCCTCGCGCTGTTTACCGGTGCGGTATGGGGCAAGCCCACCTGGGGAACCTGGTGGATATGGGACGCCCGGCTTACGTCCATGCTGATTCTGCTGTTTCTGTATTTTGGCGTGATTGCCCTTGGCGCGGCCATTTCCGATGAGAAATCCTCGGCGCGGGCGGTTGCTGTGCTGGTGCTGGTCGGGGTGGTGAATATACCTATCATCAAGTATTCCGTGGAGTGGTGGAATACCCTGCATCAGCCCGCCACTTTCAAGCTCACGGAGAAACCCTCCATGCCCGCGGAAATGTGGGTGCCCCTGTTATTATCCGTACTGGGGCTCTATCTGGTTTTTGGCTGGTTTGCGTGCTTGCGTATGCAGACGGAAATTCTGATTCGTGAACGCCGCACCCGCTGGGTTAAAGAGCTGGTGCAGGCGGGAAGGAGCTGACGGCATGGCGTTTGATTCCCTGACTTCGTTTATTGCCATGGAAGGGCATGGCTCTTATGTCTGGACCTGTTATGGCGTTTTCTTCCTGCTGCTGGGCGGGTTGGTCTACTGGTCGCTTCGCCAGCGCCGCCAGGTTATGGCAGCCCAGCGGCGTGAGTTGGCCCGGGCGCCTGCCGGCAACATGGCTGCGGACCAAAGAGCCCGGGCCGCCAGTTTTACACGTGTGAACGTTTCTCAAGATTGAATGGCAGAAAAAACGATGCACCCGACCCGAAAAAAACGACTGACGATAGTTCTCTTCCTGCTGGCAGGGATTGCCGTTGCCGTTGGGCTTACGACGTATGCCCTGCGCCAGAATATTAACCTGTTCTACGATCCCAGCCAGATTGCCGCGGGCGATGCCCCGGTGGACGTCAGGATTCGCGCCGGAGGCATGGTCGAGGAAGGATCGGTGCTGCGGGATACGGAAAGCCTGAAGGTGGAATTCAAGGTCACCGACTTCAATTCCTCGGTGCTGGTCGAGTACACCGGCATCCTGCCGGATCTGTTCGCAGAAGGGCAGGGCGTGGTAGCCATGGGGCGGCTGAATGAGAATGGCCGTTTTGTGGCCGACCAGGTACTGGCCAAGCACGATGAGAATTACATGCCGCCGGAAGTGGCCGAGGCCCTTGAGCGCGCGTCACGACAATAAATTTTTGATGTTTGGAGAGGTCTGATGTATCCGGAACTCGGACAGTTTGCACTGATACTCGCGCTGTTGCTTGCAGTGCTCCTTTCCGTGGTCCCACTGGTGGGCTCGGTGACCGGTCGTGACACCCTGCAGGCGTTTGCGCGCCCGTTGTCCGCCGGACTGTTCGTGTTCATCGCCATTGCCTTTGCGATTCTGACCCACGCCTTCGTGACCGATGATTTCTCGGTCGCCTACGTTGCCAATAACAGCAACAGCATGCTGCCCTGGTACTACAAGTTCAGTGCGGTGTGGGGCGGCCATGAGGGGTCGCTGCTGCTCTGGATCCTGATGCTGGCAGGCTGGACTCTGGCGGTGGCCATATTCAGTCGCCGTCTGCCGTCGGTGATGATCGCCCAGGTATTGTCGGTCATGGGCATCATCTGCGTGGGTTTCCTGTTGTTTATCATCGTCACATCAAATCCCTTTGACCGCATGCTGCCAAACGTGCCGGCGGACGGTGCCGACCTGAACCCGCTGCTGCAGGACTTTGGCCTGATTATTCATCCGCCCATGCTGTACATGGGGTATGTGGGTTTCTCCGTGGCGTTTGCGTTTGCTATCGCCGCTCTTATCAATGGCCGCCTTGATGCGGCGTGGGCCCGGTGGTCCCGCCCATGGACCACGGTCGCCTGGTCGTTCCTGTCGCTGGGCATCGCTCTTGGCAGCTGGTGGGCCTACTACGAGCTTGGCTGGGGCGGCTGGTGGTTCTGGGATCCGGTTGAAAACGCCTCCCTGTTACCATGGTTGTCCGGCACCGCATTGATGCATAGCCTTGCGGTGACCGAGAAACGGGGCGTCTTCAAGAGCTGGACCGTGCTGCTGGCCATTGTCACCTTCTCCCTCAGTCTGCTGGGAACATTCCTGGTGCGTTCCGGCGTGCTGACGTCCGTACACGCATTTGCCTCCGATCCGGAGCGGGGTACTTTCCTGCTGGCGCTGTTGGCCATCACCATCATTTCCAGCCTGACCCTGTACGCGGTGCGGGCGCCGGTGGTGCATGTACGGTCGCGTTATGGCTCCCTGTCCCGGGAGATCTTCCTGCTTCTCAACAATGTGTTGCTGGTGTCAGCCACACTGCTGGTCATGATCGGCACGCTGTACCCGCTGGTTCTGGACTATCTGGACATGGGACGCCTGTCGATAGGCGAGCCCTTCTTCAGCCTGACCTTCAGCCCGCTGGCCCTGGCCGCAGGGCTGCTGTTGGGTGCGGGTATTTTCTCTCGCTGGAAGAAAACCGACGGCGGCTGGCTTGGCCGCAAACTGCTCTGGCCACTGGCGGTCAGCATTGTGGCAACGGCGGCGGTCATGGTGGTCTATGGCGGGTTCAGGCCCTGGGCCTTTGCCGGCTGTTTCGTGGCTATATGGGTCACTATGGCTACCGCCTGGGACCTCTGGGACAAGTCTTCCTCGAAGAAGGGGCGGCTGCACGGCCTCAAGAGGCAATCCAGAAGCTACTACGGCATGGTTCTGGGGCACCTCGGGCTGGCTATTACCATGGCCGGGGCAACCGTGGTGTCGAACTATGGCGTCGAGCGGGACGTGCGAATGACACCCGGTGACACTGCGATGGTCGGGGACTACCAGGTTCTCTTCACCGAAATTGGCGAACGCCGGGGCCAGAATTTCGCGGCCCAGTACGGCTCGTTTGAGGTCACACAGGATGGCCGGCATGTGGCAACGTTGCACCCGGAGAAACGGCAGTATCAGGTTCAGCGCAATGTCATGACCGAAGCCGATATCGACGCCGGACTGTTCCGGGATGTCTTTGTGGCTATAGGTGAGCGCATCAGTGACGAGGCCTGGGCCATCCGCCTGCAGTACAAACCGCTGGTGCGTTGGTTGTGGCTGGGAGCGCTGTTCATGGCCGCCGGCGGTTTCCTGGCGATTGCTGATCGGCGGTACCGTATCCGTGAGCGGGTCGCTGAAAAACGGGATTCGGGGGAAACGGGCCGTCAGGGTGATCGCGGTGTCGCAGAGGTGCTGTCATGAAGCGGGTATTGTTGTTCCTGCCACTCGTCCTGGTAATCGTCCTGGGCGTTGTGCTGTTTGCCGGGATTGGCAAGGATCCCACGCACCTGGATTCGGCATTGATCGGGAAGCCGGTTCCGGCCTTCACGCTGTCCGACCTTGCCGAGGCCGACAAACAGCTGGATGCGGAAGTTTTCAGGGGGCAGGTCTCACTGCTGAACGTCTGGGGTACCTGGTGTCCGGCCTGCCGCGACGAGCACGACGACCTGGTGTGGCTTGCCGAAGAGAAAGGCATACACATTATTGGCCTGAACTATAAGGACAATCGTGAGGATGCACTGGATTGGCTTGACCGTCTGGGGAATCCTTACGCCCTGACTATCTACGACCCCAAAGGCACCCTGGGCTTCGACCTCGGGGTATACGGCGCTCCGGAAACCTACGTCATCGACGCCGAGGGCGTGGTTCGCTATCGGCACGTGGGGGTGGTCAATGAGAAAGTCTGGCAGGAAGACCTCGAGCCCCTGGTGAAGCGTTACCGGGAGGACACCTGATGGCACGACTGGTCCTGATCCTGCTCGCTGCACTGTTCTCGTTTCAGGTAGTGGCGGACCAAGCCAACGTGCATGGTTTCGACTCACTCCAGGAAGAGCAACGCTACCGGGATCTGATTGCCGAGCTGCGATGCCCAAAATGTCAGAATCAGAATATTGCTGATTCCAATGCTCCCATTTCCAAAGACATGCGTGACAGGGTCTACCGGATGATGCGGGAAGGAGCCAGCAACGAGGAGATCGTCAACGCACTGGTGGACCGCTTCGGCGAATTCGTCCGCTACAAACCCGAAGTAGATCGCCGCACTCTATTGCTGTGGGCAACACCCGCCATCGCAGTGGGAGGTGGTTTACTGGTGGTTGCCGGCATCGTGATTCGCTCCCGCCGACGCAACAGCCAGCAACCGCCGCTGACCGCGGAAGAAAAGGCTCGTGTGGACCGGTTGCTATCCGACGATGACCGGGATACCCGCAGCTGAACTGACTACCCAACTCCCCACGGAAACTTCACGATCTTCATATGACCGATACTTTCTGGATTATCGCCGCAGCGCTCATTGTTCTGGCCCTGGCCTTTGTTGTCTGGCCACTGTTTTCCCACCGGACCGACAAACGGCAGCAGACTGATCTCCGTAATCAGAACCTGATGGCGTATCGCTCGCGCATGGCGGAACTGGAGAACGAGTACCAGGCCGGCAATCTCGATCAGGAAAACTATCAACAACTGAAAGAGGAGCTGGCGGGCAGCATGCTTGACGATGTGCCCGATGCCGACAAGACGGTGACCAGACCTGCGGTGGCCGGACGTGGCCGTCGCAGCTCGTTGGTGATTGCCTTTGTCTGTCTCTTGCTGGTGCCAGCGGCGGCGATTTTCCTTTACCAGAAATGGGGTGCGATGGACGACCTGAAACAATACCTGGCGATGCAGGAAATGATGGCATCGGATGGCGACCGCGTCGAACAGATGACGCGGCTGACGGCCCAGTTGCGGGAACGGCTGGAAGCCAAACCGGAGAACACCGAAGGCTGGGCCATGCTGGGTCGCAGTTACATGCGCCTGGAACAGTTTGAGGATGCCGCATGGGCATTTGAACGTTTGGCCGAACAGGTTGAAGACGATGACCGGGCGGAAGCCACGGCCTGGGGGTTGTCGGCCCAGGCGCTGTTCTTCAGGAGTCAGGGGGCATTGGACCCCGATGTCACACGGGCGATCGAAAAAGCGCGCGCGCTGAATCCCGATGAGGTGAATTCCCTTGGGTTATTGGGCATATCCTCCTTCAGCCAGGAAAACTATGAAGATGCCATCCGCTATTGGGAGCGTATTGTTGAGGCGGCGCCTGATCACCCCCAGCTTGGCTCGATTCGCCAGGGTATTAACGAAGCCTATGAACGTCTCGGGCGTGACGCCCCGCATACCGCCGCAGACGCCTTGTCCGGACCGGGGGTGACCGTCCGGATCGAGCTGTCGGAGGCCTTTGCGGGAGAAATCCCGGACGATACCACCTTGTTCGTTTTCGCCCGCAAGGCGGGTAGCCAGGGTTCGGCGCCGCTGGCAGTGGCACGGCTGAGTGCCCGCGACCTGCCGGCGGAGGTCCGTCTGGATGATGGCAATGCCATGTCACCGGACAACCGGCTCTCCGGGGCTTCCGAAGTTCTGCTGGTTGCGCGCCTGTCCCGTTCCGGCAACGCCATGCCCCAGGCCGGAGACTGGCAGGGTGAGCTGAATGATCCGGTGGCCGTGACTGATGATGAAGGGGTGGCTGCGACCCTGGTGATTGATCATCAGCTGCGGAACTGAAAAAGGCCCCATCCAGGGCCTTTTCTGTCACTGACTGATCAGTCCTGCCGGGTACAGGGGAGGCAGATCTTGTTTTTTTTCCGGGTGGTTGGCGTACTTCCCCCGCAGTTTCTTCAGGGCGGCTATCAAAGGCTTGCCGTCCCATTCCACATTACCACGATGCCTGCCGAACAGCCGCCGCTGTAGCACTTCCAGTTCCTGGGTCAGCGTGTCGTCCGCTGCAAAGCGAACGACATCGGCAGCGCTGTCAAACTGCTGGTCCTGGAAACAGCGGCAGGCCCATCTGGGTAGCAGTTCAAGCGTTCGCGCGGCTCCTGCATCCGCAGCCTGGCAAAGCTCCCGGAACAGCGCCTTTTCCTCGTGATCGACAGAAGGATGCGCCGATGTAGCAGGCTGTCGTTTCCCGCGGTTCTTCCACCAAGCGAGTGCGGTCACCAGCCAGCCGATGGCCAGTATCAGGCTGAGAATTGGCCAGAACAGGGAAGTGGGCGCAGGCTCGCTGTCCTCATCCGCCTCGCGCCTGCTTGCGGCGTTCTCCCCCTGCGTCGGATCTTCTGAGTCCCGAGCGGATGTGGAAGCCTGTCCGGGAGGGGCACTGACTGACAGGGTCCGGGCGGGAATAACGGCGATTTTCTCTTCGTCAGCTTCGGTGTCCCACCACGGAATCCGGATTTCCGGTAACACCAGATCACCGTCCTGAACCGGGACCAGTGCGGTGGTCTGTGTCAGGCTGGATGTTATGCCATCCCGGTCGCTGTCCGCAGCGCGTGCAGGCCGCTCCGGGTAGGTGCGAATGCCGGGAATGGCCTGTTCGGGGAACGGCGGCAAGGTCTCGGAAGGCAAGCCATGGGCTTCCAGTACCAGCGTCCGGGTCAGGTTTTGACCGGTGGCAAGAGTCTGCTCTTTCGGCAGGCCGGATTCCGAAAGCTCCAGTTGACTGGCCGGAAGCCAGGTATCACCGCTGAAATCGGCCGGAATGGCTTTGACGGGGATGTCGAACAGCTTTTCGCTGTCTCGGAGGAATTTCAGTTGCCCCTCGGGCGTACGGGCACGGCCCTCGAAACGGATGGCATCGAGGCTCAATTCCCCGGTCTTTTGCGGGTAAATGGCGTATCGCCTCTCAACCACGCGAAAACGGACGCCGTTGCGGTAACGACTGTATTCCCTCTGCTTACCCAGGTTTTCGATAATGGCGTCTGGATGCTCCGGCTCCGACAGTTCGCCGCGAATGAGATTGCCACTGAAAAACAGTTTTATGGTCAGGACCAGCTGTTCCTGCACATACACTTCGTCCTTGTCGGCTGACAGTTCGATGAAGCTGTCCCGAGGCTCGGATTGCTCATCGGGCGACGTTCCGCTGATAACGTTGATATCAACAGGATCGGACTGGGCATCCTGAAAGGTGAGTGCGGGAATGGTCAGCTGTCCGGTTTTTTTCGGAGCCAACTGGTAGGTCCAGGTGATTTCGCCCACCATTTCGCTATTCACGGTGCGAATACTGTAGCGCTGGTTGCGGCCGACAATGTCGAAGTTTTCTTCCACCTTGTCTATATCCGGTGAGGGCAGGCTGGAGACATCCAGGTCAAACAGATTGCCAAGGTTTACATCAATCTTCATGCTGCCCCTGACGGTCAGTGTCAGCACTTCGCCCTCGTAAAGCCGGGTGCGGTCTGGTTCCACCGTCAAGTCACTGTCGGCGCTGGCTGGGCCGGCCAGTGCGAGCAGTATGGTGATCAGAATAAAGGGGATCGCATGCCGTCTTACCATGGGGTGTCGCCCTCATCGGGTTGGGTATCTCGTTGCTGGTATTGCTGGAGAAATTTTCGTTTCAGGAGCCCGCCGGGGTCATCGGGTATTCGTCTCAACCATTGCTCCTGTCCCTGGGTCAGCGGTTCCTCGGAGAGTTCCGCTGGCGCCTGCCGGCTTTGTTCGGCAGTTTCATTCGAGCCGTCCGCTTGACCGCTACCCTGTTGTTGCTGGTCTTGTGGCGAGGACGGCTCCTGGTCCTGATTACCGCTCTGTTCGCTCTGCTGGCGCTGTTCGCTGTTCTGCTGCTGGTCCCCGGATTGGTCACCCTGCTGATTGTCCTCGCTTTGCTCGCCGGAGCCGCCGCCATTGGATTCCTGCTGTTGCTGTTGATCCTGTTGCTCATTGTTCTGCTGATCAGAATCGTTGCCTTCTCCGGAATCATTTTGCTGCTGTTGTTGCTCCAGCATTTGGCGAACGATGTCGCGGTTGAAGCGGGCGTCCTCCATGTCTGGCCGGGCCGTCAGCGCCTGATCGTAAGCACTGATCGCTTCCTCGAGTTTGCCGGACCTGGCCAGCGCATTGCCCCGGTTGTAATGGGCCCGGGGACTGTCGTTGGTGGCAAAGGAATCCACTGCAGCGTCATAGTCGCCGGCACGGTATTGGGCGGAGCCCCGCCATTGCGGGTCCTCCAGCCGCCGGGCTGCCGATTCGGGATCCGTGGCAATCATTTCCGGAGCCCGCTGGTCCTCCCGCGACCACAGTTCGGACCATTCCAGGGCAAGGGCTGGCCGGGGCGTCAGCGGAAGGATTGCAAGCAGCGCGACGGCCACGGCTCCGCGACGCCAGCCAATGAGTATCAGGGGCAGCGCCAGCCAGAGCAGCCAGTACCCATCATCCTGCCAGCGATTCACTGTCAGGTCCCGTTCACTCTCCCGCCAGTCTTCGGCATCCTCGGCCAGCAAGCCCAGGTTGCTGATATCGGTATCGTCGATGGTCAGTTGATGACTGCTACCGCCATTGCTTTGGGCCAGGTGCTGTAATGCCGACGGGCTCGCTTTGGTGATCACAATGTCGCCATTATCCCGGATGAATCCCCTTTTGGGCAGTGGAATCGGGCCGCCTTCCGCTGTGCCGACGACGAGGGTGTTGAGGGCAAAACGGCTGCCCTGGAGTTGTTGGGTAATTCGATCCTGGTAGTCATCACGGACATTGTCGGTAATCAGCAGCATCCGGCCTTTGCCCGGGGCCCCCTGTTTCAGCAGTTCCAGGCCCCTGGCAATGCCAAGATCGGCGCGATTGCCCGCCGCCGGCATGATCACCGGGTCCAGTATCTCCAACATACCGGTGATGGTTCTCCGGTCATCGGTCAGAGGGCTGACGGCGTGGGCATCGGCGGCATAGACCACCAGAGCGGTAAGGCTGCCTTCCCGTTGCCTGAGAATATCGCGAATTTTACGTTTGGCCAGTGTCAGCCGGTCCGGCTCCACGTCGGTCGAGAGCATGGAGAGGGACAGATCCAGTACGATTACCAGGCTGTCGTTCTGTTGCTGCAGTGGTGTCGGCGCCTGTCGCCAGGCCGGTCCGGCCAGGGCGATGGAGAGAATCAGCAGTGCCGCCGCGGCAGCCAATACAGGGGAGCGTGTCCGCGAGCCTGATTGACCAAACCGGCTGATGAGCGGGCGTAGCATTGGTTCGGGAATAACACGCGACCAACCGCTGTCGCTCTGGCGTGCCTTGCGGTAGAGCAGGGGCAAGAGCGGTATTGCCAGGATCAGCAGTAGCCACAATGGGCGCAGGAAATGGAAATCAGCCATGGGGAGACCTCTGCGCTATGCCGTCGGGGCGTTCACCACCGGATGAGCGTCGTCGGCCGGTGGCCCGGGCCAGTTTAACCAGTTGCAGCAGCAACCACAGCAGAACCGCTGCTGCAGCGGGCCAGACATACAGGTCGGTGACCGGGCGATAGTGTTTGCCCTCCAGCTCGATGGGTTCAAGCTGGTCGATGTTCTCGTAGATCAGTTCCAGTTCCGGCAGGCTGCGGGCACGGAAGTACTCACCGCCTGTCTGTTCCGCCATGCGCTCCAGCAGGGCCTCATCCAGGTCGCGAGAGGGGTTCACCTGCCTCGATCCGAGCAGACCGCGTTGCACCATTGATTCGGCCCCGATGCCGATGGTGTAGATACGCACACCGGTCGCCTTAGCGATTTCGGTGGCCTTGTCCGGGGTGATCTCACCGGCGGTGTTGGCGCCGTCGGTTAACAGTATTACCACTCGTTGTTCCTGGGGGCGGTCTCTCAGGCGCTTGACGGCCAGGCCGATGGCATCGCCAATGGCTGTAGCGCGTCCGGCCATACCGATACCGGATTCGTGCAGCAGCGTTCGGACAGTGGCCAGGTCAAACGTCAGCGGGGCCTGGATGTAGGGCTCGGTGCCGAACAGCAACAGCCCGAGGCGGTCCCCTTCACGGCGCTGGATGAAATCGTCAACGACCCGTTTGACGGCCTGCAGGCGGTTGATGCCCCGCCCCTGAATGATCATGTCCTGTTCGTCCATGCTGGGTGAGATATCCACCGCCAGTAACAGGTCGCGACCGCTGACCGGCAACTGAACCGGTTCGCCCACGTGCTGTGGTCTTGCGGCCGCGATCACCAGCAACAGCCACATGACCAGTAACATCGCAGCCTGCCACCAGGGCAGCCGGTTCCCGCTGCGGCTGACTCCGGGAAGCTCGGACAGCCAGTGACCCACCGGAAACACCGGCGCATCGACAGACTGCTCGGTGCGCCTTGTAAGCTTCACCAGCAAAGGCGCCAGCACCAGTATCAGTACCCAGGGATAGGCGAGATTCAGCATTTCTGACCCTCCAGCCAGGCTTGTGCGAACGCCAGCGCCTGATCCGGCTCGGCGTCCGCTACCGGCTGCCAGCTGCTGTTAATCATGGCATCCACAACGGGGCGAGCTGAAGCACGTTCTTCCGGACTGGTACGGATCAGGAAGTCAGCCCACCGCTGCCCACTCATCGCTTCAGGACGTTCGGCGGGATACCGTTCCCGGGCACACTGCTTCAACAATGTATTGAGCTGCGCAAACCACTGCGGTTCCCGTGCTGCGTGACTGGCGAGCTGGTCAAGTTCCCGACGGGCAACCCTGAGCCAGCGGTTCTTTCTGCGCTTGCGACGGACGAGCAGCAATCCTGCGATCACCAGCAGCAGACCAAGTGCCAGCAATGCCCACCAACCCGGTGCAGGCGGCCAGATGCCGCCGGTTTCCGGCAGATGTATGTCACGGAGCTGGCTTAGCGGATCCTGTTCCATCAACCGATCCTCCCTCGCGGACCCAGCAAGGATTGCAGGATTACTGCAGGTTCTTCGCCGGTCATCACTGTGGCCGGAGTCACGCCGGAGGTACGGAAGCAGTCCGCCAGTTGTGTTTCATGGTGTGCCACTTTGTCGTGCCAGGCCTGCTGGAAACGTGGGTTGTCGGCATCGAACCAAACCGGGCCATCGTCACCGGCAACCGCAAACCGCCCGCTTTCCGGCAAGTGAAGTTCCAGGGGATCCGCAATGCGTAGCGCGCTGACGGTGTTGTGTCTGGCCAGGGCGCCAAGCAGCCGGGAAGTTTCGGCACTGATGGTGAGGAAGTCACTGAGCACGAAGATGCGGCTACCGGTATGGGCGACACGGCGGGCTTCCCGCAGGGCGGTGTCGAGATTGGCTGTCAGTGATGACACCTGGAGATCGGGACTTTGCCTGGTTTCCGGCGTTTTCTGCTGCCTGGCCAGGGTGTCGAGCAACTGGAGTACTGATTTCTTGCGGCGGGCAGGACGTAGTACGGTCAGTTCCCTGCCGTTGAAGACGATGCCGCCCACCTGATCGCCGGACCACAGCGCCAGCCATGACAGGATGCCGGCAAGCTGGGCGCAGCGCACCTGTTTATAGGCGCCGGTGCTGGCAAAGAACAGGCTCGGGCCCAGGTCGCATAACAGCAGGACGGGGCGTTCCCGTTCCTCCTCGTAAAGCTTGGTGTGTGGCGACTGGCGCCGTGCGGTCACCCGCCAGTCAATACTGCGAATATCGTCTCCCGGCTGGTATTGCCGGACCTCGGCAAACGCCATGCCCCTGCCGCGCATGGGGGACCGTTGAAGGCCCGCCTGCTTGCTGCGCACGGGGCGGGCAGACGGGAGCTTCAGGGCACGGGCATCGGCCTGGAGACGGATCAGACCGGAAAGGTCGATATGGATGGCGTCTTGCGTTTGCATCATCGGTTTTGATCAGGCGGTGACAGGGACATGATCGATCAGTCTCTGGATCACTGCATCGGCGGTCATGCCTTCGGCCTCGGCTTCGAACGTCAGCAGGATGCGGTGACGGAGCACATCAAACGCAATGTTGCGGACATCGTCCGGGCTGACATAATCACGGCCTTCCAGCCATGCCAGGGAACGGGCGCAGCGGTCCAGGGCGATGGTACCCCTGGGGCTGGCGCCGAAGGCGGTCCAGCGGGCCAGTTCCGGGTCCAGGCCTTGTGGGTCACGGGTTGCCAGTACCAGTGCCAGCAGGTATTGCTCGACCGGTTCCGCCATATAGATATCCGCAATTTCACACCGTGCCTGGAACACCTGATCCGCACTCAGGCGAACAGCGGCGGTAGGCTGACCCTGGCGGTAATCGTTCCGGGCCAGGTGGAGGATAGCCCTTTCGGCATCGGCGGAGGGGTAGTCAATCACCACGTGCATCAGGAACCGGTCCAGCTGCGCCTCCGGCAGTGGATAGGTGCCTTCCTGCTCGATTGGGTTCTGGGTCGCCATCACCATGAATAGCGGATCAAGCGGGAAAGTGCGCATGCCCACGCTGACCTGTCGTTCGCCCATGGCCTCCAGCAGTGCCGACTGCACCTTGGCGGGCGCCCGGTTGATTTCATCGGCAAGCACCAGGTTATGAAAGATGGGGCCGTGCTGGAATTCAAACTGGCCGGTTTCGGCGCGATAGATTTCGCTGCCGGTGACATCCGATGGCAGCAGGTCCGGCGTGAACTGGATGCGGTGGAAATCTCCGTCCAGATGATCGGCCAGTGCCTTGATCGCAGTGGTCTTGGCCAGACCGGGAGCGCCTTCGACCAGCAGGTGTCCGTCGGCGAGCAGGGCGATCAGCAGCCGGTCCACCAGTTTTTCCTGGCCTATAATCCTTTTCGCTAACTGAGACCGGAGTTCCCCAAACGTATGCTGTAGTGACATGGGCAGTGGTTGTTCCTGTGTGGAGGCTCTTTACCTAAGTATTTGCCGCAGTTTTCGCATCTGGGCGGCAAAAATCAAGGGCTTGACTATGCTTATGTGACAATACCCTGATTACGTTTAATTCACACTTACTGAGGTCGACTATGAATGCGCTGACGGTTGCCAGCAAGGAACAGTTTTTTGAACAGCTGGCTGATGCTTTCGCTCAGAAAATCGCGAAGACGGAAGCAAAGAAAATCAGTGAATTTGCCAAGCAGCATTACGCCCATATTCCCCTTGAAGAATTGGTGAGTCGACGATTCTCGGATACCTACGGCGCCATCCTTGCAGCCTGGCAGTTCCTGCAAAAACGTGGCACCGAGAAGACGCCGGTATCGGTTTTCAACCCGGATCTGGAGAGCGATGGCTGGCAGTCGACCCATACCGTCATCTTTATCCTGCATCCGAACATTCCGTTCCTGATTGATTCTATTCGCATCGCCATCAATCAACGGGAGATCGGCACACACTCGATCCAGCATTCCATCCTGCGGGTGGATCGCGATGAGGGTGGCAAGCTCCAAAAACTGCACTCCACCAAGAAATCGAGCGCGGGGTCCGAGTACGAGGCATTCATCGTTCTGGAAATTGACCGCCACAGTGATCCGGCCGATCTCAAGGAGCTGGAAGATGTCCTGCAGACCATTCTTCATGAAGTGAGAATTGCGGTTGAGGATTTCCCGGTGGTGACCGGCAAGGTGAATGAAATTATCTCCGAACTGGATGCCACCAATGCCGGGATCAGTGACGAAGACAAGGAGGAGGCTCGGGCATTCCTTAACTGGCTGGTCTCTGACCGGTTCACCTTTCTGGGGTACGACGAATACGATTTCGCCAAAGACAAAAGCGGCATGGTGGTCCGTCGCGTGGAGAATTCCGAACTGGGGATTCTGCGGGTCAACAACGAACGCCCCGACAAGGTTCGGCTGAACGAACTGCCCCAACGCACACGCCACGAAATGACCCGTAGCGATGACATTTTCATCTTTGCCAAATCAGCACAGCGGTCGCGGGTTCATCGCCCGGCGTACCCGGACTACATCGCGGTCAAAAAATTCAACAGCAAGGGCGAAGTGGTTGGTGAGCGGCGCTTCCTGGGCCTGTATACATCCCGCGCCTACAACGAACGCCCGGATGAAATCCCGCTGCTGCGGCGCAAGTTCCAGACCGTAATGAAAAAATCCGGTTTTCTGCGGGACGACTACGCTGGCAAGGAACTGGAACAGATCCTGACCCTTTATCCACGGGATGAGCTGTTCCAGATTGAGCCCCAGGAATTGCTCACTGTTGCCAAGAATATCCTCTATATCCAGGAGCGTCGTCGCATCGAACTGTTCATGCGGGAAGATGTGTACGGCCAGTTCGTGACCTGCCTGGCGTTCTTCCCGAGGGATATCTACAACACCGAGTTACGCCTGAAGGTAGAGCAGGTTCTGCTGGACCGGCTGGAAGCCGAAGACATTGAGTTTGTCACCCATTTTTCAGAGTCTGTGCTGGCGCGGGTGCAGTTCACCATTCGCGTGCCCCAGGTTGAGAATCGCCAACTGCCCATTGCCGAAATTCGCGAGAAGGTGATTGAGTTGGCCCAGTCCTGGCGCGACGGGCTGGCCGAGGCGCTCAACGAAGTCTACGGCGAAGAGCAGGGTAACGAGTTGTACCGGTTATATTCCGGCGGCTTCCCGGCCAGCTATACCGATATGTTCTCCCCCCGGCGCGCCGCCATCGACCTGGAGCACATCACCGGCGCCGCCGATGGCCAGCTCACGATGAGTTTCTACCGCGCCCTGGAAGAGGAAGAGAATACCCTTCATTTCAAGCTGTTCTATGCGAATGAGCCGTTGCCCCTGTCGGACGTAATGCCTGTTTTCGACAACCTGGGGTTCCGGGTGATCGGGGAACATCCCTTCGAGGTGACCGACCGTAACGGCAAGGTCGTGTGGATCCACGATTTCACCCTCCAGGCGTACAGTGGCAATGTGGTGGATATCCACCGTATTCGCCCGATTTTCGAGGACCTGTTCCGCCGGGTCTGGTATGGCGATGCGGAAAACGATGCCTTTAACCGGTTACTGCTGTCTTCCTACATGAGCTGGCGGCAGATTGCCCTGTTACGGACTTACGCCCGTTACATGAGGCAAATTCGTTTCTCCAACAGTCAGACCTTTATTTCCAACACCCTGGTCAATCACGTGGATCTGGCCCAGGCACTGCTGGAGTTCTTCGAGGTCCGCTTCAATCCGGATCGCTACCAGAGCGAGGGCAAGAGCAGGGCAGCGCAACAGAAGCTGGAGATCGAGTTCAGCGCCGGGCTGGATGCGGTCGAGAACCTGAGCGAGGACCGGGTTCTGCGGCTGTACCTGGAGTTGATGCAGGCGACCCTGCGAACCAACTACTTCCAGCTTGATGATCAGGGCAGCAACAAACCCTACATCAGTGTGAAGTTTGATCCGACCCAGATCCCCGACGTGCCGCTTCCGCTGCCGATGTTCGAGATCTTTGTGTATTCACCCCGGGTGGAGGGTGTGCATCTGCGCGGCGGCAAGGTGGCCCGGGGCGGGCTGCGCTGGTCAGACCGGTTCGAGGATTACCGCACAGAAATTCTCGGGCTGGTGAAGGCCCAGCAGGTGAAGAATGCGGTGATTGTGCCGGTGGGTGCCAAGGGCGGTTTCGTCGCCAAGCGCCTCCCCGATCCTGCGGACAGGGAAGCCTTCCAGGCCGAGGGTATCAGGGCCTACAAAACATTCATCCGGGGGCTGCTGGACATCACCGATAATCTGGTGGATTCGGGCATTGAGCCGCCGGAGCGGGTTATCCGTCACGATGAGGACGACCACTATCTGGTTGTAGCGGCGGATAAGGGCACCGCAACCTTCTCCGACATCGCCAATGGCCTGTCGGCGGAATACGGTTTCTGGATGGGCGATGCCTTTGCCTCCGGTGGCAGTAACGGCTATGACCACAAGAAAATGGGGATAACCGCCCGGGGTGCCTGGGTGTCCGTTGAGCGACACTTCCGCGAGATCGGCATCAATCCGGCTCTCGATGAGTTTACCGCCATCGGTATCGGTGACATGGGCGGTGACGTGTTCGGTAACGGGCTGCTGTGTTCCGAGAAGACCCGCCTGGTGGCTGCCTTCAATCACGTTCATATCTTTATCGACCCGACACCGGATGTCGAGAAGAGCTATAAGGAGCGCAAGCGGCTGTTCGGGCTTCCCCGCTCCGCCTGGACGGATTACGACAGCAAGCTGATTTCCAAGGGTGGCGGTGTCTTCAGTCGCAGTGCCAAGTCGATACCGGTCAGCCCGGAAATGAAGAAACTGCTGGGTATCAAGTCGGACCGGGTGCCGCCGAATATGCTGATTACTCACATCCTGAAGGCCCAGGCGGACCTGTTGTGGATTGGCGGTATTGGCACCTACGTGAAAGGCCGGAACGAATCCCACGGCGATGTCGGTGACAAGGCCAATGACGGCCTGCGCATCAATGGTGCCGAGCTTCGTTGCAAGGTGGTCGGCGAGGGCGGCAACCTGGGGATGACCCAGCTTGGCCGCATCGAGTTTGCGCTTAACGGCGGACGCCTGAATACCGATTTCATCGACAACTCCGGCGGCGTTGACTGCTCAGACCATGAAGTGAACATGAAGATCCTGCTTAACCGGGCTGTGGCCCTGGGGGATCTCACCTCCAAGCAGCGCAACATCATGCTGGAGGACATGACCGACGATGTATCTGCTCTGGTGCTGAAGAATAACTACCGTCAGACCCAGGCCATCAGTATCGCCAATGAAGAGGCGAGCACGCGGATGGAGGAATATCGCCGGTTGATGAACACCATGGAAAGCGAGGGAAAACTCAACCGTTCTCTGGAATTCCTGCCGGATGACGAGACCCTGTCCGAGCGCAAGCTGGACAAGAAGGGGCTGACGCGCCCGGAGCTGTCGGTGCTGATCTCCTACGTAAAGGGCGATCTTAAACAGGCGCTGATCGACAGCACGCTTCCCGATGAACCGTTGCTGGCGGGTGAAATGTACAAGGTGTTTCCCCAGGCGTTGACCCGCAAGTTCTCCCGGGAGCTGGGCGAGCACCAGTTACGGCGGGAAATTATTGCCACCCAGATCGCCAATGACATGGTCAACCACATGGGCATTACCTTTGTGGAGCGCCTGTCGCAGTCCACGGGGGCGGACTCTGCCTCCATCGCTCTGGCGTGGATTATTGCCCGGGATGTGTTCCGGCTGGATACTTGGTGGGACAAGATCGAATCCCTGGATTTCCATATTCCGGCGCCGCTGCAGATGGAGCTGATGAACGATTTGATGCGGTTGATCCGTCGTTCGGTGCGCTGGCTGCTGCGGAATCGTCGTGCCGAACTCAGCATCCAGACCCATATGGAGCGCTTTGCTGACAGTGTGTGGAAAATTACCGCCGATCTGCCCGACTATCTGGGCGAGCAGGCGCGGGCTCACTGGGACAAGCGGTTCACCCAACTGACCGCAGCGGGGTTGCCGAAAGAGTTGGCTTCGGTGCTTTCAGGCACCAATTATCTGTATTCCTCTTTGGGCATTATCGAAGCCCGCGAGGCAACGGGTATGCCCCTGAAGACCGTAGCCAACCTTTACTATGACCTCGGTGAAAAGCTGGATCTGAGCTGGTTTGCCAATGCGATTGCGGCATTGGTTCCGGTCTCTCACTGGCAGGCCCTGGCCCGGGAAAGCTTCCGCGAAGACCTGGACTGGCAGCAACGGGCGCTGACCACCGGCGTACTCAAGCTCGCAGGCAAACCCGGCGAAGTGCCGGCTTGCGTGGACAACTGGATGGCCCGGCATGCCACCATGATCAGTCGCTGGAAATCCATGCTGGCGGAGCTAAAGGGGGTTCGCGAACCTGAGTACGCCATGTTCTCCGTGGCCCTGCGGGAGTTGCTGGATCTGGCCCAGGCGACCATGCACAGTTCTCATGGTGATGACGATGCTGCGACCAACTGAGTATTGCGTTAATCCGCTGATTACCGTTCAATTCCGTTATCTGAATCACTAGCGGGAGAAAGGTATATGGGGCAGCTGGATCATCTTCTGAAAAATAACGAGTCCTGGGCGGATGGCATAAAGGCGCGGGACCCCGAGTTTTTCAATCGCCTGGCGAATCAGCAGGCGCCTGAATACCTCTGGATTGGTTGCGCGGACAGCCGCGTGCCCGCCAACCAGATTGTCGATTTGCTGCCCGGAGAGCTGTTTGTTCACCGGAACGTGGCGAACGTAGTGGTCCATACCGACTTCAACTGTCTGTCTGTACTCCAGTTCGCCATTGACGTGCTTAAGGTCAAGCATGTGTTGGTGGTGGGGCATTACGGTTGCGGTGGTGTCCGGGCGGCCTTGCTGAACGAAGGTTTCGGACTGATCAGCAACTGGCTGCGTCATGTTCAGGATGTGCGGGACAAATACATACCCGTGCTCGACGAGATCTCCAGCGAACAGGATCGGGTTGATCGCCTGTGTGAACTCAACGTGGTTGAGCAGGTAGGGCACGTGTGCCAGAACAGCATTGTGCAGGAGGCCTGGCGTCGCGGTCAGCCGTTGACGGTCCACGGATTTGTCTACGATGTTGCTGACGGTTTGTTACGGGATATGGGGCTGTCCATTTCCGGTGAGCAGGAGCTTGAGGGCGTGCAACAGAACAGCGTGGATGAGCTGATTCTGCGTCCGGTACGTGCCAGTCGCCAGGCAAAGTAATTCAGAAGCTGTCAATTTGCGTCAAAAAATCGTGATGAGGGTCACTTGTTGACCCCCGTCGTCATCACAGATAGCCTCCTGTGGTTCCGGTACACTTGTACCGTTGTCAGTCAGGAGGTGAGCCATGCGAGAATTGATGCAAAAAGCTCTGAATGCATTGAATCAGCGCAAGAGCGCAGAAGATTCTGTCGAGCATAACCACAGGCGCGAGCAACCCCGTCCACCCGCACAACGGGAAGACTGGGGAATGTCTCCGGAAGACGCCCTGCGGGTCGGTACCGTGGCACGGTACAAGTAAGCGCATTCCTTTCATAGCTCCCCGGCCTGGAGTTTGATGGACCGAGACTCCAGGTCCGAATCCGGTTAGAGTATGCCGCCTGTAAACCAGTTCGGGATATTCCAAACCAATGTCTGCATTACCCAATGCCCATGAGGCCCTGCTCAGAAATCGCGACCTGATCCGTGGGCGCCTTGCCCTGATCGGGCTCTCCGATGCCGCCCTGTTGTCCCGTTTACCTGACGGTGGGCTGGCGATGACCGAACACGCGGGAGTATTTGCCCAGTTTCCAGTACTGAAAGGCTGGCTCCCCGCCTTTGGTTATGACGATGGGGCCCTGCAACCGGCTTCTGCCGATACCGTGGTGATATTTCTGCCCAAGGCGCGTGCGGAATTGACCTTCCGGCTGGAGCTGGCGCGTTGGCTGGCGGACGACGGTGCCAGGCTGATCCTGATTGGTGAGAAGCGCGAGGGGATTGCCGGGGCGGTCCGGCAACTGAAGGAGGTTGCTCCCGACGCCGCCAAGGTGGATAGCGCCCGTCATTGTCAGGTGTGGTTGGCTGAGTCGTTCACGCCGGTGTCCGCCTTTGACCTTGAGGTCTGGAAGCAGTGGCACACCGTGGAATGTGCAGGGATAAAAGTGGATGTGGCCGGCTTGCCTGGCATCTTCAGCGATGGGGAGCTGGATGACGGCACGGCGATGTTACTGCATAGCCTGGCAGAGCAACCTCTTTCTCGCGGGCATGCACTGGATTTTGCCTGCGGGGCCGGTGTTATTGGCAGCTGGATTCAGTGCTGGCAGCGGGCGCAGGGTGTTGAACCTTCCCCGGTTGATGCGGTAGACGTCCAGTCCCAGGCGGTGATCTGCGCGAAGGCGACATACGCCAATGCCCGTGCCGTTGGGGACGTTGTGGCGTCTGACGGGTTGGCGGGCGTGACCCGGAAGTATCGTGCCATAGTGACCAACCCCCCGTTTCACGCCGGGGTGCGGACAGACATTTCAATGACTGAACGTTTTCTGCAGCAGGCCGCTGTCCACTTGCAGCCGGGGGGCGAGCTGAGGCTGGTGGCCAACAGTTTTCTGCCCTATGAGGCGCTGATGGCCAAGTGCATTGGTCCGGTGACGCGACTGCAATCCGACAAGCGTTTTACCGTGTATTCCGCCAGGCGCCGGTAACCGGCGGAACGTTTCTGCAGACGAAAAAAAGCCCCTGGGGTGAGGGGCAAAAAGGCTGTTTCCAAAAGAAAGGGAGACAACCTGAAATCATTCTTCCCGGCTGGTGTCGTCCTGCTCGCGGGCGGTGCGACGCGGCGTCAGCTCCCGTACCTGTTCAAGCAGGCGGCGGGCTTCGGATTCGGCGCGGTTGCGGGCTTCGGTCAGCTTGGGCTTGACCTCGGCCTCGTAGGTTTTGCCCGCCTTGTCGGTAAAGTAGGCGGTCATCATGTTGGCGTCCCACCACAGTTTCTTGCGCAGGTCGTAGGTGGCGACATCCAGGCGCAGGGTCAGTTCGCGGAACGTCGGGTTCTTGCTGCGAATCTGGCTGACAACGTCAGACAGGCTGCGGGGCTCGGATACGTCGGCGCCCATGTTACTCAGAACCTTTTTCAATTCGGCGGATGCCTTGTCGAGCTGCGGGCGCAACTGGCCTTCAACGCGTTTGCCGGCTGCCTGGACAGACTCAAAGCGGTTCTTGATGGAATCGCGGATCATAGTGGCTCTCTCATCTGAATCGGTTGCAAATCAACTTGAAGGGCACTTTAGGGTTAATTTCTAGAATAATCAGCCTAGAATGGTCCCGCTCTGTAAAACCGCCTGATTTGGTGCCCGAAATGACAAGTGACACCCTGCAAACGCCGAAAGGCGCTCTGACCCTGAAACGCCCTGGCAACACGGATCGCAGCCTCCGGGCCTGGGATGCTGCCGATGAGTTGCTGCTGGAACAGATGTATGCCCGGATGCCGGAGGGTGTCGGTTCGCGGGTGCTGGTGGTGGATGACCAGTTCGGTGCGCTCACCCTGGGGCTCAGCAGCCTGGCACCGGAATCATTGGCAGACAGCGCCAGTCTGTCAGAGGCCCTGGTCCTGAACGGGCGCCTGAACGGAGAGGTCAGCGTGGCAGCCCCGAAGAGCTGGCTGACGCCGCCAGAAGGCCTTTTTGATGTCATCGTCATGCGGATTCCCCGGCAGTTGGATTATTTGAGCTGGCTGCTGCGCTGGGCAAACGAGGTGCTGGCTCCCGACGGCGTCCTGATTGCCGGCGGTATGATCAAACACCTGCCGGACCGGAGTGCCGAGGTGTTCAGTGACCTGGTTCAGACGAAGCAGGTCTGCCCCGCCCGCAAGAAGGCCCGCGTGGTGATCTGTGGGCCGGGCGAGCAGGGGCTGGAAGGTTGGCAGGGGCAGTGGAAAGGCTACCCGTTGGGTGAGGGCGGTAGTGTGAGTGGTCTTCCCGCCGTATTTGCCCGGGAGCGTCTGGATATCGGTACCCGGCTGTTGTTGCCGGACGTTCGCCAGGCAGCCGCGAAGCTGGCGCCCGGGTCAAGGGTGCTGGACCTGGCCTGCGGCAACGGCGTTCTCGGGCTTGAGGCGTTGGCCGCCCAGCCGGCGCTCAGCGTGATGTTCAGTGATGTGTCCAGTCAGGCCGTCGCCAGTGCGCGGCACAATGTTGAAAGGTTGGCGCCGGATGTGGAGGCCCGCTTCTGTCATGGGGACGGGGTTCCGGAAGACGCGGGAGCGTTTGATCTGATCCTGCTCAACCCGCCATTCCATGAGGGCGGTGTGGTGGGCGATCACATCGCGCTGCGATTATTTCAGCAGGCTGCCCGGCATCTGGCGAAAAGCGGGCAGTTGTTGATGGTGGGTAACCGGCACCTGGGTTATCACCGCAGCCTGAAGCGGTATTTTCCTGTGGTTACCCAGTTGCAGGCCGATCCCAGATTCGTGGTGTTTTCAGCCCGCCATCAGTCCCTGGGAGCGGGGCGGTCATAACCCAGCCTGTCGAGGGTGTCCACAATGGTCTGGGTCTGGCTGTCGATCTCGATATTAACCACATCACCTTCCCGAATATCGCCAAATGTGGTGGCCCTCAGGGTTTCCGGGATCAGGTGGACGTTAAAGCGATTGCCGGCCACCTCGCCAATGGTCAGGCTGGCGCCGTTGATGGCGATGTAGCCCTTGGGAAAGATGTACCTTGCCCAGGCCTCCGGCACTTCAAACTCGATGGTGACGTTGTTCTCAGGCCGCTCAATGGATGCCACGGTCGCGGTGGTGTGGACGTGGCCCGATAGCAGGTGGCCGCCGATTTCATCACCGATGCGCGCTGCCCGTTCGAAGTTCACCCGGTCGCCCCGGGTCAGCTTTCCCAGTGTGGTCAGCCTCAGGGTTTCCTGCATGGCATCGAAGTACAGGAAGTCGCCTTCCTGACGTGTGACGGTCAGACAGGCTCCGTTAATCGAGACGGAAGCGCCAATGGTCACGCCTTCAGTCCGGTCGGCCGGGAGCTGGATGGCGTAAGTGTTCAGCCCGGGGGCCGTGGACACTTCCCGAATGGTGGCAACGCCTTGAACAATGCCAGTGAACATGAACTAACCTCTTTGTGGGGCCGGCAGCTTCGGGCCGGCGACATACCGGCAAAGCATAGCGACCTGGTGTCTCGATGCCAAGGGGTCAAGGTTATCGTAAAGTGGCCGATACCCGGGTATTGGATAACCATAAGGCCGTCTCGACCGGCCACAAGCAAGGATTTGGTTGGCAGGGGCTATGGCAGAAAAACGACAGACAGCGGAGAAACCCGGAGAGCCGGTGTTGCGGCAGGGCCGTGCGGCGGATCCTGTGCCTGCGGCCGGTGCTCCGAATGTGCCTGCCGAAGCCGGGAGCGATGCCCGCCTGGCCGGACAGTCTTTCCCATCGACCGATCGGGCGACGGAGGCTGCGCCAGAGGCCGATAAGCGGTCAATGGAAGCGACAAGCGCCGACGAAGGGCAGGCAGACGCCACAGAATCCTCGGAGGAGCCGGCAGCCATTGAAAAGGCCCTGGCGGAGTCCCGGCAGAGGAAGCTGCGGTTGATGCTGAAGCAGTGCGACCGCGTACTACTGATGGACTTTGACACCCTTGCCATGTCGGGATGGCCCGACAATTACTCTCTCGCCAAAGCCAGGCGCAGTCGGGATCTTTGGCTGTTCGGTGCGCTGGTGGCTGCGCTGATTTTCCTCAGCGGGCTGACAGGGTTTGTGCCGGCATGGATTGCTGGTGGCGGCTTTGGTGCGTTCACTATTATCCTCATGCTGGGGGTGCCGGCCGTTCGCCGAGTCTACACCTCGCGCCCGTCCTACCTTGATCTCATCGTGATGCGACAGCGGTTGTTGCGGGACGCCCGCAAGCATATCGAGCATCTGGAAGGAAAGGAGGGGCTGGTCTGGCAGTGTGCCCGCATGGCGGAGTTCAACGCAGCCCTGCGTTCGTCGCGATTCAGTGAGCTGCTGGCCTTGTCGGAGCACCGGACCCTGGCCCGGAACATGACTCGCCGCGAGTATGTCCGGCTTTATCTGATCTACCTGCTGGAGGCGGAAAAAGCCTACGATCGGGTACAGAAAGCCTTTTTTGATGGCAATCAGGAGGCGATTGACCGGGGTTGGGCGTCAGTGGCGGCATCACCCGAGCAGAGAGCTTGACATGACGGTGTCTCAAACGTATGTTTCAAACAGACGTTTGCTAGAGGCACTGATAACAATATGGCTCAGTCTGATACCGTTGACCGCATCCTGGATGCCGCCGAGGAGCTGTTTGCAGACCGGGGGTTCTCCGAAACTTCGCTGCGGATGATTACCAGCAAGGCTAAAGTAAATCTGGCCGCTGTCAATTATCACTTTGGCTCAAAGAATGCCTTGATCCACGCCGTGTTTGCCCGGTTCCTGACGCCGTTTTCCTCCACCCTGGAAACGTCGTTTGATGAGCTGGAGGAGCGTTGTGAGGGCAAGCCGCCCACTCTTAATCAGACCCTCTGGGCATTGACGGAAAGCGCCGTGCGCATGCCCCAGCGCAACGAGAAGGGCATTTCCATCTTCATGCGCCTGCTCGGGCTCGCCTATACCCAGTCCCAGGGTCACCTGCGCAAGTTCCTGGAGCAGGAATACAGTCAGCCTTTCAGTCGCTTTATGGGGCTACTAAAAGAAGCCACGCCGCAATTGTCGGCGGTGGATCGATACTGGCGGATACAGTTCATGCTCGGGGCCACCGCGTTCACCATGTCCAGTAGCGATGCATTGCGGGATATTCTCGAGAACAAGCTGGGTGTTGAAACCTCCGTCCAGGAAATTGCTGCACGTCTGGTGCCGTTCCTGGCTGCTGGCATGCAAGCCGAGGACGCCATGCTGGTGCCGTCATTCGGTCAGGCTCCGGTTGCCTGACTTGTCCTGTCTCGGTTAGGCTTCAGCACTGGCATTGTCGGTCGGGAGCTTAACTGCAGATGAACTCGCCAGAGGGGGGCTTTCCCCATCTCCACATCAGTGTCGCGTCCCAGTCGCTGGCGCTGATTAGCGCCGGTGGCGAACCGCTGTTTCAAGCCCCGGTGTCCACGGCCCTGAACGGTCCGGGAGAGCAAAACGGTAGCGGTTGCACTCCCCGCGGCAGGCATTATATTCGCGCCATGGTGGGCGAGGGGCGGCGGCAAGGTACTGTGTTTGTTGCCCGGCGACCAACTGGTGAAATCTACACCCCTGAACTCGCCGCCCGCCATCCTGAGCGGGACTGGATTCTCTCCAGGATTCTCTGGTTGTGCGGTTGTGAATCGGGTATAAACCGTGGCCCCGGGGTCGATAGTTTCCGACGCTTCATCTACATTCATGGCACGCCGGATACCGAACCCATGGGGGAGCCCAGATCCCATGGCTGCATCCGCATGCGCAATACCGATGTAATCAGGCTTTATGATCTGGTCACTCCGGGCACTCTCGTTACCATCGAAGAATCCTGAACGTCGCGCATTGGTGCGGCCCTGCTGGCATTGATATTTTACGACTGAGGACGTCCATGATCGGGGAACTGCAAGCCGCCATTGATGGCTGGATTGAAAATTGGGAACTGCTTTCCGAAAGCTGGCGGGTGGGTGTTGTTGTTTTCGCCCTGGTGTTCGGAACCGCAACTGTGGCTTATGTTGCCGGCCATGTCGTGGACGCACTTGAAAAGCGTCTCAGTAAAACCAGGAACCTGTGGGACGATGCGTTTCTTCACGCGGCGCGCAAGCCGGTGGTGGCATTCGTCTGGATTCAGGGGGTTTATTGGGCGGCGGAAGTCGCCTATCACTATTCCGAGGCAGAGATTTTTGCGGTCAACGAACATCTGCTCAGGATCGGTTTTATCTGGGTGCTGGTGTGGGCCATTCTTCGTTTCGTGAAGGAAGGTGAGAGCATTCTTGTCTCCCCGATGAAAATGAAGAAACCGATGGATTACACCACGGTTAATGCCATCAGCAAGCTGTCCCGCGCGGTGGTGATCATTACAGCGGTACTGATCATCATGCAATCCATGGGTTACAGTCTTTCCGGTGTGCTGGCGTTCGGTGGCGTGGGGGGTATTGCCGTCGGCTTTGCCGCCAAGGACCTGCTGGCGAACTTTTTCGGCGGTTTCATTATTCACCTGGACCGACCCTTCAAGGTGGGTGACTGGGTGCGTTCCCCGGACCGCAACATCGAGGGTACCGTTGAGCACATCGGCTGGCGACTGACCACTATCCGGACTTTCGACAAGCGTCCGCTGTATGTCCCAAATGCTACGTTCACCACGATTGCCGTGGAAAATCCATCCCGCATGAGTCACCGCCGTATCTCGGAGACCATCGGCATCCGCTACGCTGATGTTCGTGAGATGGCCACCATCGTCTCCGAAATTCGCACCATGCTGGAAAATCACGAGGAGATTGAGAGTAGCCAGACCCTGATCGTGAATTTCCTGGCGTTCAACGCCTCGTCCCTGGACATCATGGTGTACACCTTCACCAAGACCACCCAATGGGTGAAGTATCACGAGGTGAAGCAGGATGTGTTGCTGAAAATCAGTGAGATTATCGAGGGCCATGGTGCGGAAGTGGCGTTCCCGACGCGCACCTTGCATGTGGCGGACAGCGTGCGGCTGGCCAGCGCCGACAACGGAAAATCCGGCGCGGCCAGTGAAGATGAAGGGCCTATTGAGAACACCGATGAGGGGTCGGACAAATCCCATGCCTCCCAGCGCACCCGGTCCGGATCCGCTGCGGAAGCGACGGGGGGCGGCAATGGTGATTGACGGGAGCGAGGCATGACGAACGAACAGACACCGGCGGCAGTCGGCATTATCGGCGGAACGGGACTGACCACCCTGTCCGGACTGGAAATCACCGGCGAGCGCGAATTGGACACTCCGTGGGGCAAGCCTTCATCGGCTCTGGTTGAGGGCCGATTGGGCAATCAGCCTGTCATTTTCCTGTCCCGTCACGGCAATCCTCACCGCATTCCGCCGCATCAGGTGAACTACCGGGCGAATCTCTGGGCCTTGCACCACGCTGGCGTCAGGACCGTGGTCGGTGTTAATGCCGTGGGGGGGATTCACAAGGCCATGGGGCCTGCCCACATCGTGATTCCGGATCAGATTATTGATTATACCTGGGGCCGCGGGAGCACTTTCTTTGAAGGTGAGCTAGAGGAAGTAACCCACATCGACTTCACCTTTCCCTACGCCAAGCCTGCTCGACAGGTGCTGGGTGAGGCGGCAAGAGCGCTGGATCTGTCGTTTTCCGATTTCGGTGTCTATGGGGCAACCCAGGGACCGCGTCTGGAAACGGCAGCGGAAATTGCCCGGATGGAGCGGGACGGGTGCGACCTGGTCGGCATGACCGGTATGCCCGAAGCGGCGCTGGCTGCCGAGCTCAAGATGAATTACGTGTGTCTGGGGCTGGTGGTCAATTGGGCGGCTGGCAAATCCGATCACATCATTACGATGGAAGAGATTGAGGCCGCCATTGAGAAGGGAATGTCCGGGGTGAAGCGGATTCTTGAGGAATCCATGGCCGGGCTGGGGGCGCTCAGCCCTCAACCGGCCTGAAGAACACCAGAACTCCGATGGTGGGGGAGTCCAGGAAATGGATTTCCTCGCTGCGCATACGACGTGTCTCGCGGATCCAGGTAAGAAGCTCCGCCGGGGGAGCGCTGTCTGCCGGTTGCTGTGCAATCCCCTCAGTACTCTCCTGAACGGGATAAGCCGCATTGGCGGCCGACTGCCAGTGGTTGAGGTTCACGTTCACGTGCAGGTAGCGTTGGCGGTCAATCGTAATCTGGCCTTCCACTTCACGGTGGCCGGCGCCCGCCAGCCAGTCACCAACGGCGATCTGCATCGGTTCGCCGTCGTAGTCCGGCGGGAATGACTGGTACCAGCCTGCTGTCATCAGTACCCGGTAACGCCCGCTGTTCTCCAGGCGTTGGGCGACGGACTGCAATCTCAGGTCGCTGTCGGGCGCCAATCGGAGCGTTGTGCCCACGCTGCCGTCCTCGCGGATTACCTTCATCTGTTTCGAAACATTGGTCGCCGGCTCGGGCATCCGGCTGGCCATGTGTTCCTCAACGTTTCCAGGATCAACAATCCGTTCAACAATGACGATTTCCGCCCGGTAGAGGTGTCCCTCCTGAGCAGTGGCAAGCAACGGCGCAAGCGCCAGCAGGGCAGCGGTGAAGGTGATCAGGGCCTTTCCGGGCAGGTCATAACCGGGCATTCGCAAGGGCTTTACTCCACAATGTCAGTTGCTATCGTTTGGCGGGCAGGTCCGAAATTCAGGGAGTCAACTGCCCGAGCATGTCGGAAATGCCGTCGAGTTTACCATTGGTTGAGTCATCCTTCAGCCGGAACCGGAAACTGTTGGCTCCTTCCAGGCGGTACTGGTCTGGTGCGGATTGCACTTTTTTAACCAGAACGAGAGGGTCGACTGGTGTCGATGCCCCAAACTCCAGCCGGGCCCACTCCTTGCCAGCGTCGATCTTGACGATACCAAGGGCTTCCGCCCGCAGCCGAAGTTCACTCTGATGGATCAGGTTTTTGGCCGGGTCCGGTAATAATCCGAAGCGGTCAATCATCTCAACCTGAAGTTCTTTTAATTCATCTTTATTGCTGACGCTGGCGATGCGCTTGTAAAGCATCAGCCGGTTATGGACGTCCGGGAGGTAATCGTCCGGGATCAGCGCGGGTATGCGCAGGTTCATCTCGGTGCCGTGGCTCAGGGGCAGGTCGGCGTTGGGGGTGCGGCCCTCGCGGATGGCCTTGACCGCCTCATCCAGCAGCTGCATGTACAGGGTGAAGCCAATACTCTCGATCTGACCGCTCTGCTCCTCACCGAGCAGCTCGCCGGCGCCACGGATTTCCAGGTCGTGAGTGGCCAGCATGAAGCCGGCGCCCAGATCCTGGGCCTCGGAAATGGCTTCCAGGCGCTTTTTCGCGTCGGTGGTGATCGATCGCGGCGGTGGTGTCAGCAGGTAGGCGTAGGCCTGGTGGTGCGAGCGGCCAACCCGGCCCCGCAACTGATGCAGCTGAGCCAGGCCGAACTTGTCGGCACGTTCAATGATGATGGTGTTGGCGCTGGGGATGTCGATGCCGGTTTCCACAATGGTGGTACACACCAGCACGTTGAAGCGCTTGTGGTAGAAATCCGACATGATCTGTTCCAGTTCGCGTTCCCGCATCTGGCCATGGGCCACGCCCACACGGGCTTCGGGAATGAGTCGGCGCAGGTCTTCGGCGGTTTTCTGGATGGTGGTCACGTCGTTGTGGAGGAAGTACACCTGGCCGCCCCGCAGAATTTCCCGCAGGATGGCTTCCTTGACCATGGCGTCATCGCGCTGGCGCACGAAGGTTTTCACTGACAGCCGGCGCGCCGGGGGCGTGGCGATAATGGACAGATCCCGCAGGTGGCCCATGGCCATGTTCAGGGTGCGGGGAATCGGCGTGGCGGTGAGCGTCAACATGTCCACTTCCGCCCGTAGCGCCTTGAGTTTTTCCTTCTGCTGCACGCCGAAACGGTGTTCCTCGTCAATGATCACCAGTCCCAGGTTTTTGAATGTGACGTCGCCCTGCAGCAGTTTGTGGGTGCCGATCACGATATCCGCTTTGCCGGCTTCGATCGCTTCCATGGCTTTGCTGGTCTGGGCGCCGCTGCGGAAGCGGCTGAGCAGTTCCACGTTCACCGCTGTATCGGAGAAGCGGTCACGGAAGGATTCGTAATGCTGCTGTGCCAGCAGTGTCGTCGGCACCAGGACCGCTACCTGTTTACCGGAGAACGTCGCCATAAACGCCGCACGCATGGCCACTTCGGTTTTGCCAAAGCCCACATCGCCACAAACGAGTCGATCCATGGGCCGTTCGCTGGTCATGTCCTCGAAAACGGATTCAATGGCCACCTGCTGATCCGGGGTTTCCTCGAAGGGGAAGCCGGCGGCGAAGGCGCGGTAGGCTTCCTGGGGGTCTTCGAAGGTGAATCCTTTGCGGGCCTCGCGGCGGGCGTAGACATCCAGCAGTTCGGCGGCGGTGTCGCGGATTTTCTCCAGGGCTTTCTGTTTGGCGTTGCTCCAGCGCTCGGTACCGAGTTTGTGAAGAGGGGCGTGTTCAGTGTCGGAACCGGTGTAGCGCGAGATCAGGTGAAGGCTGGACACCGGAACGTACAGTTTCGAGCCGCCGGCGTACTCAAGCATCAGGAACTCGCTGGCTTCGCCTTCCACGGTGATGGTTTCCAGGCCCTTGTAGCGGCCGACCCCGTGGTCGATGTGAACCACTGGCGCTCCGATGCGCAGCTCGGACAGGTCGCGGTAGCCGGAATCGTCCACTTCCGTAGGTTTTTCCCGGCGACGGCGCTGCAGTACCCGCTCGCCGAACAGGGCGGTTTCGGTGACCAGTGCCAGGTGTTCTCCTGGCAGCACCAGTCCCTGTTCCATGGGAGCGATGGTGATACCCAGCGGGCAATCGGTGTCTTCCAGGAACGCCTGCCAGTTATTCAGCGTTGCCGGTTTTACATTGTGGTCAGCCAGGTTGTCGATCAGGGCTTCCCGGCGACCGGAGGACTCCGCGCACAGCAGCACGCGCCCGCCGAAAGCTTCAATGAACCGTTTCAGACGAGCGGCGGGGTCCGCTGCACGACCATCCATGGCGACGTCGGGTAGTTCGTCGGTGCTGCAATTCTCGGAGCCGGCGGCGCTTGCCGTAGTGGTCGTGAGGGTAACCCGGGGAAAACGCTTGAGCTGCCCGAACAGCTCGTCCTGCTGCAGGAACAGCTCGGTCGGCGGCAGGATCGGACGCAAGCGGTCATGGCGCCGGTCTTCATATCGCGCCCGGGTATCCGCGTCAAAGTGGGCGATGGCGTCGTTCAGGCCGTCAGCGGTGAAAACGTGAGTGCCTTCCGGCAGGTAGTCGAACAGCGTCGCTGATTCATCAAAAAACAGCGGCAGGTAGTATTCGATGCCCGGAGGCGTGATGCCCTGGCTGACGTCCTGGTAGATCGGGGCGTCCTTGTCGGCATTGGGAAAATGCTCGAACCAGCGGTTGCGAAAACCGGAACGGGCCTCCTTGTTCCACGGAAATTCGTTGGCCGGCAACAGTTCGATCCTGTTGATACGATCAATCGAACGCTGGGTTTCCGGGTCAAAGGTGCGCAGGGTCTCGATTTCGTCATCAAAAAGGTCGATCCGGTAGGGTTGCGTCGCGCCCATCGGAAAAATATCAAGAATGGCGCCGCGAACGGCGTATTCACCGTGTTCGTAGACATTCTCGGTGTGACGGTAGCCAGCGGATTCCAGTTGCAGGCGCCACTCGTCTATTTCCAGTGTCTGTCCCACCTCCAGTAGCAGGGTGTTGCCCTGAAGGTATTGAGCCGGGGGCAGGCGATGCATCAGGGTGCGTGCCGGGACCACCAGAACCCCGTGGCGGGTTGATGGCAGGCGGTGCAGCGTGCGAATCCGGCGGGATGTAATGTCCTGGTGAGGCGAAAACAGATCGTAGGGCAGGGTTTCCCAGTCTGGCAGTGAAAGCAGCTCAAGGCCCGATCCGGTTACGGCCGTGCCGTCTTCCTCGGCTGGCAGCCCGAGGTAGAAGCGCATGGCCTGTTCAAGGCGAATGGCCTCGTCGGTGCTGCGGGTAATGACCAGCGTCAGGCCCCGGTGCCGGTTTGCGCTTTCGCAAATGGCCAGTGCATCGCTGCTGCCGTGCAATTGGCCCCATGTGCGGTGGTCGGCAGCCTTTGCCGGGAATTCCGGAGCCACCAGGGCAGGGCGGGAGCGTAGTGAGGATGCACCGTCAGTCATGGGCGTTTGTCTTCTCCTGCAGTTTAAGTCCGGGGCGGCGAGGCGCGTATTCTACCGGTCGCAACGGTGGCTGTCATGGTAGGTATGCCGGCAGTATTTGCGGTCTGGCATTTTAAGTTGGATAATATGCGCCCAACTTTTCCAAGTGCCAACTGCAGAGGTTCAAGCGTGAGTCACGAACAGATTAACCAGCACCTGTCTAACTGGACTGAGAGAGAATCCACTGCGGAAGCCATGATTCCGCTGATCGGCCGCCTATACCGCAAGAATAATGTGGTTACTTCCGTATACGGCCGCTCCATCATCAATCAGTCAGTTATCGGCATCATTCGTGCTCACCGTTTCGTCCGTCAGGTAGAGGACAGCGAGCTGTCGGTTCACGACACCCTGCCGATCCTGCAGGCCATGGACAGCATGGACCTGGGGCGTGCCCATGTGGATATTGGCAAGCTGGCGGTCAAGTTCAAGGCTGAAGGCGGCTCGCTGGAGGAATTCCTTAACCGCGAGATTGGTCCCGTTGTGGGGCAGTACGCGACCCAGTCCGAGGAAGATGCCGGGAACGGCACAAAGGACGTGGTCCTGTATGGCTTTGGTCGCATCGGTCGTCTGCTGGCGCGCATCCTGATCGAGAAAGCCGGTGGCGGTAACAACCTGCGCCTGCGTGCGATTGTGGTTCGTCAGGGCGGTGCCGAGAACGATCTGGAGAAGCGTGCCAGTCTGCTGCGCCGCGATTCCGTGCACGGTCCCTTCGACGGCACGATCACCGTGGATGAGGAAGATTCGGCGCTGATCGCTAACGGCAACTACATCAAGGTGATCTACTCCAAGGGGCCGGATCAGGTCGACTACACCCAGTACGGTATCAATAACGCCATCGTTGTTGATAACACCGGTATCTGGCGTGACGAAGATGGTCTGGGGCTGCACCTGAAATCCAAGGGGGTCAGTCGGGTCATTCTCACTGCACCCGGCAAGGGCGACATCAAGAACATCGTCTACGGCATCAACAACGACTGGATCACCGACGAAGACAAGATTCTGTCGGCCGCTTCCTGTACTACAAATGCGATCACTCCGGTGCTGAAAGCGATCAACGACGAGTTTGGTATCGAGGATGGTCACGTTGAAACGGTCCACTCCTATACCAACGACCAGAACCTGATCGATAACTACCACAAGGGTAGCCGTCGTGGTCGTAGTGCCGCTCTCAACATGGTTATTACTGAAACCGGCGCTGCCAAGGCGGTTGCCAAGGCTTTGCCGGAACTGAAGGGTAAGCTCAGCGGCAATGCCATCCGGGTTCCGACCCCGAACGTATCCATGGCCATCCTCAATCTGAACCTGAAAGCGGATGTGAGTGTCGAGAGCGTGAATGAATACCTGCGCGAAATGGCGCTGCATTCCGAGCTGCAGAAGCAGATTGATTTCGTGAACTCCCCGGAAGTGGTGTCCACTGATTTCGTTGGATCTCGACACGCCGGTATTGTTGATGCCCAGGCGACGATTGCCGGTGGCAAGCGTGTGATCCTGTACGTGTGGTACGACAACGAGTTCGGTTACAGTGCCCAGGTGGTCCGCTGCGTCAACCAGATGGCCGGTGTGACATATCCGATCTTCCCGAAGCGTGCTCGCGACTGATGCTTTAGTGGTAGAGCGCCTGACGGCCTTTCGCAGTGGCAAATTGTTCAGAAACCCCGCCAGCTTTTGCTGCCGGGGTTTCTTTTTGGCCCGAATTCCACCATGGTCGTGTTACGTTCATGCGCAAACTCCGCCGGGTTTCTGGTGGAAATAGGATGACATAATCTCTATAATTGGCGCGATTTTGGGTACGTCTGGCACCCGTTTCTCATCTTTCCCTTTTGCCGAAAGCAAGGTGAACCTCAACCTGTAAGCTTTCGCTGCGTCGGTGCAGCCATCCTGGTGCATCCCGGCAAGGGAATCTGGGCCACAGGGACCGACGTTACAAATCCATCGAATAGTTTCTGATGATTGGATAAGGCTAATGATCAAGATCAAAAAAGGCCTGGATCTTCCCATCAGCGGCGCTCCTGAGCAGACCATTACTGACGGCAAACCCGTTCGCCACGTGGCGTTGATCGGTTTTGACTATAACGGCATGAAGCCGACGATGGCTGTAAAAGAGGGAGACCGTGTCAAGCGCGGTACGCTGCTGTTCACGGACAAGAAGACCGAAGGCGTGCGTTATACCTCCCCGGCTGCCGGTGTGGTAAAAGAGATCAATCGTGGTGAGCGTCGTGTTTTCCAGTCGATTGTCATCGAGATCGATGGTGACGATGCCGAAACCTTCGCTCGCTATAACGAGGCGGACCTGGCCGGCCTGGAGCGGCAGCAGGTCGTCGATAACCTGGTGGAATCCGGGTTGTGGACCACGCTGAGGACACGTCCTTACAGCAAGGTGCCGGCTATCGATACGGCCCCTCATTCCATTTTTGTGTCTGTGATGGATACCAACCCGCTGGCTGCTGACCCGACCGTTATCATCCGGGAAAACAGCGCGGCGTTTGAAAAAGGCCTGAAAATCCTGAGCAAGCTGACCACTGGCAAGGTGTTTGTCACCGGTAAGCCTGGCTCGGATGTGCCTGTTCCCAAAACGGATAGCGTCGAAGTTCACCAGTTTGATGGTGTTCATCCGGCCGGTAACGTAGGCACCCATATCCATTACCTTGACCCGATTGCCGGTGACAAGGTGGTCTGGTCGATTGGCTACCAGGATGTGATCGACATTGCCAGGCTGTTTGAAACCGGAGAACTGCCGGTGGAGCGGGTGGTTGCCATTGGTGGTCCCAAGGCTCTTAAGCCGCGTCTTATCCGCACTCGTATTGGCGCTAACCTGAACGAGCTGCTGAAGGACGAATTGGCCACCGACTGCGATGTACGCATGATCTCCGGCTCGGTGTTCGGCGGTCGTCGTGGTGACGGTCCCTGTGCTTATCTTGGTCGTTTTGCCAACCAGATATCTGTTCTGGAAGAGGGCTATAAACGTGAGTTCATGGGCTGGCTGTCTCCGGGGCCGAACAAGTTCTCGGTGCTGAACATCTACCTGTCCAAGCTGGCACGCAGCAAGCTTTTCAACTTCACCACCACCACTAACGGCAGTGAACGCGCCATGGTGCCGGTGGGCACGTATGAAGAGGTCATGCCCCTGGATATCCTGCCGACTCAGCTGCTGCGCTCGCTGATTGTGGGCGACACGGAAACGGCACAGAAGCTGGGTGCACTGGAACTGGATGAAGAAGATCTGGCGCTGTGTACCTTCGTGTGCCCGGGTAAATACGAATACGGTCCGATTCTCCGCGAGAACCTGACCCGAATCGAGATCGAGGGCTAATACGATGGCAATCCGACAGTTTCTCGATGGCATCGAGCATCACTTTGAAAAAGGTGGCAAGTACGAGCGCTGGTACGCGCTTTACGAAGCCGTCGATACCATTTTCTACACGCCTGGCAGTGTAACCTCCACCACGGCTCACGTTCGTGACGGCGTTGATCTGAAGCGCATCATGATCACCGTGTGGTTGTGTACCTTCCCGGCCATGTTCTTCGGTATGTGGAATATTGGCTTCCAGGCCAACAGCTTCCTCGCTGAAAATCCGGATGCCCTGATGGGTGACGGTGGCCTGCGTACTTCGTTTATCAGCGCCCTGGCCGGTAACGATGCTGCCAGTATCTGGGATAATTTCGTCTACGGTATGGCGTACTTCCTGCCCATTTACCTCGTGACCTTCGTTGTAGGTGGTTTCTGGGAAGTGCTGTTTGCCACCGTTCGCCGCCACGAAGTCAACGAAGGCTTCTTCGTGACCTCCGTGTTGTTTGCCCTGATCTGCCCGCCGGATCTTCCGTTGTGGCAGGTGGCTTTGGGTATCACCTTCGGTGTGGTGATCGGTAAGGAAGTATTTGGCGGTACCGGCAAAAACTTCCTTAACCCGGCCCTTACCGGCCGAGCGTTCCTTTACTTCGCGTATCCGGCGCAGATCTCCGGTGATACTGTCTGGACCGCTGTGGATGGCTTCAGCGGCGCTACGGCGTTGAGCTGGGCTGCCAGTGGCGGTTTGGAAGCTCTTGAGGCGCAGATCGGCTGGATGTCAGCGTTCATGGGCACCATTCAGGGCTCCGTGGGTGAAACCTCCACGCTGGCAATTCTGATCGGTGGTCTTATCCTGCTGGTGATGAAAATTGCGTCTTACCGTATTGTGGGGGGCGTCATGATCGGCATGATCGCTATGACGCTGCTGTTGAACATTATCGGTTCCGACACCAACCCGATGTTTGATGTGCCGGCACACTGGCACCTGGTCATGGGCGGTTTTGCCTTTGGTATGATGTTCATGGCGACTGATCCTGTGTCCGCTGCCATGACTAATACCGGTCGCTGGTGTTTCGGTATCCTTGTGGGCGTGATGACGGTGCTGATTCGTGTCGTGAACCCGGCGTTCCCGGAAGGCATCATGCTGGCAATCCTGTTCGCCAACCTGTTCGCACCGCTGATGGACCACTATGTGGTTCAGGCCAACATCAAACGGAGGCTTGCTCGTGGCTAAAGCTAAAGAAACCGTCTCCAGAACGCTGATTGTTGCCCTGGTACTGAGTATTGTCTTCTCGGTAGTGGTTTCCACTGCCGCGGTGTCGCTCAGACCTGCTCAAATCAAGAACCAGAATCTGGATATCAAAACCAACATCCTGGCGGCCGCCGGCATGTTGCAGGAAGGTGCCAGCGCCGACGAAATTGAGGAGGAGTTCTCTCGTTTTGATGTGCGTCTGCTGGACCTGGACAGTGGGGAATACGTCGAGCCATCCGAGGTCGGCGTAGAGGATCCGATGAAGTACGACATGTACAAAGCGGCTTCTGATCCTGCCATGTCTACCAACATTCCGTCGTCGGAAGACAAGGCAGGTATCAAGCGCCGTCCGAATGTGGCCAAGATCTACACACTCTCAGAGAATGGTGAAGTGAAACGTGTGGTCCTGCCTGTGCACGGGTACGGCCTCTGGTCTACCCTTTATGGATTTGTCTCCCTGAAGGGTGATGCTAACACCATCGAAGGACTCGGTTTCTACGCTCACGCAGAGACCCCCGGTCTTGGCGGCGAGGTGGACAACCCCCGCTGGAAAAGTCAGTGGGTCGGAAAGGAAGTCTACGGTGACGAGATGGAAGAGCCTCAGATCCGTCTGGTTAAAGGTGGCGTAAGCGCGGATGCTGCCAACAAGGAGCATAAGGTCGATGCGCTCTCCGGTGCGACCCTGACGAGCCGCGGTGTGCAACAGCTGGTTAATTACTGGATGAGTGATCGTGGCTACGCACCGTTCCTGAAAAAACTTCGTGAAGGGGAGGTCTGATCATGGCAGACGCTTCAGCCAAACAGGTTCTCTTCGAACCGATTTTCAGTAACAACCCGATCGCGTTGCAGATTCTGGGTATCTGCTCCGCGCTGGCAGTAACGACCAGCATGAACGTTACGCTGGTTATGTGCATGGCGGTTACCGCGGTAACAGCCTTTTCCAACCTGGCGGTTTCCCTCGTGCGTGCCCAGATTCCGGGTAGTATCCGGATCATCGTTCAGATGACCATCATCGCATCGTTGGTTATTGTGGTTGACCAGATACTCAAGGCCTATGCCTATGAGATTTCCAAGCAACTTTCAGTATTTGTTGGTCTGATTATCACTAACTGTATCGTGATGGGGCGTGCGGAAGGTTTCGCCATGAAGAACGGCCCCTGGCTGAGCTTTCTGGACGGCATCGGTAACGGCCTGGGCTACTCGGTGCTGCTGATTTTCGTTGCATTCTTCCGTGAACTTCTGGGCGCCGGTTCGCTGTTTGGTGTCTCACTGATGCCGGTGGTGAATGAAGGTGGCTGGTATGTGCCGAATGGTCTCTTGCTGCTGCCGCCGAGCGCATTCTTCATCATTGGTCTGGCGATCTGGGGCCTGCGTACCTGGAAACCGGAGCAGGTGGAAGAGCCTGACTACAAGATGTCTCGCCACACCGCCAAGGAGGCCTTCTGATGGAACATTATATCAGCTTGATTCTGAAGGCCGTTTTTGTTGAAAACATGGCGCTGGCCTTCTTCCTGGGGATGTGTACCTTCCTGGCGATCTCCAAGAAGATTGAGGCAGCTGTTGGTCTCGGTATTGCCGTGGTGGTCGTACTCACCGTAACCGTGCCCGTTAACAACCTGCTGTATAACAGCATTCTCCGCGAAGGCGCGCTTGACTGGGCAGGTCTCCCCAATGTTGACCTGAGTTTTCTCGGCCTGTTGACCTATATCGGCGTTATCGCGGCGATTGTCCAGATCATGGAAATGGTGTTGGACAAGTACATCCCCGCGCTATACGCCGCACTGGGGGTGTTTCTGCCGCTAATTACGGTGAACTGCGCCATCCTTGGTGCGTCGCTGTTCATGGTTGAGCGGGACTACACCTTTGGTGAGAGTGTGGTGTACGGCTTTGGCGCCGGTTTGGGCTGGGCTCTGGCCATAGTTGCCCTGGCTGGTATCCGTGAGAAACTGAAATACAGTGACGTGCCGGAAGGTTTACGTGGGCTGGGCATCACCTTCATTACTGTTGGTTTGATGTCCCTGGGCTTCATGTCATTCTCCGGTATTTCACTGTAATCAACCCGGTGATTCGGTTTAACGAAAAGGCGAGACCATGAGTACAGAAATTATTCTCGGCGTGGTCATGTTCACCGTTATCGTACTGGCTCTGGTCGCGATCATCCTCGCGGCCCGTTCCAAGCTGGTAAGCACCGGTGATGTGACTATCGAAGTCAATGACGACCCGGAACACACCCTGACGACAGAAGCGGGTGGCAAACTTCTGGGTACGTTGGCAAATAACGGCATTTTCCTGTCATCTGCCTGTGGCGGTGGCGGTACCTGTGCCCAGTGCAAGTGTAAGGTTCTGGAAGGGGGCGGCGCGATGCTTCCCACGGAAAAGACCCATTTCACCAACCGCGAAGAGAAAGAAGGCTGGCGCCTGTCCTGCCAGGTTCCTGTTAAGCAGGACATGAAGGTGGAAGTGCCGGAAGAATTCTTCGGCGTCAAGAAGTGGGAGTGCGAGGTTATCTCCAACCACAACGTGGCGACCTTCATCAAGGAACTGGTGTTGAAGCTGCCTGAGGGTGAGGAAGTGGACTTCCGTGCCGGTGGGTACGTCCAGTTGGAGTGTCCTCCCTACGAGATCGATTTCAAGGACTTCGTTATCGAGGAAGAGTTCCACGAAGACTGGGATAAGCACAATATCTGGCGTTACAAGGCGGTTAACAAGGAAGAGACTATTCGTGCCTATTCCATGGCGAACTATCCGGAAGAGAAGGGGGTGCTCAAATTCAACATCCGTATCGCCACGCCACCTCCTGGCACGGATTATCCGCCGGGCATCATGTCGAGCTACGTGTTCGACCTGAAGCCGGGTGACAAGGTGACCGTGATGGGGCCGTTTGGTGAGTTCTTCGCCAAGAAGACCGACGCCGAAATGGTGTTCATTGGTGGTGGTGCCGGTATGGCGCCGATGCGCTCCCATATTTTTGATCAGCTCAAGCGCCTGAATTCCAAGCGCAAGATCAGCTTCTGGTACGGTGCCCGGAGTGTCCGCGAGATGTTCTACGTGGAAGACTTTGACGGTCTGGCCGAGGAAAATGACAACTTCGAGTGGCACGTAGCCCTGTCCGACGCGCTGCCGGAGGATAACTGGGAAGGCCCGACAGGGTTTATCCACAACGTCTTGTATGATAAGTACCTGAAGGACCATCCGGCCCCTGAAGACTGTGAGTACTACATGTGTGGGCCCCCCATCATGAACGCGTCTGTGATCAAGATGCTGAAGGATCTTGGTGTCGAGGACGAGAACATCATGCTGGATGACTTCGGAGGTTAAATCTACCAAGATGACATCCCGCATGTTTAGGCCCGTCAGGGTGGCAATGCTCAGCGTCGTTGTGGCGCTGGGTGTTACTGCGCTGGCGGGTTGTTCGTTTGAGCCCGAAGAAAAAGTCTGGGAGATTGCCGGCCCGGTGTTTGGTACCCAGTACCATATCAACGTCGTATTGACTGACAATGAGTCCCGCCTTGAAACTTTGGCAAGTGGCATAGAGCAGGTTCTTGAAGATGTGGATGCGTCCATGTCCACCTGGCGAGAGGATTCAGAGCTTTCCCAGCTCAACCGTCGGGAGGATCAGTCGAATTGGATTGAGCTCTCGGAGCCGCTTTACGAAGTGCTCGCCACGGCGACGCGGGTGTCCAGTTTTACCAATGGGGCTTTTGACGTCACCATTGGGCCTGTTGTTAACCTCTGGGGGTTCGGGCCTGAAGCCAGACCGGATATGGTCCCTGACGAAGAGGAACTTAAATCAAGGCTTGATGCCACAGGCTATGAGAACATTGAGCTGAGGCCTGATCCGCCGGCATTCAGAAGCCATCGTCGTCAGTACATTGACCTGTCGGCGATCGCCAAGGGTTATGGCGTGGATGCGGTTGCCCGTTATCTTGAAGAGGCGGGCGTGGACGCGTATCTGGTCGAAATCGGTGGCGAAGTTCGCGTTAACGGTCGCAAACCCAATGGCGATGCCTGGCGTCTGGCCATTGAGCAGCCGGTGTCCGAACGTCGTCAGATCAATCGTGTCGTGGCGTTGGATCACCAGGCGATGGCGACATCCGGGGACTATCGTAACTATTACGAATCGGAAGGACGTCGTTATTCACATACAATTGACCCTGAGACCGGTAAGCCAATTCGGCACAAACTCGCTTCCGTAACGGTGATCGCCGAAAACACCATGCTGGCGGATGCGCTGGCGACCGGTTTCAACGTCATGGGCCACGAGCGAGCACAGGCACTAGCCACCCGTGAAAACATGGCGGCTTACTTCATCGTACGCGGTGATAACGGGTTTGAGACTCACTACACGCCCGCATTTACCGCGTACCTGGCAGATTAGGGGAGGGCTTATGGGTACCTTTCTGTTGGTTTTACTGATTGTTTCCGTGTTGGTGGCAGCCATGTCGATCGGCGTGATCTTTGGCCGCAAGCCGATTAGTGGTACCTGCGGCGGTATTGGCGCCCTGGGTATCAGTAAGTCCTGTGACATATGTGGCGGGAATACTCAGAAGTGTGAAGAGGAAAATGAGCGCCTTGCCAATGAGGGCAGGACGGCGGATGAGCTGAGCTACGACGCTAGCAAAACCGGTGATCGCTGATCCCGCACCAATAAATAAGAACACATTTTAACGACGTAGATAAGGAGTCACTGCACGCATGGCAGAACATCATTACGACGTCGTCGTTATCGGCGCTGGTCCTTCCGGAGAAGGCGCAGCGATGAATGCGACGAAACACGGCAAACGTGTCGCGATCATCGAAGACAAGCCCACGGTTGGCGGTAACTGCACCCACTGGGGCACCATCCCTTCCAAGGCGCTGCGCCATTCGGTCAAACAGATCATCACCTTCAATACCAACCAAATGTTCCGGGATATCGGTGAGCCCCGCTGGTTCTCTTTTCCACGGGTGTTGCAGAATGCCCAGAAGGTGATCGATAAGCAGGTTAACCTGCGAACCCAGTTTTACGCCCGTAATCGGGTGGATCTGATCACTGGCCGTGCGTCATTTCTGGACAAGCACCGCATCGAAGTCCGCGGTAACAAGTCAGTTGAGACCCTGCACTTCAAGCAGGCCATTGTTGCCACCGGGTCCCGGCCATACCTGCCGCCGGATGTGAATTTCCGCCACCACCGGATCTACAACTCGGACACCATCCTGAACCTGTCCCATACTCCCCGTACCCTGATTATCTACGGTGCCGGTGTAATCGGCTCGGAATACGCGTCCATTTTTGCCGGCCTGGGTGTGAAGGTTGACCTCATCAACCCCGGTAGCCGTCTGCTGACGTTCCTGGATGACGAGATTTCGGATGCTCTGAGCTATCACCTGCGTAATAACGGCGTGCTGGTTCGTCACAACGAGGAATACGAATCGGTTGATGGCGATGATCATGGTGTGGTGCTGTCGTTGAAATCCGGCAAGAAAATCCGTGCCGATGCCTTCCTGTGGTGCAATGGCCGCAGCGGGAACACCGAAAAACTTGGCCTGGATAACGTCGGGTTGGTGCCCAACGGTCGTGGCCAGTTGGCGGTGGACGAACATTACCGTACCGAAGTGGATACCATCTATGCCGCTGGCGATGTGATCGGCTGGCCCAGTCTGGCCAGCGCCGCCTACGATCAGGGCCGCTCAGCGTCGTCCGATATCCTGCACGACGAATTCTTCCGCTTCGTATCGGACGTGCCGACCGGTATCTACACCATTCCCGAGATCAGTTCCGTGGGCAAGACCGAGCGCGAGCTGACCGAAGCCAAGGTGCCCTATGAAGTGGGTCAGGCGTTCTTCAAGGATCTGGCCCGCGCCCAGATCACCCGCGAAGCCGTGGGTATGCTGAAGATCCTGTTCCACCGCGAGACCCGCGAGATTCTCGGCATTCACTGCTTTGGAGACCAGGCGGCGGAGATCGTGCACATCGGCCAGGCCATCATGAACCAGGAAGGGGAAGCCAATTCCCTGAACTATTTCATCAATACCACGTTCAACTACCCGACCATGGCGGAAGCCTACCGGGTAGCTGCATTGAACGGATTGAACCGGATCTTCTGATCGGTGTGGCTGACGGGAACCGGGCTGCGGCTATCCGCACCCCGGTTTTTTTGTGCCTGTGATGTCAGCTCGTGGATATGGCGGCGTCTTCCGCCTTGTTCTCCGTGGCATTTCCCCGGGGCAGGCTGATCAGGGAGCGGGCGCGATTGTCAAAGTACATGCGGGTGCTGGTGGGGAAGTCGGAAATGATGCTGTCGACCCCCTGCTGCTCCAGTTCCAGCATGTCGTGGATTCGGTTGACGGTCCAGGCTGACACATGCATGCCGCGACGATGGGCGTCGTCCACCAGGGATTTCGAACAGATCTTCCAGTTTACACACAGGAACTCGCAGTGCAGCCGTGAGGCGACGTTGATCGGGCGCGGGAATTTGCGCTCGGCTACAAGGCCAATGGTGATATTCTTGTCCCGCCGCCGGATTTGCTGCAGGAACCAGACATCTGACGAGGTCACGGTGACCCGCTGGTAAAGGTTTCTGTGCTGGATGATCTCGGTCAGGCGGTTGCACAATACGTTCAGCCGCTGACGGTTGTCTTTCTTGACCTCCAGCTGCAGGTGCTCCAGATCCGCGAATGCGTCCAGCAGTGTTTCCAGGGCCGGTATGCCGACCTTTCTGGACCAGGATGGGGTTGCGCCCTTTCTCGCATCCATCGCTGCCAGTTCCTCACTGGTGAAGCTGGTCACGGCGCCTTTCTGACCGGTGGTGCGGTCAACCGTCAGGTCATGGATGATCACCGGCTTGCCGTCTTTTGACAACACCAGGTCCAGTTCGAAATGGCGGATGCCGTGCCGGTAGGCGTGGGAAAATCCGGCCAGTGTATTTTCCGGGGCTTCTCCCTTGGCCCCACGGTGTCCGTAGACAATCATTCTGTTGCTGATTCCTTAAGACGTTGATAAATGGCCTGGCGTTTTTTCCAGGTGTCGTGACACAGGCGGATATCTTCCAGGTAAGCGGGCAATTCGTTCATCAGCAGCGCCTGTGGACCGTCCACCAGGGCTTTCTCCGGTTTCGGGTGGAAGTCCACCAGCACCATGTTGGCGCCGGCAATCACGCCCTGAGCCGTTGCGTGCATGACATCCAGAACGCCGTCCGGCGCTTTCTCACGGCTGCCCACGGAATGGGACGGGTCTACACACACCGGCATACGCGTCAGCCGCTTAACCGCCGGCACATGGGCGAAATCCACCATGTTACGGTGGGGCTGGCCCGCCTCGGTTTTCATGCCCCGCAAGCAGAAAATAACGTTGGCGTTGCCCTCGCTGGCCAGGTATTCGGCGGCATTCAGGGACTCGTTCAGGGTGATACCAAAGCCCCGTTTCAGCAGCACCGGGTAGGCACTCTGGCGGCCAATGGCTTTCAGCAGCTCAAAGTTCTGGGTATTACGGGTACCCACCTGAAGCATCACGCCGGTGGGGCGGCCCAGTTTCTCGAGGCAGGTGTCTATCTCTTCGATATGGCTCTCGTGGGTGATCTCCATGGCGATGACTTTGATGCCATGTTTTCCCGCCTTTTCGAACACCCAGGGCAGACAGCCCTTGCCATGCCCCTGGAAGGAGTAGGGGTTGGTACGCGGCTTGTAGGCGCCCATGCGGGTGCAGACCTCGCCATGATCTTCCAGCGCCTGCATCATCATCTCTACGTGTTCGGGCACGTCAACCGCACACAGCCCGGCGAATATGTTCAGGTTGGACTGACTGAATTCCACATCGTTGTAGGTAAAGCCGCTTTGGCGTCTGTCATCGCGGTGGCGGCCCAGAATACGGTAGTCATCGGAAATCCGGATAGCCCGCTCCACCGCCGGCAGGGCTTCAATCTCTTCCTTGTCGAGAGACTTGGTGTCACCCAGCAGGTAGATTTCCGTCAGCCGCTGGCTGGCGCCCTGAACCTCATGAACCCGAACCGAGACGCCCGGCAGGTTCTCCAGGAAATGCATGGTCTGCCGGTAGGCGTCGCTGTCCAGTGGCGTATCGGGGTGGAGAATGGCTAGCATGTTGACTCCTTTAACAGTCAGTCCGCGCCTTCCGCACGATGGCGAGCCTGCATGTATTCGCGGTGATTAAGATGCAGCAAATCGGCCATGCGGCGAATGAGATGTTCCTCGTATTTGTCGATCCGGCCATCGGCAAATGCCACCCGCCAGATGCTCTCCAGCAGGCTCTGCTTGGCGGTCTGGTCCAGGTGTTCATTGATCTGGCCGGTAAACTCATACAGTGACGTGGCGTCATCCGCGTGGCTGAGGGCATCCTGCAGGATGTCCTCGGCTTCTTCACGGGTAACCTCATGGGCATTGACGGCGCAATCCACAATGGTTTGCAGTTCCCGCTCATCCTCGTTGTTATCAATGCGCGAGAGCTGGACCATCAGCGCTGTGGCAGCGACGGCCAGAGAGTGCGGGTCCGGTGCTTCACGGGTTGCCTCGGTAGGGGCAAATAATTGCTTCAGACGTTCGATCATGACCTGAAGGGTTCTCCTGTATATTTACGACCGTTACGCCGCTTTTGCCAGTTGCCTGACACGACCTTCCAGCTCGATCTGGTCTGCGGCAAAGCGGCGAATGCCTTCAGCCAGCTTCTCGGTCGCCATGGCGTCTTCGTTGGATTCCCAGCGGAACAGATGTTCATCCATCGCACCGAACCCATCGGAGCTGGAGGCAGTGGCCGGTGACAACTGGCGCGCCAGCGGCGCGGTATCATCTTTCAGCTCCTGCAACAGGGCAGGGCTGATGGTCAGGCGGTCACAGCCGGCCAGCCTCTCGATTTCACCGAGATTGCGGAAGCTGGCGCCCATCACCACGGTCTTGAAACCGTTGGCCTTGTAGTAATTATAGATGCGGGACACAGACTGGACGCCGGGATCTTCCGCTGCCGGGAAGCTGTCCCGACCGCTGTGGGCCAGGTGCCAGTCCAGGATACGACCCACGAACGGTGAAATCAGGAAAGCCCCGGCATCGGCACAGGCCGCCGCCTGCACAAACGAGAACAGCAGCGTCAGGTTGCAATGGATGCCTTCTTTCTCCAACTGCTCCGCCGCGCGAATACCTTCCCAGGTGGAAGCGATCTTGATCAGCACCCGGCTGGTGTCCACACCTTGCTCCCGGTACAGGTCGACGAGCCTGCGAGCCCGGGCCAGAGTGGCGTCGGTATCGAAAGACAGGCGGGCGTCCACCTCGGTGGAGACCACGCCGGGAATCAGTTCCAGAATCTCGCGTCCGGCCAGCACGGCCAGGGCATCCGTGGCGTAGCCCAGTTGCTCGGCGTCAGAGCCGCCTTGCTGGCTTGCCATGGCAACGGCCTTGTCCAGCATAGGGCGATAGGCGTCTGACGCAGCAGCTTTCAGCAGCAGGGAAGGGTTGGTGGTGGCGTCCTCGGGGCGCCACTGGGCGATGGCATCCAGATCACCGGTATCGGCAACCACCGTGGTCATGGCTTTCAGTTGTTCAAGCTTGCTGGTCATTCGTCGTCCTGTCGTCCTGTCTGAATTGTTTTCCCTACAATAACGGGCTGGTCTGACAGGAACAAGACAACAAAACGTATAGACCCGATTAAGCCGTCGCTATTACTGGCTCCGATGGCTCCTTCACCTTCGCCAGGGCTTCCTGGATGACCTCCAGCCCGGCCCCGGGTTTATGGGCGTTCTCGCTGATGTAGCGGCGGAACTGCCGACCGCCGGGCTGCCCATGGAACAGTCCCAGCAGGTGACGTGACATGTGCGTAAGGAACACGCCCCGCTCCAGTTCACTCTGGATAAACGGAAGCATGGCACGCAGGGCATCATGGCGGCTTTGCACCGGTGTCGCTTTGCCGAAGAATTCCGGGTCTACACCGGCGAGCAGCCACGGGTTGTGGTACGCCTCACGGCCCAGCATAACGCCATCCGTGTGCTCCAGGTGCTGGTGGCACTCCTCAAAGGTCTTGATGCCGCCGTTGATGATGATCTCCAGCTCCGGGTATTTGGCCTTCAGGCGATACACCCAGTCGTATTTCAGCGGCGGAATGTCCCGGTTTTCCTTGGGGCTCAGGCCCTCAAGAATGGCAATGCGGGCATGAACAATGAACGTACGGCAACCGGCGGCCGCGACCTTCTCAACAAACTCGCACAGATCATCCCAGGACTCCCGCCCGTCAATCCCGATGCGGTGCTTGACCGTCACCGGCAGGCCCGTGGCGTCGATCATCGCCCGCACGCCCTCGGCCACCTTGTCCGGGTGTCCCATCAGACAAGCACCGATCATATTGTTCTGCACCCTATCACTGGGGCAGCCCACGTTCAGGTTCACCTCATCAAACCCGTACCGCTCCGCGAGTTTCGCACAATGGGCCAGCTCACCGGCATCACTGCCGCCAAGCTGCAGCGCCAGCGGATATTCCGCCTCGTCATGACGGAGAAAGCGGGCGGTATCGCCGTGAATCAACGCACCGGTGGTCACCATTTCCGTGTAGAGCAGGGTGTGGCGGCTGAGCTGGCGCGCCAGGTAGCGGTAGTGGCTGGTAGTCCAGTCCATCATTGGCGCCACGCAGAACTTCCGGGAGGGCTCTGATCCGGTGCTTACACTCATTGCCGGTGAATGGTCGACGTTGCCTGTTGTGCTGTTTGCGGTCATTGACTGCCCAATCTGAATCTATCCGTCATCTGCTGTTGTGATCTACGGAGCAATTGAAAACGGGGATTATTGTATCAGGAAAGCGAACCCGCTGGCCGTAAGGCTTTTGCGAAATGTTTCTGGTGGCTCAAGGCAGTGAGCTAGCGTCGAAGCTGAGATTTATTGCGTCGCCACATTCGCGGAGCCAATCCCGTCCAACTCTTGAAAGCCCGGGTAAAATTCGCAGGATCCGCAAAGCCAAGCAGTTCACTAACACTCTGAATCTCCAGATCGGAAGTCGCTAGCAGATGGCAACTGTCCCGCCGCCGAACATCATCCAGCAGCTGCTTATAGTTCAGGCCCTGTTCATGCAACCGTCGGCGCAATGTCCTTGGTGTCAGGCAAAGATTGGCAGCCAGCTGCTCGGTGGAGGGGTAGCCATTCTGGCCCAGCACCAAATGGGCGCGGACCTGGCGGGCAATGTCGTTATCGGTTTCTGTGAGCGCGCTTTCCCGTTCACATTGCGCCAGCGCCTGGGCCAACCCTTCCGGGTTGGCGGTTGGTAATGGCTGGTCCAGCCAGGATCTGTCACCGCCCAGAACCACGCCAGCACGGGGCATATTGAACCTCACGCCAGGCACTTGCAGCTGTCGGCTGCTATAACCCCCGGGTTCCGGCCCGCATAACCAGATTTCCCGCTCATTGGGCAGCATGGGCAACACGAACTCCATGCCCCGAATCATGCTGGTCAGAATGGAACTGAACATCATTTCCCGGAGTGGAACCGGGATGGGCACTTCCGGTTCGATCTCAAAGAACAGATCGGTTTCCGATTCTCTCACTGTCATCAGTGTGCCGCGCCCGCGTAAGTGCCAGAACCGCTCCAGAATCGAAATGGCCTCACGTGGGGTAGGGGCACACATCAATGCGTATCCCAGGTTGCCGTGGGCGGTCAGTGGTAAGCGTAGGCCGGTATCGAAGCCCAGGGCGGTGTCGTCAATCGCGGCGTGAACCGCCTTGAAAAGCTGCAGGGTTTGCAGGTATGAGATCCGCCCTGCGGGGTCGTCCAGAATCTCAGCCGACACCCCTGCGCGCTGCAGGATCCCGCTGTGGTTTGCGCCAAGTTCCACCGCCGACGCGACAAACATGCGGGGATAGGTTACGGGCTGGTTGGGCTGCCGGGTCCAGCCGGGCATCTCTGAAGCTGTGATGGTATGTGGAGATCCGTCGAACATTGGCCACCAATGACAAGTGCTTTGTCCGCCAAACATCTCACGGAGGTATCCATCTGACCAGTACTCTATGGGCCAGATTACAAGAAATCCCCCATACCGGAGACTGTCGATGACTTCAGTCGTTAACCTCAAAGCTATTCGTTCACAGAAACGTAAGCTCGCCAAACCACCCCTGAGCGTGATTCCCCAGGTGCGCCGCCCGAATATCGACCTGGCAGGGGATGTGCCCAAATACTGGTGGGACAACGATCCGGTCAAAACCTTGTTACTGGCAGCGTTGTCCTCCGGGTTTCCGCCGGGGGAGACCTTCTTTATCGATTCGGTACGCCATTACCAGGACCGCATCACCGATCCGGAATTGAAAAAAGCCGTGCGCGGATTTATTGGTCAGGAGGCGCATCACTCCCGGGAGCACAAGTTGCTGAACGGTTTCCTGGAAGAGCGGGGCGTCGGTCTCGGCCGGCTGGAGGCCGAAATTCAGGCGTTCATGGACTGGATGCGTAAGAACTTCAGCCCCGAACGGCAACTGGCCCACACCGTGGCGGTTGAGCATTTCACCGCGCTGATGGCGGAAGAATTCCTGTTGAAGTATGACGCGCTGGAAGAAATGGACCCGCGCATGGCAAAGATCTGGGCCTGGCACGCCATTGAGGAATCCGAACACAAGGCGGTGGCTTTTGATGTGTTCAAGGCCGTTGGTGGTAGTGAGAGCGTGCGGCTGCAGGAAATGCTGATTGTGAGCGTGATTTTCCCGGTGTTTACCAGTATCCATTTGGTGCAATTGATGAAGGAAGACGGCCAGTTGGGCAATCTGAAGTCCTGGGCCGGCGCTCTGAACTATATGTGGGGTAAGCCAGGGGTGTTTCGCAAACTTCTGCCATCCTATCTCAAGTTCTATAGCCCGGGATTTCATCCGTGGAATCACGATGCCCGCACGCTGGTTGAGAAAGCCAAGGCAAAATGGCTCGGAGAGCCAAGCTGACCGGCAGCGATTACATGTCATGATGAGTGCAAGACACCAACGGGCAATGCCTGTTTTAATTCAATAATAAGGAAGAATGAATGACCGCTTATACCGCTGTTTTGTTGTACGCCGGATGGATGCTGATTCTGGCGCTGATCTACGCCACTCCCCGAGTGCCCCAGGCCTTGACCGGTGCAAAACCCATCGACAGCTGGGAGCGCAACAAGCAGCCGAGTGATGCGCCTATTCTGCAGCGCGCCAAGGCCGCGCACCTGAACTGTATCGAGAATTTCGCGGTGTTTGCATCGGTTGTCGTCGTTGCCGGCCTGATGGATCGTCTGGACGTGGTCAACACTCTGGCGGCGTTTGTTCTTTATGCACGAATGGCCCAAAGCCTGGTACATATCAGCGGCACGTCATTTGTACAGATACTGCTGAGGGCGACGTTCTTCCTGATCCAGATCGTGCTGGTGCTGGTGATGGTGTACGGCTTGCTTCTCGGTTGATAGAGATGGGGGCTGCCCGGCTTTCGGACTAAGCGGGTGTGTCTCCCCGCCTTGATCTTGGACAAGGCCCTCCTGTGGCCTTCCTGATATGCTGGTTGCAATGACGCGCCCAGCCGGGGAGGGCTTCACCATGCCGGATCATGAGACGGGCTCCGCTACTCTCGAACCGTTCCCCTGGAACCGGAATTTTGAGACCGGAATCGAGGAGATTGATCAGCAACACCGGGTGCTGGTCGACATTCTGAATCGGCTGGCCCAACATTTTGTCTCCGGTGACGCCAGGGTGGATTGCGAACACATCCTTGATGAGTTGCTTGCTTACGCGGCGTTTCACTTCAAGTCCGAAGAAGCTATCTGGCGTGAGGGTCTGGGTACCGGGGACGCAGTCCGGAATCATCACGACAGCCACCAACTCTTTTTTGCGCAGATTCAGATTTTCAGGGGCAGTAAGGCCCGTGAAGAGCAGGTGCTTGCGGACATTTTCGACTATCTTGCCAGGTGGCTGGCTTTCCATATTCTTGAATCTGATCGGCGTATGGCGCTGACTGTGCTGGAGCTGAAACGCGGCAGAACTCTGGTTGAGGCAAGGCGTGCGGTGGATGATCAGTTGAGCGGCCAAGTGTCGGCCACCGTATCAGCATTGTTGGAAAAGTACGCGGGCTTGTCGGCCCGAGTTGCCCGGTCAATCAGGGAGGCTCACCGCGGCAGGCCCTAATGAAACACAATAACTCCAAGGACTTCCCGTGAAAGAATGCATCTTCATCACCGGCGCCGCCGCTGGCATCGGCCGCGAAACCGCGCTTCTGTTTGCTTCCAAAGGCTGGTTTGTCGGGGCAGCAGACCGGGACGAGTCGGCGTTGGCCTCGCTGCGGCACGAGCTGGGTGAGGACCGCTGCAGTACCCATGTGATGGATGTGGTGGATGAGGCATCGGTGAAGCAGGGGCTGGCGGATTTTGCCGAGCGCACCAACGGACAACTGCGGTTGCTGCACAACAATGCCGGCATTCTGAAGGTGGGGCCGTTCGAGGAGATCGGTATGGCGGCGCATCGGGCCATTATTGAGGTCAATGTGATCGGGCTGATGACGGTGTTGCACGCCGCTTTTCCGTACCTGAAGGCGACGCCGGATGCCCAGGTGGTGAATATGAGTTCGGCGTCTGCCGCCTACGGGATTCCGGATTTTGCCTCCTATTCGGCCAGCAAGCACGCGGTCCGGGCGATGACGGAGGCGTTGGATATTGAATGGGAGCCCCACGGTATTCGTGTGTGCGATCTGATGCCGCCGTTTGTGAATACCGGCATGGTTCAGCAGAACGAGCAGGGCTCGCGGCTGTTCGAGCGTCTTGGCGTGAATCTGACGCCGGATGTGGTGGCCGCCCAGGTTTGGGCGCAGGTGGAGCAGCCGCGCCTGCACCGGCCAATCTCGATGCAGTTCCGCGCGTTGTGGCCCATTGCCAAATCCGCACCCGCGTCGGTCACCCGTGGTGTGCTGCGCAGGCTGTGGCGCAAATAAGGCAGACCTTATCAAGACGCTAGCCTGCTAACTTTGTTATCCTTTCGGGCCTTGTGAGAGTGGGGTTCGGGAGAAATTCAACATGCCGGTAATGGTTCAGGCGCTGGTGCCTGTGTTTGCGCTGATTGTGATGGGGCACCTGTTCCGCCGCTGGAACTTCCCCGGTGAAGGCTTCTGGATGCAGGCGGAGCGCTTCACCTACTACGCGCTGTTTCCCGCCATGCTGGTCTATAAACTGGGCCAGGCCCGCTTGCCCGCCTCCGCCTATGGCGACATCCTGCTTTTGATAGTGGCCATGCTGCTGGTGATGACACTGGTGCTGACGTTGCTGCAGTGGTTCTGGCGCTGGCCAGGACCGGTGTTCTCTTCCGTTTTTCAGGGCGGTATCCGTTTCAATTCTTACGTGGGGCTGGCGGCGGCCGGCATGCTGCTGGGCGACGACGGGCTATCGCTGATTGCCATTGCCGTGGCGGTCAAGGTGCCGTTGCTCAATCTGCTGTGCATTCTGATGTTCTCGCTGGCGGCGGGCCAGGGGCCACTGCGGTTGCGGCCGGTGTTGAAAGCGATAGTGACCAACCCGCTGATTGTGGGGTCGGTTATTGGTGTGATCTGGAGCTATTTCCAGATCGGGTTCCACCCGCTGATTGCCGGTATTCTGGCGCCGTTGAGCGATCTGGCGTTGCCCATGGGGCTGATGACGGTAGGGGCGGGGTTGCAACTGAAGGCGTTGCGGGGCGCGTCGATGCCGTTCCTGGTGTCGTCGGTGGCCAAGCTGGTAGCGTTTCCGCTGATTACCGCCGGGCTGGCGCTATTGTTGGGGCTGGACGGTATGCTGGTGCAGGTGGCGGTGTTGCTGGCGGCGCTGCCCACCGCAACTTCGTCCTACATACTGGCGCGCCAGCTCGGTGGTGACGCGCCCCTGATGGCCGGCATCATCAGTGGCCAGACGTTGCTGGCCATGATCACGATTCCGTTGTTACTGGGCATTCTCTGGTAGGCACGTCAGCGCGTTGTCGGCGATACCCTGAAGAAAGTTCACGTAGCCGTCCCGGTCGGATTCAATCTCGGTGGCCAGCGGATCCCAGGTGCTGAACGTAATGTCCAGGCCCTGGGTGATGGAACGCCACCACTGGCGGTTGAACTGGGGTTCGGTCAGCAGGCAGGGCTGATTGGCCTTGCGCAGTTTGTCCTGAACTTCGGCAATGTGCCGGGCGCCCGGAGACAGTTCGGGGTTCAGGGTGAGAATACCGTCCAGCTTCAGGTTGAAGTGCCCGGCGTATCGCGTGAAAGCGTCGTGATAGGCGAACAGGCTGATGTTGGCCAGTGGCTCAAGGCGGTGTTGAATGTCTTCTTCAGCCTCTAGGAGCGTCCTTTCGAATCGCGCCAGGTTTGCATCCAGGGCCTTTGTGTCGGCGTCTTCCAGTTGTGACAGCGCCTTGTGGATGTCTTTTGCCATTTCCAGGGCCAGTACCGGATCCAGCCAGATGTGAGGGTCTTCACCTGCGCCATGGTCATGGCCGTTTGCGTCGTGGCCAGGTTCATCGTGGTCGCCGTGGTCGTCATGATGATCGTCGCCGTGGTCATCATGGTGCAGGTCAGTGTCGTCGGCCCGGGGGACGTCATCGCCGTGTATCAGCGACACTGTGCGTTCCCTGAATTCTTCACCACCCAGCAGGCGGGACAGGAACGTTTCCATTTCCGGGCCAACCCAGAAGATGACATCGGAATTCTCCAGCGCCCGGCGCTGTGACGGGCGCATAGTGTAGTTGTGGGGGCTGGAGCCTGCCGGGACCAGGCTGGTGACTTCGACATCGTCCGGTGCGACGGCTTTGACCAGAAGTTCCACCGGTTTGATGGAGGTAACGACGTTGGTGGCGGCCAGTGCTGAAAGCGGGCTCAGCAGCGCTGCCAGTCCCAGCACCGCGGCGCTGGCTTGTGATTTGTTAGGCATGATGGTGTCGTGCTCTGAAACAGGATTGGAACGTTATAATATAACAAGCGAGCTGCTAATTAAAGATCGGGTCGCTCCAATCATGCGAAATCCGTTCTGGGCCGTTATAATGCGTGGCTTTCCAGTCGGCCACTTATCTATCAGGATCGTTACATGACCGTACGTACCCGAATTGCTCCGTCACCCACCGGTGATCCACACGTTGGTACCGCCTTCGTGGCCCTGTTCAACCTGTGCTTTGCCCGTCAGCATGGCGGCCAGTTCATCTTGCGTATTGAAGATACCGACCAGGCCCGCAGCACCGACGAGTCCGAGCAGGACATCCTGCGTGCCCTGCGCTGGCTAGGTATGGAGTGGGACGAGGGCCCGGATGTCGGCGGGCCACACGGGCCGTATCGCCAGTCCGAGCGCAAGGATTCCTATCGTCAATACGCATTGGATCTGGTGACCGCTGGCCATGCGTTCTACTGTTTCCGCACTCCGGAAGAACTGGAAGCCATCCGCGAAGAGCGCAAGGCCCAGGGCCTGAACCCCGGTATCAAGGGTAATCTTGAATTGCCGGAGGAAGAAGTGAAGCGTCGCCTGGACGCTGGCGATCCCTATGTGATCCGGATGAAAGTGCCGGATGAGGGCGTGTGTGAAATCCGCGACATGCTGCGTGGCACCATTGAGATCGATTGGTCCCAGGTGGACTGCCAGATCCTGCTGAAATCCGACGGCATGCCCACCTATCACCTGGCCAACGTGGTGGACGATCACCTGATGGGCATCACCCATGTGTTGCGGGGTGAGGAATGGATCAATTCTGCGCCCAAGCACAAGCTTCTGTACCAGTACTTCGGCTGGGATATGCCGGAGCTGTGCCACCTGCCGCTGCTGCGTAACCCGGACAAGAGCAAGCTGTCCAAGCGCAAGAATCCCACCAGCATCAATTTCTACGAGCGTATGGGCTTCCTGCCGGAAGCGGTCACCAACTACCTCGGTCGTATGGGCTGGTCCATGCCCGATGAGCGGGAAAAGTTCACCCTGGACGAGATGGTCGAGAACTTCGACATCCAGCGGGTATCCCTGGGTGGTCCGGTGTTCGATGTGGAAAAACTGCGCTGGCTGAACGGCCTGTGGCTGCGTGAGGACCTGAGCGACGATCAGTTCGTGGAGAAGATGCGCAACTGGTGGTTCAACGAAGACGCACTGCGCGCGCTGATCCCGCACATCAAGGGCAGGGCGGAAGTATTCTCCGATGTTGCACCGATGGCAGCGTTCATGTTCTCCGGCATGCTCAATCTCAAACCGGAGGACTTTACTCACAACAAGCTGGAAGAAGCCCAGATCAAGCGAGTGCTCCAGTTCACCCTGTGGAAGCTCGAAGCCCAGCGCCACTGGAGCAAGGACAACATCTTCGCCGACATCAAAGCCCTGGCCAAGGCTATGGACCTGAAAATGGGCGATTTCATGTTCTCCATCTTCGTGGCCATTGCCGGCACGCCCAATTCCTGGTCGGTGATGGACTCCATGGCATTGCTCGGACCGGACATGACCCGTTCACGGTTGCGTCACGCCCTGGGAGTATTGGGTGGCTTTTCCAAGAAAGAAACCAAGCGAGTGGAAAAAGAATACGCCGCATTGCTCGCGGAATAACCGCTTTGGTGAAGAAATGAACGGAATGAACAGGGAAGTTCAGAAAACTGAAAAAATTGAAGAAAAGAGGTTGACGCCCATAGGGCGGATCCTTAATATACGCAGCCGTTGAGGGGCCATAGCTCAGCTGGGAGAGCGCAACACTGGCAGTGTTGAGGTCAGCGGTTCGATCCCGCTTGGCTCCACCAATTTCTAGTCCCCTTCGTCTAGTGGCCTAGGACTCCGCCCTTTCACGGCGGCAACAGGGGTTCGAACCCCCTAGGGGACGCCAATGCGGCTTGACGGTTTAGTCCACCGGAAAGCCATCAAAAAAACCGCCTTCGGGCGGTTTTTTTGTGTCTGAAGAAAAGTGAGTGCCAAGGTCTGGCGAGAAGGGAGTTAGCGTGAAGCAATAGCTCCCTTGCCAACCCCTTCGTAAGCCTTCACTCGAATGGATTCTTCCGGAAACTCCGCCTTGAGCTGATCCGCCATATGCGCGGCGATCAATTCCACGGTGGTGTCTGTCGCTAGCATATAAACCCTTCGCTCCGGCAGCGTCAGCGCGAATTCGCCCTGGTTGGCCTCATACTCAAAGGTCACGTAGGCAACGCCGTCCTCGGCCACCCACCGCTGGGTCACGTCCTCTTCCGAACCCACGTAGATATCCCGCCACAGCGTCGCCCAACGCTTTTCCAGTTCATAATCACGGTGACCATTGCGATCAATGCGGATAGGGGAGCGGTGACCATGGGCGATGCGCTGGCAGTTGCCCAGATGCTTCTTCAGGCCGTGGACATAATGGTAATAGGGCCCTTCGATCACATCCTCGCGCAGGTGGACCTCAACATTGGTGACGTTGCCCGGCAATACGGCCATCAACTCCCGCTCCAGCAGTGCGGCCACGGCCGAGGGCAAAACCCGCTCCGAGGACAGCCAGACGACGGCTTCATCCGGTGAGCGATGCACAATCCGCGAGCCGTCCGTCAGCGTCCAGGTAAAGGTATCGGGTTCTTCCTCGGTCCAGGCCAGGCCATCATAGCCACGGGGAACCACCAGGCGGTGGTCCACGCGCTCGTCGATCACCCGCTTGATGGTGCGCTTCACGTTGCTGAAGTCGAACACCATGCCCTGTTCGTCCAGCTCGCCGCCGAGGACCACATCGGCAATCCAGCTTTCCCCCACCAGGCCGCGATTCGGGTCCAGGTAAGCGAAATCAATAACGGTGAGGTTGTCCACAAACAGGTGATTCATCGGGAAGTCCGAAAAGGATGAGGTTGATTGATGGGCGGATTCTACCAAAAATCCCCGGAACCTATCAGCCTTTTCATTGCGGCAGGCGCGGTGGAAGCGCCTCAGCCAAACAGACCCGACAACCAGGCGATCCCGACTGTGAAAATACTGAGGCTGATGGTCAGGCCAACGGTGTAGAATTTCGATGTGGAAGAGTGCTGCCGGGCCACGTACAGATCAATGGTGCGCTGGGCAATGTCTTCCGCTGTTTCCCGTGAGATCTCGTGAGCCTGCTGTATGGCCTCAGACTGCAGGGTTTGCCAGAATTCCGTATCAATGGTCTGTACGCTGGTAATGTGGTCCTTGAGTTCGGCCATGTGGTTGCCAGTAAAACCGTTGGTGCGCGACAGATCCATGCGCAGTTCCGCCAGTTCCCGCCCCAAGTTGAGGTTGACCTCGGCGGCCACTTCATCCCGCAGGTTGCGGGTGCGTTCTTCCACCAGGTCGGCCAGCGCTCCAAGTTTCTCGTCAACGGTGGCTGCCTGCTTTTTGCCGGCTTCGTCCAGGGCTCGTTTCAGATGATCGAACTGTTCATCAAACAGATCGCTCAGCAGTTCGTGCAGGCGGTTGTTGATGTGGGTTTTGATTGTCGAGCGGGCAACTTGCTCCGCCAGATCCCCGTCCTCAGGAAGGTTTGCTGTTCCGTTCACTGGTGTCGGTGGTTCTTCTGCTGGCTCCGGCGATGTGAACGTCGGCTGCGGGGGCTCGGGCAGGGTACCGTTGGAGACATCACTCGTCAGCTGCTCCAGGACCAGGGTCAGTCCCTCGGTGTGAGGCGGTTTGGTGAGGATGTTGTAGATGCCGAAATTACGGGCTTCCTCCATAAAAGAGGGGGATTTCCGGGACGTACACATGATGACGGGAATGCCCGCGGTCTCCGGGTTGCCCTTGATGGCCTTGGTGGCTTCCACGCCATTCATGCCGGGCATCAGGTGATCCATGAAGATCACGTCCGGGTGGTTATGGCTATTGAGAAAGTCCAGAGCCTCTTCTGCGGAGCTGGCCATGTTGACTTTCAATTCATGGTTTTCCAGCAATTTGCTCAGGGCAAACCTCGCCACCTTAGAGTCGTCTACCAGGAGTGCGTTCTTGATCGCCATGTCACAACCTCAACCTGTTACAGCTATGCGTTCATTATCGGGCCGGTGATTTACCAGCCGTCCAGTTGCGGGCACTGGGTAGCCCGGTAACTCTTGTCCCGATAACAAACACCGGGTTCCGTGGTGCGGGCGGTGAATACCTCGCCAGCCGCGGTTGTCAGGCGAACCTGTCCATAGGGTTCGCCGTATTTGAAGGTGGCTTCAATGGAGCTGCCGTTGGGATTGCGTAGCAGGCCCTTACCGTGAAACTTGCCTTCGATGTATTCACCCTCGTATTTTTTCCCGTCGGCAAACACTTCGGCGCCGGAGCCGTGAAAATCACCATTGGAAAACTCGCCCTCGTAATGACGACCGTCGGGGTAGGTAAGGCTGCCCTGACCGTGAAACTCGCCCTGTCGGAAGCCGCCCACATAGAACATGCCGTCAGTCGTGGTCAGGGAGCCATGGCCGTTCAGTCTGCCTTCGGCCCATTGGCCGGTGAGGATGTCGCCGTTGCCCCGGGTCAGGGTGCCCTGGCCGTGGAACTGGCCATCCTCGAAGTGGCCTTCATAGCGCAGCCCTTCGCTGTTTTCGTAGGTGCCGTCTCCGGTTTTCAAACCGCCAATCCAGGTGCCATCCCGGTAGTTCACTGTGGTGTAGGGGCTCAGCCGTCCCATCAGGGTTTTCGACTGCCCGGCTGTCAGGGCAACGGACTGACTCCAGGGTTTGAAGCCATCCTTGCTGATGGTGACTTCGTACCTGCCCGGATCCAGTTCCAGATCAAGCCGGGTGGCGCCGTATTCGCGACCGTTGATGGTGACGGTGTCGCCGACAACGTTGGAGCGCAGAACCAGCTTGGCGGTCGTAGGTTCCGGTTCGGCGGGTTGCGGTTGAACGTCCGGCTGTGGCTCCAGGGCGGCTGCCGGTTCGGCGACGGCCATCGTGTCTGCGGATTCCGGCATGGGGGCAATGGTAAAGGGCTCTACGGCCGGGAGGTTGCGAACCTCGGCTTGGGAGGGGGGTGAAGCCTCGTTCTCAGTCTCGATGCGTTGGGTGTCGGGTGTTGGCGGAGTCTTGTCTTCAGGCTGCGGGGCGGAGTCAGCCAGGGCGACTTGCGGGGCTTCATCTTTGTTAGCAGGTGTATTGGTCAGCGATGTGTCCTGGCGGACCGAGGCAAACCCCGCCGTGACCAATAGCATCAGGGCCAGCGCATTGACGAACAACAGTGGTCTGGCGTCGACCATGGGAAACCTCGCATTCCTGCATTCCGGACGCCTTCATCTTAACCACTGATTGCAATGTTATGTAACAGAAAGTATCTGAACTTATCGATAATGCAGGACAATTCACACTTTGTCCGGAAGTTGGTCATGGTTAAGCTGTTCCCAGGATCTCATGTAGACATCCGCCTCGTATTCATAGGGGGAACGAAAAGGGGTCAGCACGAAGTCGAACACCAGGAAGAAGAACCCTACGGAGGCCCAGGCAATGGCCATGGTGCTGATGGTGTTAGCCTGAACTTCCGGGTTGGAGTCGACAAAGCCCTGAAGCATCGGAATCAGGTCGGTCGCCATCACCACCGGGTTGAAGCTGGAGAGCACGAATGGTACCCAGAAGGCCAGGAATATGGGGAAGAATCCGAACGACCAGAGAATGCGGCGCAGCAGGTACATGCCGGCCTCGCGCCAGTAACGCTGTCTGACTTCGGGAACCTTGCGGATGCGTTCGATATAGCGGCGGCGCTCCGCCCAGTAGGCCGCTACTTCCGGGGCCTGTACCGTGCCCTTGCCGGGGCTCGCCGTGGCTGCGGCGGGTTTTGGAGCAGGCTCGCTGGCGGCGTCGGTCAGATCCTGGCTGGCGTCGTTTCGGCTTTCTGTGGTCATGGATTCGGATACTACCTTAATGGGCTACAGGGCTGACTGGTTGGCTAACAGGACTGATGCATGATAATCGATAGTACGTGTTACCCTACAAGTCTAAAATCGTTAAAGACAGGATAGATTGAATGGCTGCAGTGATCGACAACGCAACCCATCCGGCTTTTGAGAAGCTTCGCAGTCACCGGATTGGGACTCTGAACCTGACGGTTGAAGAGTATCGTCATCGCAAAACCGGCGCGCGGCATCTGCACATGGCTGCCGATAACGACGAGAACGTATTTTTCGTGGCCTTGCGCACCTTCCCGATGGACTCCACCGGTGTGGCTCATGTCCTGGAGCATACCGCGCTTTGCGGCAGCGAGCGTTATCCCGTGCGGGATCCTTTCTTCATGATGATTCGCCGCTCGCTCAACACCTTCATGAACGCGTTCACCAGCAGCGACTGGACCGCCTATCCGTTCGCCAGCATGAACCGCAAGGATTTCGATAACCTGCTGTCGGTGTATCTGGATTCGGTGTTCTTTTCCAAGCTGGATCCGCTGGACTTTGCCCAGGAAGGGCACCGCCTGGAGTTCGACAAGCCGGACGATCCCGGGACCGATCTGGTCTACCGGGGCGTGGTCTACAACGAAATGAAGGGGGCAATGAGTGCGCCCACCTCCCAGCTGTGGCAGAACCTGTCGAGCCACCTGTTCCAGACCACCACCTATCACTACAACAGCGGCGGCGAGCCGGATCACATTGTTGATCTGAGCTATGACGACCTGGTGAAATTCTATCGTCACCACTATCACCCGAGTAACGCGATTTTTGCCACCTACGGCGATATTCCTGCCCATGAGCACCATGAGCGCTTTGAGGAGCTGGCCCTGAAGCGGTTCGATCGACAGGACGTTGAGCTGCCGGTACGGGATGAAAAGCGCATGTTTGCGCCTGTGCGGGTCGAGCAGGGGTATGCCGTCAACGAAGGCGAGAGCACCGAGAACAAGACCCATATCGTGATGGGCTGGTTGCTGGGCCACAGTTTTGACCTGCAGGAAAATCTGGAAGGCCAGCTGCTGTCAGCGGTACTGCTGGAGAACAGCGCCTCGCCGTTGATGCGGGCCCTGGAGACCACGGATATCGGCCACGCCCCGTCACCCATGTGCGGGCTGGAGGACTCCAACCGGGAAATGACCTTTGTCTGCGGCATTGAAGGCAGCGAGCCGGAGCAACACAAGGCGCTGGAAGAGTTAATTGAAGGCACCCTGCACAAGGTGGTCGAAGACGGCGTCAGCGAGGAGCGCCTGGAAGCGATCCTGCATCAGCTTGAGCTGCATCAGCGTGAAATTGCCGGTGATCAGTTCCCGTACGGGTTGCAGCTGATCATGCAAGCGATTGCTCCCATGGTTCATGGCGGCGACCCGGTGGAGCTGCTGGACCTGGAGCCGGTGCTGGCGGATATGCGTGAGAAAATCCGCGACCCCCGCTATGTGCCGGACCTGATCCGCAGGAAACTGCTGGAGAATCCGCACAGGGTAACCCTGACCCTGCGCCCCGATGACAAGCTGGAAAGCCGCCGTCAGCAGGCCATTCGCGAGGCACTGGCGCGTCGCAAGGCCGAGCTGACGGAAGAGGAAGTACGGCAGATTGTTGACCGCGCCCAGGCGCTGGAAGAGCGCCAGCAGCGCAAGGATGACGATTCCATTCTGCCGAAAGTGGATCTGACCGACGTGCCCCTGCAGATGCCGGAGCCGGAGAGCCGCTACGATGGTGATATCGCGGCAACGGTGTTTGCCCGTGGCACCAACGGCCTGGTCTACCAACAGGTTGTTCTGCCGGTACCTGAATTGACCGAAGAGGAACTCCTGCTGCTGCCGTATTACACCACGCTGATTCCCGAAGTGGGATGTGGTGAGCTGGATTACCTGCAGATGCAGGACCGCATTTCTGCGGAATCCGGCGGCATCGGCGTCTCTTTCTCGGCCAAGGGGCGTGTTGATGACGTCCAGGACCTGTCAGGCTACCTGATCTTCAATGGTAAAGCGCTGGCGCGCAATCGCAGCGAGTTGAGCCGGTTGTTGCACGATGTGTTCCATGGCGCCCGCTTTGACGAAAAAGAGCGGGTGCGGGAGCTGATTGCCCAGATCCGTGCCCGTCGGGAGCAGGCTGTGACCGGAAGTGGTCATGGGTTGGCCATGGGAGCGGCGTCCCAGGGTATGAGTCCGGGTGCCTGGCTGTCTTTCCGCATTGGTGGCCTGGAAGCCATCCGCGGCACCAAGGCGTTGGACCAGGCGCTGAACGATCCCGCCGAACTGGATGCTTTCTGTGCCAGGCTGGCGGCGTTGCACCAGAAGGTCCGGCAGCAATCGCGGCAGTTCCTGGTGATCGGTGAGGAAGAGCAGCTGAATCCGATGCTGGATGACCTGAAATCCTGCTGGCAGGGCGCCGGGCCGGCCGCAGCTGGTGGCTGGAAGATGGAGCCGGTGAACTACACCACGCGCCAGGCGTGGCTCACCTCCACCCAGGTTAACTTCTGCGCCAGGGCGTACAGTACCGTGGCCGTGGACCATGAGGACGCCGCGGCACTGACCGTGCTGGGCGGTTTCCTGCGCAATGGTTACCTGCACCGGGCGATTCGCGAGAAGGGCGGAGCCTATGGCGGCGGTGCCGGGCAGGACAGCGTCAACGGCACGTTCCGGTTCTTCTCATACCGCGACCCGAGGCTGGCGGATACTCTGGAGGATTTTGACCGTGCACTGACCTGGTTGCAGGAAACCGAGCACGATCCCCAGGAACTGGAAGAATCCATTCTCGGCGTGATTGGCCAGCTGGATCGCCCCCGGTCACCGGCTGGTGCGGCGAGACATGCCTTCCATAACGAGCTGTTTGGCCGTTCACCGGAGCAGCGCGCCAGATTCCGCGAGCGTGTTCTGGCGGTCACGATGGATGATATCAAACGGGTGGCGCGGCAGTGGCTGGTGCCCGCCAATGCCAGTACCGCCGTGGTGACCAGTCCGGAAAACCGCGAGGTGGCGGAGCAGCTGGGTCTGGAAATTCAGGAGCTGTAAGCCCTGAAACACCGGAAACAGCCCCGCCGGGGCTGTTTCCGGAATATCAGGAATCGGAATCTACCGGTTCCGCTTCAACCCGGTGGCTACCATGATCCGGGTGGAAATCTCTTCCACTGAGTATGCCGTGGTGTTCAGGTACGGTATCCGCTCCCTGCGATACATCAGTTCAATCTCTTCGATTTCGTGCATACACTGTTTGAGTGACGAGTACCGGGAGTTGGGGCGCCGCTCATTACGAATGGTTGCCAGCCGCTCCGGTTCAATGGTGAGTCCGAAGATCTTTTCCTTGTGGGGTTTCAGGACTCCAGGCATTTGCTGGTCATCCAGGTCCTCTTCCGTGATCGGGTAGTTGGCGGCTTTCACGCCGTATTGCAGGGCCAGATAGAGGCAGGTGGGGGTTTTGCCGCTGCGGGAAGCTCCCACCAGGATCAGATCAGCCTCATCGTAATAGCGCGTGCGGGCGCCGTCATCGTTGTCGAGCGCGAAGTTCACGGCCGCGATGCGGCGCTCGTAATTGCCTTCGTTGTTTATCGAGTGGGACTTGCCCACCGAGTAGGAGGAGGAGGACTGTAGCTCCTGCTCCAGGGGATTGAGGAAGGTGCCGAAGATATCCACCATGAAACCGTCTGCGGTGGATATAATGTCGCGAATATCGCTGTTGACGATGGTATCGAACACCAGTGGCCGGCTATGGTCGGTCTCAGACGCCTTGTTGATGCGTTTGACCATGTCCCGGGCCTTGTCCGCATCGTCAATGTAGGGCACGGTTACCCTTTCGAAATCAATCTTTTCAAATTGGGCCAGAAGGCTGTTGCCGAGGGCTTCGGCGGTGAGGCCGGTACCGTCGGAAATAAAGAAAGCAGTTCGTTTCATGGTGTGTGGTCCAACTCCGGATTCGACGGGTTCCCTAGGTAATTGCCGCAGGTTACAGTATCATACACGCCCAGTTCGAGACTGCGCAGCGCAGAATGCTCTAATGAATCAAGGGAGACGTGCTTTGGAAGATTACATTATCTGGTTTGATCACCTGGGAATGTCCGATGTGGACCGGGTAGGGGGAAAGAATGCCTCTCTCGGAGAAATGATCAGTAATCTCGCCAATGCAGGTGTTACCGTTCCGGGTGGTTTCGCGACCACTGCCCATGCCTACCGTGAGTTCCTTGCCACCGATGATCTCAAGGACAAGATCGATAAGGCCCTTGACGAGCTGGATGTCAATGACGTCAACGAGCTGGCCAGGGTGGGTTCCCGTATCCGTCAGTGGGTTATCGATACGCCGTTCCCGGACGTGCTTGATAATGCCCTGAAAGAAGCTTATGCCAAACTGCAGGATGGCAATGACAAAATGGCCGTCGCCGTGCGTTCCTCCGCTACTGCGGAAGATCTGCCGGACGCGTCTTTTGCCGGCCAGCAGGAGACCTTCCTGAACGTGGTGGGCCTGGAGCAGGTGCGCACTTCGGTCAAGGAGGTGTTTGCCTCCTTGTTTAACGACCGCGCGATCTCCTATCGGGTTCATCACGGCTTTGATCACAAACTGGTGGCCCTGTCTGCCGGCATCCAGAAAATGGTGCGCAGTGAAACCGCCGCCAGTGGCGTGATGTTTACCCTGGATACCGAATCCGGTTTCCGCGACGTGGTGTTTGTAACCGCCTCCTATGGCCTGGGTGAGACCGTGGTTCAGGGTGCCGTTAACCCGGACGAATTCTACGTTCACAAGCCGACCCTTCAGGATGGTCGCCCGGCGGTCCTGCGCCGTAACCTGGGCAGCAAGGCCATCAAGATGGTCTACCATTCCAGCCCCGGTGAAGGCCAGTTTGTCGAGACCGTGAAGGTTGAGCAGGATGAACGTAACCGCTTCTGTATTAATGACGCGGAAGTGGAAGAGTTGGCCAAACAGGCCATGATCATTGAAAAGCATTACCAACGCCCGATGGATATCGAATGGGCCAAGGACGGTGACGACGGCAAGATCTACATCGTTCAGGCCCGTCCGGAAACCGTCAAGAGCCGTGCCGCCGCCAATGTCATGGAACGTTACCTGTTGAATGAAACCGGCAAGGTGCTGGTGGAAGGCCGCAGTATCGGTCACAAGATCGGCAGCGGCCCGGTCAAGATTGTCGAAAGTATCAACGAAATGGATCGGGTTCAGCCGGGGGATGTCCTGGTCACGGACATGACGGATCCGGACTGGGAACCGGTGATGAAGCGCGCCTCCGCCATCGTCACCGATCGTGGCGGCCGTACCTGTCACGCCGCGATCATCGCCCGTGAGCTGGGTATTCCGGCGGTCGTCGGCTGTGGTGATGCCACGGAAGTGCTGAAAGATGGTCAGGAAGTGACCGTTTCCTGTGCCGAGGGCGATACCGGCATGATCTATGAGGGCGCCCTGGACTTTGAGCTGCGGGAAAATACCGTCGACTCCATGCCCAATATTCCGTTCAAGATCATGATGAACGTGGGTAACCCGGATCGTGCGTTTGATTTCCAGGCGTTGCCCAACGAGGGGGTCGGTCTGGCCCGCCTGGAGTTCATCATCAACCGTATGATTGGTGTTCACCCCAAGGCATTGCTCAACTTCGATGGCCTGCCGAGGGACATCAAACAGACGGTTGAAAAGCGTATTTCCGGCTATCCGTCCCCGGTCGACTTTTACATCGACAAGCTGGTTGAGGGTATCTCCACACTGGCGGCAGCGTTTGCGCCCAAGAAGGTTATCGTGCGTCTTTCGGACTTTAAGTCCAATGAATACGCCAACCTGATTGGTGGCACACTGTATGAGCCAGACGAAGAAAACCCGATGCTGGGCTTCCGTGGCGCCTCTCGCTACATTTCTGAAACCTTCCGGGACTGTTTTGAGCTGGAATGCCGTGCCCTGCAGAAAGTACGCAATGAGATGGGGCTGACCAATGTTGAGGTCATGGTGCCGTTCGTTCGTACCGTTGGCGAAGCCGAGCAGGTAGTGAACCTGTTGGCCGAGAACGGGCTGAAGCGGGGCGAAAACGGCCTGCGGGTGATCATGATGTGTGAGCTTCCGGCCAACGCCATTCTGGCGGAGCAGTTCCTTGAGCATTTCGACGGTTTTTCCATCGGCTCCAACGACCTGACCCAGCTCACTCTGGGCCTGGACCGGGATTCCGGCATCATTGCGCACCTGTTCGACGAGCGGAACGAAGCCGTCAAGGCGCTGTTGTCCAATGCGATTCAGGCCTGCAAGAAAGCCAACAAGTACATTGGTATTTGCGGTCAGGGTCCGTCCGATCACCCGGATCTGGCCAAGTGGCTGATGGACCAGGGTATTGATACCGTGTCTCTGAACCCGGATTCGGTACTGGATACCTGGTTCTTCCTGGCCGACGAAAAGATCGACTGAATTCATTTCCAGGATAAGGAGAGCGACAACGTGGCAAACATTATTACCCCCGACCTGTGTGACGAGTTTCCGGAAGTGAAGGTCGCAGAGCCTGGCTTCAATAATTACGGAGGCATCAAGGCCTTTGGCGGCGAGATTGTGACCGTTAAGTGCTTTGAGGATAACTCGGTGGTCAAGGAGCAGGTTGGGCTGCCAGGTGAAGGCCGGGTGATGGTTGTCGATGGCGGCGGTTCAAAGCGCCATGCCTTGCTGGGTGATATGCTGGCGGAAAAAGCCGCGAGCAACGGTTGGGCGGGCCTGATTATCTACGGGTGCGTCCGTGACGTGGATGAGATCGGCAACACCGAGCTGGGTGTCCAGGCCCTGGATACCTATCCCCGCAAGAGCGAGAAGCGCGGTCTGGGCGACCTGAACGTGCCGGTGACCTTTCACGGCGTGAGCTTCCAGCCGGGGCACTACGTGTATGCCGATAACAACGGCATCATCGTATCGGAGAAGCCGCTGGTCTGACCTTCGGTTTTCCCGGTACGAACAAAAACGGCGGCCAATGGCCGCCGTTTTTGGTTTCAGCGAGTCACTTCGCTGATGTTTGCCCCCAGGAGAAAACCATCACCCTCTGGTTCACATCGGACTACTTCGCACACGGTTTCCAGGGGAGGGAACTGGTCGCTGGAAGGGTGAAGAACGGTCTGTAGTTCTTCGCCAACCGCAACGGCGCGGTCAACATACAGTTGCATCCCGGCGGCGCTCAGATCCCGGCAGAGGCCGGTGAAGGTCTCGCCATTACTGTCTGTAATCTTGATTTCTGAGTTCACCTGCATGCGATGGAAATCGCGCTTTTCCGAGTAGTCCTTCATAGGGTTACGCCCAGTTGTCTGTTTTTCTTGTGGGTTTGAGCATCGGAATAATGAGGGCCAGCAAGACGCCGCCCAGCACCAGCGCAGCGCCGAGCAGCATGAAATCGGATTCCTTGCTGGCTTCCAGCCGTTCGTTTTCGGCGGTCAGCACTTCCAGGTCATTGCGGATTTTCTGGTTTTCCTCCCGCAGTTCGCGGTTGCGCCTTTGAATGTTCAGTGCGTCGGCGGATACTTCCTTGATCCTTCTGAGTTCCTGCTGAAGCTCTTCGGAGCGGCTGGACAGCGATGTTTTGGAATTGCGCAGTTCGTCGCGTTCAGCGGTCACCGTGCTGAGCTGCTCCCGGGTCTCATTCAGTTCGCTGCGGGCGGCTTCCAGTTGGCGGGTGGCACGTTCCAGGCGGTCGCGGGCAATCGGGGTGTCGGTCAGGTACTGCTTGGATACCCAGCCCTCACTGCCTTTGGGCGTTCTCACCTTGGTGTAGTTTTCATTGGCGGTGTCGAGCACTTCCAAGGGTGTGCCGCTGGGCAGGGCATTTTCAATGATCCGGTACTGGGTGCCAGGGCCTGAGCGAACAGGCAGGTATAACTGGTCGTCCACATACATGGTCCTCGCCTGGGCTACAGCTACGGAGGACACGATAATAAGGATACTGAGAATAAAGCGGATGAACGTCACTGGTTATATTTCCTGAGTTTTGCGATGGGCGGACAGTCAGCGATTAAAGACGCAATTTTGTCACAGCTTCCTCGGTGTTCAAGCAACGTATTATTACAATACGCTCATGGAGCCTGGTCGATGCTCAGGGCAGAACGGCCTTGAACGGTTTCACTGTGACTTTCTGGTAGACACCTGCCTCTACGTAAGGATCCGCGTCGGCCCAGCTCTGTGCGGCCTCCAGTGAGTCGAAATCGGCGATCACAAGGCTGCCCGTAAAACCGGCTTCGCCGGGTTCTGGTGTGTCCAGGGCAGGGTGCGGGCCTGCCACCAGCAGTCGACCTTCGGCCTTGAGTGCCTGAAGGCGTTCAATATGTGCGGGACGGGCGGTTTGCCGCAGTGGCAGGCTGTTATCGACGTCCTCGCTGATAATGGCGTAGTACATGAAAGGCTCCGGGACATTGTGTGATACAGGCAATGGCTTGACTGGTACACTGCCTGTCAGGATTTCATATTAGCTTCAGGAATTTGTGTGACTATAACCCAAGAATCCGCTTTCTGCATTGATCTGCACTGCCACAGCACCGCCTCGGATGGCGCCCTGGCGCCTGCGGACGTGGTACGCAGGGCCGTCGAACAGGGTGTGTCCCATCTGGCGTTGACCGACCACGACACCATTGAAGGTTTGCCCGAGGCGCAAGCAGCGGCGGATGCCTCCGGGATCACCCTCATTAGCGGCACCGAGCTATCCTGTCTCTGGAAAACCCAGACCATTCACGTGGTTGGCCTTGATTTTGATCGTGACAGTCCGGCCTTTGTGGAGGCGCTTGCGCGTCAGCATGAGAATCGCTGGGCCCGGGCGCGGATGATTGACGAGCGCCTCCAAAAAGTGGGAGTCGCTGATTTGCTGGAGAAAGCCACGGATAAAGCCGGTGGGGATGTGCCGGGGCGGCCTCATTTTGCACGGGTGTTGGTGGAAGAAGGCAAGGTGAAAGATTCGGCGCAGGCATTCAAGCGCTATCTGGGAGCCGGTAAGCCCGGGGACGTAAGGGCCTTCTGGCCGGAGCTGTCGGAAGTTGTCCAGTGGATCACTGAGGCTGGGGGCGTTGCGGTGCTGGCTCATCCACGCAAGTACCGTATGACGGCCACCAAATTGCGCAACCTGATTCATGATTTCATCAGGGCAGGGGGGCGATCGATAGAAGTATCAACCTCCGGCCAATCCAGTGGTGACCTGGGGTTTCTGGCGGAACTGTGTCGTCGGCAGGAGTTGCTGGCTTCCCAGGGGAGCGATTTCCATTTCCCGGGGGCGCCCTGGTGTGAACTGGGCAATATCGTGAAAATGCCAGACGGGCTGGAGCCGGTCTGGCATCATTTCAAACAACCTGCAGGGCCTGGCGCGCCCGCTTCTTAGTCAGGCGCGTGGAAGAGCAGGTACAGGTCGGTCAGTGAATCCGGGATAGCGTCAGCCATCTGCCGGGACAGTTTGTCGCTGTTGCGGACTTTCTGGAAGTCTTCATCGTCGAACAGGCCGGACAGCGTCAGCATCGGCACCAGAAGGTCTGCGGTTTCATCCTCACCCCCGGTGTTCAGCCATTCATCCTCACGCTCCAGGAAGGTGTCCACGAACCCGGCGCACCAGTTCTCCAGTGCGTTCATTGGGTCGCCGTCTTCCGGTTCGGGAAGTTCGAGGGGCTGCCCCATATCCAGGGAGTGGGCCATGTCCCGGGTCAGTTGGCTGACGCAGTGGCTGAAAATCTCAGGCACCTGGCCGTCGGGAAGCTGGTCGCTTCCCGTGGCCAGGCGGAAGATATCTTCCGCCGACAGTTCAACCGGTCCGACAACGCTGGCGCAAACCACTCCGTGAAGCCCGAAGAAATCCAGGGCATCGTCGCCCCAGGGTTCCGCGAACAGAATATCTTCCAGTGCTTCAATATCCGAATTGGATAGCATGCCTTAGTTACTCCCGGCCTTTTTGGCCTCTTCCGCCGCTCGCTGACGTTTGCGAACTTCTCTCGGATCATTGTAGGCACGTCCAGGCGTTACCGGTACTTCCGGTGCCTTTTCAGCGCTTGGTTGCTCGGCTGCTTTCTCCGGCTGCTTGGTTTCTGGCTCAGGCTGTTTTGCCTCGGGCTGCGACTGTTTGGCCTCAGGCTTGGGCTGTTTTGCCGCCTCTGCCGGCTTTTCTGCTGGCGCTGACTCAGCCTTGGCATCCGGCTTTTCCGGTTGTGCCGCTGGTTTTTCTGCCTTGGGCGCCGGCTGTTCGGGACTGCTTTCAGCTTTTGGCTCGGCCCCGGTTTCAGCAGCCGGTGCCTCTGGCTTGGCGGCATCCGCCTTCGGTGCCTGCGCTTTGGGCTCAGCAGGTTGCTTGTCCTGGTCGGCTGGCTTTGTGTCAGCTTCCGGCGCTTGCGTGGCTTTCGGAGCCTCGCTGGTGGTTGCCGGCTTGCTGTCAGCTGCCTTGTTTTCGGTCTTGGGCGCTTCCGCGGCCTTGTCTTTCTTTTCAGGCTTGTCTGCGGTTGCTGCTACCGGCTTTTCGGGCTGTGACGGCGCGGCCTGGTCCTCTACCTTACTCTCAGTCTTGCTCTCTGCCTTTTTTGCCGGCTGCTTCCGTGCGGGCTTACGCTCGGAGCTGGCTTCCGCTTTCGCATCAGCGGGCGTTGCAGGCGCGCTCTGGGTCTTCTCGGCGGACTTTGGTTCGTCTTTCTGCTCAGGCTTTTCAGGCTTCTTCTCAGCTTTGGCTGGAGCCTGGTTTTCTGCCTTGGCAGCTTTTTCCGAAGGCTTGTTATCGGCCTTCGGCGCCTGGGCCTCTGCAGCCTTGGGCTTGGCATCGGTTTTTACCTCCGGTTTGGAGGTATCCTGACGCTCTTCCGGCTGGGTGTCCTTTTGATGCCGCTCGCTGCGAGACGCCTTGCGATCCGCCGGGGTGGATGCTGGAGTTTCAGTCGGCGACCCATCACGGTTACGGGCGCGGCGCGGCTTGCGGCGCTTGTCGTCACTGCCGCCTTTTTCCGGAGCGCCCTTGGCGGTGTTGTCCTGCTGCTCGCGGTTGTCCTTTTGATCCTTCTGGTCGCGCTGGTCTTTCTGATCGCGTTGTGGGCGGTTGCGGCCCTGGCCACGCCCCTGACCGCCGCGACGGTTGTCGCCACCTTTGTTATCGGAGCCTTTGTTGTCAGAGGTCTGTCGACCCTGCTGGCCACCGCGGTTCTGGTCGTCGCCACGATTACGGTTACGATTGCGGTTGTCGTCGCCCCGATTTTGCTGGCCTGACTGCCGGCGATCATTGCCGCTGCGGTTGCCTGAGCGGCTATCGTCTCTTGCAACACGGGATTTGCGACGATCCTGACGACCCTGGTTGCGGCGATCCTCGCGAGCGGTCCGGGCAGTCTGTTGCTGTTCGGACTCGGCGGTAGCATCGTCACCGCTGAAGAAGCAGGCGATCTTGCGGCCCAGTTTGCGGAACAGGCCTTCTTCCTGGTCATTGGCCGCAACGGTTGCCTTGGCCGGAGCCGGTGCGGGGGCGGCGGTCGGCCGGATGGCTTTTACGGCAGCCTGTTCGCGAACCGGTTGCTGGGCACTGGGTGCTTCGAACACATCTTCTTCACGCTGGGTGTATTCTTCGGCAACCTGGTAACTGGATACATGCTCAGCACCTGATTCATCGTCGCGCATGCGGACGATTTCAAAATGCGGTGTTTCCATGTGCGGTGCAGGTACGACAACAAGGCTGACTTCCTGGCGCGCTTCGATGTCGGCCAGTTGCTTGCGTTTCTCGTTAAGCAGGAACGTCGCTACGGCAACCGGAACAATGGCGCGGACCTCGCCAGTCTTCTCCTTGGAAGATTCCTCGTAGATCAGGCGCATGATGCTCAGGGCGAGAGATTCAATGCCCCGGATGGTGCCCTGGCCTTCACAGCGAGGGCAAACTTCGCTACGGGTCTCACCCAGGGAAGGGCGCAGGCGCTGGCGTGACATTTCCAGCAGGCCAAAGCGGGAGATCTTGCCGACCTGAACCCGGGCGCGGTCGATTTCCAGCGCTTCGCGCATCTTCTGTTCGACTTCGCGCTGGTGTTTGGCCGGGGTCATGTCGATGAAATCGATCACGATCAGGCCGCCCATGTCGCGCAGACGGAGCTGGCGTGCGATTTCTTCCGCGGCTTCCAGGTTGGTCTGCAGCGCGGTTTCCTCAATGTCATGGCCCTTGGTGGCGCGCGAGGAGTTGATGTCGATGGACACCAGCGCCTCGGTCGGGTCGATAACGATGGAACCGCCAGAAGGCAGTTTCACTTCACGCTGGAACGCGGTTTCGATCTGACCTTCGATCTGGTAGCGGCTGAACAAGGGGATTTCATCCTTGTACAGCTTGATCTTGTTCTCGAAGGTGGGCATGACCGCGCGTACAAAATTCAGAACGTCTTCGTAGACGGTCGGTGCGTCGATCAGTACTTCACCAATGTCCTGGCGGAGGTAGTCACGCACGGCGCGGATAATAACGTTGCTTTCCTGATGGATCAGGAACGGGGCCTTGCGCTCGCTGGCGGCCTGGGTAATGGCTTCCCAGAACTGCACGAGATAATCGAGATCCCACTGGAGCTCTTCCGTGGAGCGGCCAATACCGGCGGTACGAACGATGATGCCCATGGACTTGGGCACCTGAACGTCGTTCATGGCCTCTTTCAGCTGGGCGCGTTCTTCGCCTTCGATGCGGCGGGAAATGCCACCGGCACGGGGGTTGTTGGGCATCAGCACCAGGTAGCGGCCGGCGAGGGAGATGAAAGTGGTCAGGGCTGCGCCCTTGTTGCCACGCTCTTCCTTATCAACCTGAATAATGACTTCCTGGCCTTCGGAGACCACGTCCTTGATGTTGATCTTGCCTTCGATCTGTCCCGGGGATTTCTTGAAGTACTCCTTGGAGATTTCCTTCAGGGGCAGAAAGCCGTGCCGATCCGCGCCGAAGTCCACAAAGGCGGCTTCAAGGCTGGGCTCTACGCGGGTAATGCGCCCCTTGTAGATGTTGGCTTTTTTCTGCTCACGGGAGCTGGATTCGATATCAAGATCAAACAGACGCTGGCCGTCAACGAGGGCGACGCGCAACTCTTCAGGATGAGTTGCATTGATTAGCATTCTTTTCATGGAATGAAAGGATTCCTGTCGTTTGGTTTTGACAGAAAACCGGGGGGAGATGCATCTGCGAAGCAGAACGTGCGTGCCGCGGGCTTCCTACTGCTGAAGCGAACCGGCGGCCAGACGGATCAGGCCCTTAGGGGAGACTGTCCCGTGAGCCTGAGACCACCGCCGACGGTCCTTCTGCCTAAGGGCAGGGAGATGTCGTGTAAGGTAAGTGTCTGTTGACGCATGTTATCCGTTTTCAGGTTCACACTGGTGCCTGGGTCTCACGTCGTATTCGTAAGCTGGACGGCCCGGCCCTGCGTGCTGGTAATGATTCTTCGCGATGTCGCCCGACGGTTTTCCGTACGGTTGTTTTCACTCTCCCGGGATCCGGTCAGGGGCCTTTATATGGCATGCCGTGATGGCCGGGGAGCATTTTAATCGCCGTACCCGGTAATGATTGGGCTTGCGGCGTTCAAACTCTCAAATAGTGTCGGTATACTTCTGCCGCTCCGGCTTCTGACTCATTAGGTCAGGCCGTAGACAAACGGCAGAGCACGCCGGAATATAACAGTATTCTTTCGGGCCTTCAATCCCGCATTCACATCACCGATAAGGTATTCATGTCCAAAGCGCCCAAAAACAGGCAGGCACAGCGTTCCGGCCCCCGGCGGAGCAAATCTGCCCAGCATCAGAAGCCGAGAACGGGAGATCGGCCGCAGCATGGATCTGCGCCAGCAGAGGCCAAAACCGGCGAGGTCCGCCAGGGCGTCCGTCGGGTCACCGTGGATGAGGATAACGAGGGTCAGCGGTTGGACAATTTTCTGCTGGCTCAACTTCGCGGCGTTCCCAAGAGCATCATCTATCGCATCATTCGCAAAGGTGAAGTCAGGGTCAACAAAGGCAGGGTAAAGCCGGATACCCGGCTCAAGGCCGGCGATGAGGTGCGTATTCCTCCGGTGACGCGCAAGGAAAAACCGGAACAGGTGGCGCCGGGTTCGCGGGTGCAGGGTGTGATGGAGAGTGCCATTGTGTTCGAAAATGAGCACATGCTGGTGGTGAACAAGCCTGCCGGCATCGCTGTGCATGGTGGGAGTGGTCTGAGCTTCGGGCTGATCGAAGTGCTGCGTTCAGCTCGCCCGGAAGCCCGTTTCCTTGAGTTGGTGCATCGCCTGGACCGGGATACCTCGGGTCTGGTGATGGTGGCCAAGAAGCGGTCTGCCCTGCGTTACTTGCAGGAGGAGTTGCGCCAGAGGCGTATGCGCAAGCACTATCACGCGCTGGTCGCAGGTGACTGGCCTGATGGCGTGAATCGGGTGGAGCAGCCCCTGTTGCGCTATGAGATGCCCAACGGTGAGCGTCGGGTCAGGGTAGACGAGGCGGGCAAGGCTTCGCTGACCACGTTCAGGTGTCTCTCGGCCTTCACCGGTTACAGCCTGGTCGAGGCGTCACCGGTGACAGGCCGAACCCACCAGATTCGCGTGCATGCGTTGTGGGCCGGTCATCCGATTGCCGGAGATGACAAGTATATGGATGATGTCAGCCTGAAAGCGTTTCGCGCGGCGGGCGGGCAGAGGCTGATGCTGCACGCCCGTGCGCTGGAGTTTGCCCTGCCCGTGACCGGCGAGTCGGTGCGGCTGGAAGCAGCTTATGACGATGCGTTTCAGCAGTTTCTCGACAGGCTGGCGTCACGTCGCAATTCAAACCGGTAATTCCGGGCTTTTGTGCCGGTTTATCGGGTGAGCAGGAACAGGTTTATGGACGTTAAAGTCGTAATTTTTGACTGGGATGGCACCCTGGTGGATTCCGTGGAGCATATTGCGGACAGCCTTCATCAGGCCGCCACCGAATTGGGCTACCCGGCGCGTGAACGTGAGGCATACCGGGACATCATCGGGCTGGGCATGGTGGAGGCGCTGGAAAAGCTCTACCCGGGCATCAGTCGTGAGGAAATGAGCGCGATCCGTGAAGGTTATGCCCGGTACTTTTTTGCCAAGGTGACCTCGCCCCAGAATGTGTTTGAAGGCATGGCGGATGTGGTGGCGGATATTCGCCTCGGCGGCAAGGGGTGTTCGGTAGCGACGGGCAAAAGCCGTAGGGGATTGGAAGGTGCGCTGGTGTCCAGTGGGCTGGGCCCTCATTTCGATATTACCCGGTGTGCCGACGAAACCCGTTCCAAGCCGGACCCGGCCATGTTGAAGGAAATCATTACGTTTTACGGAATTGAGCCCTCCGAGGCAGTGATGATTGGCGACACCCGCTACGATCTTGAAATGGCACAGCGCATCGGAATGCCGTCCATCGGGGTTGAGTGGGGTGTCCACAAGCGGGATGTTCTCGGGCATTATGAGCCGCACGCCATTGTCGAATCCGTGCAGGATCTGCGGGAAGTGCTGGGTTTGTAAGTAGTATCAGTAGTTATTGAGGGAAGCTGGGTATGAGTGATTGGAATTCTGACAACAAACCCGAGTGGGGGGATGCTCCCGTGGAGAATCAGTCGTCAAAGGGTGGTAAGAGACCGAGCCTGCCGCCGGAAAGCGGTCGTGACTGGAAGCTGATTGAAAAGCTGGTGCTTTCCCTTCAGTCCGAGCAGCGGAAAAGTCGCCGTTGGGGTATTTTTTTCAAGCTGCTGACGTTTACCTACCTGTTTGCCCTTCTGTTTCTTTTTAAGTTTCCCCTGGGGGGCAGTCTGGATGCGGCTACTGGGGCGCACACTGCTCTCGTTGAGATTGATGGGGTTATAGCTGCGGATGAGTTGGCCAGCGCTGATAATATCGTCGGCTCCCTGCGTGAGGCTTTCGAGGCGGATAATTCTGTTGCGGTTGTGCTGCGTATCAATAGCGGCGGTGGCAGTCCGGTTCAGTCCGGCTATGTCTATGATGAGATTCGTCGTCTTCGTGGTGAGCATCCGGACAAGAAGGTGTATGCCGTTATTTCCGATATTGGTGCGTCCGGCGCCTATTACATTGCAGCGGCTGCGGATGAAATATATGCCGACAAGTCCAGTCTGGTGGGCTCCATCGGCGTGGTGGCCGGCGGCTTTGGGTTTACAGAAGCGATGGAGAAAGTGGGGGTTGACCGCCGCCTCTATACCGCGGGTGAGAACAAGGCGTTTCTTGACCCGTTCTCGCCGGAAGATGGCGAGGAGGTTGCGTTCTGGCAGGGTGTCCTGAAAACCACCCACAAACAGTTTATCGAGAAGGTTCGGGAAGGGCGTGGCGATCGCCTGGTCGACGACGAGCGCATATTCTCCGGTCTGGTGTGGAGTGGAGAGCAGGCGCTGGAGCTGGGGCTGGTTGATGGTCTGGGCAGTGCGTCCCATGTGGCTCGCCAGGTCATTGGTGAGGAAGATCTGGTTGATTACAGTCGTCGCAAATCTCCCCTTCAGGGATTTGTTGATCAGTTCGGGGTGTCTGTCGGCAATGCCTTGGCCGACCGCATGATGGAAACCCGCTTCGAACTCCGATAAGGGGGGCGTGCTAGCGAAGCAGGGGGTTCAGGCCCCAGGCTCGCAGCATGTCGATCAGCGCGATCAGCGGCAGGCCGACCAGGCTGTTCGGGTCCCGGCCTTCAAGGGAATTGAACAGCGCGATGCCCAGGCCCTCCATCTTGAAGCTGCCGGCGCAGTCATAGGGCTGCTCCCGTTCCAGGTAGCGCTCTATTTCCGCGCCTTCCAGGGTGCGGAAGTGAACCTGAAATGGCTCGCAATGGGTCAGGGCGACGCCGGTGTCGGCATTGATCAGCGCAAGCCCGGTTAAAAAGGACACCTGCTGGCCACTGCTTCGGGTGAGTTGGTGTATGGCTGCTTCATGGTTGCCCGGTTTATTGAGGATGGTGCCGTCCGGCAGGCAGGCGACCTGGTCCGAGCCGATGATCCAGTGCCCGGGGTGGGTGGGTGCCAGAGCCTGGGCTTTTTCGGCGGCAAGCCTGATGGCCAGGCCTTCGGCGGACTCGCCCGGCTGAGCGGATTCATCGATGTCGGGGCTGGCACAGGTAAATGGCAGGCCGAGCCGTTGCAGCAATTCCCTGCGATAAGGGGAGGATGAGGCGAGTAGTAATGGTTGCGACTTCATGAACCTGCCTGTTTTGCGCCGGTCGTGCCGGGAATTGTCGTAGAATACACCTATTCATACCGGAACCGTTGTGCAAAAGGCAATGAAGTCTTTGACAGCGGCCGGTCGGGCCCCTAAAATTGCGCGCCTATGTCAAAAGCGTCAAACGCCGAGTTGCCCAGATCTGTCGATCCCTATCGGTTGGCGGAGCAGAACACCGTGTTGGAGGGAGAGATTCCTCTGAGCGGATTGTCACGTTTCCGTGAAGCGATATTGGGGTATGGCGAAGGGGCCGTGTGCCGGGTTCGGCTGTCATTCACCATGGACAGTCAGCGTCGTCGCATCGTATCGGGAGAGTTGCAGGCTCCGGTCGATCTGGAATGTCAGCGTTGCATGAATGCCATGCACCAGGCACTGAATTCAGAATTTACACTGGGGCTCGTTACCAGTGATGAACAGGCGCAGCAGTTGCCGAAGGAGCTGGAGCCGTTCCTGACGGACGAATTCAGCGCGGACCTCTGGTCCATGTGTGAAGACGAACTGCTGCTGGTGCTGCCACCATTCCCGCTTCACGACCGGAACGACTGTCCGGCCCGGGAAGATCTGGAAGCATATGAGCCTGATGGTGAACCGGCCGCGCCGGAGAAAGCACCAGGCGAGAACCCGTTCAGTGTGCTGGCGGATCTCAAAACGAAGAAGCATTAACCGGGCGCGGTCTCCTGCGGGAAGCCAGCGCGTTACTAACGAACACACGTTACTGTTTTAGTTCACGTTAACAGGTCAGGAGCATAATCATGGCTGTACAGAAAAACCGAAAGACCCGCTCAAAGCGTGGCATGCGCCGTTCACACGACGCCCTGAGCGCGACAACTCTGTCCACTGACACCACTACTGGCGAAGTTCATCGTCGTCACCACGTGTCTCCGGACGGCTTTTACCGTGGTAAACAGGTAATCGAAGCGCGCGACGAGTAATTCGTTGCAATCAGGCCGCAATCCAGTGCCGGATGCAAAAAGGGTGACGGCAGTCACCATTGCGATTGATGCCATGAGCGGTGATCGCGGGGCAGCAGTGGTTGCCTCTGCGGCACTGGATGCGGTGCGCGAAAATGAAGCCTTGAGTCTTGTTCTGGTCGGTATTCGGAGCGAGCTTGAGGCTTTTTTGGATCCAGGGCATTCCCGGATTCGCATCGTCGAAGCGGCGGATGTGGTTCGGATGAACGAGCGCCCCTCTCACGCGCTCAGGCACAAGCGCAATTCTTCAATGGCTGTGGCGCTCGGTCTGGTGCGTGACGGTGAAGCCCAGGGTTGCGTGAGTGCGGGCAATACTGGCGCCCTGATGGCGTTTGGTCGTTCCATTATTCGCATGTACCCGGGTATTGAGCGCCCGGCGATTTCCAAGTTGATTCCCTCCCTGCGCGGTCGTTGCCATGTGCTCGACCTGGGCGCCAATGTCGATTCCACCGCTGAAAACCTCTATCAGTATGCCCTTATGGGTTCGCTGATGGCGTCCGCTATTTGTGCCCAGCCAGAGCCCCGGGTGGCGTTGCTGAATGTGGGTGAGGAAGAAATCAAGGGCAATGAGCAGGTTCGCCTTGCGTCCCACATGCTGGCCCAGTGCGATACCATCAACTATATCGGGTACGTGGAAGGCAGTGATCTGTTCCGTGACGTGGCCGACGTCGTGGTTTGTGATGGGTTTGTCGGTAATATTGCCCTGAAAACCGGGGAAGGGGTGGCCGGCCTGCTGATTGAGTTGATGGAGCAAACCTTTACCCGAACATTGTACGGGCGGTTTGTGGGTCTGTTGGCCCGCCCGATTATTGGTCGCTTGCTGCGGTTGATGGACCCTTCCCGTCATAATGGTGCCAGCCTGCTTGGCCTGCAGGGCGTGGTGATCAAGAGCCACGGTAATGCCAATGAGCGCGCCATGCTCTCGGCCATTCGTCAGGCCGTCAAGGAAGTTGAGCTGGAGGTGCCCCAGCGCATCAATGATCGCCTCGATGATTTGATGGTTTGACCCGCCTGAGACTAAAGTCTGTCCCCTGAAGCCGGTACATTGGTGAGATGATGTCTTAAATTGTACTATTGGCTAATCTCCCGCAACCCTCCAATGACGGTAAGATCCCGCTTATGAAATCAGCCTTTATTTTTCCCGGACAAGGGTCGCAGTCAGTAGGCATGCTGGCATCAGCTGCCGAGCACTGGCCCATCATCGAGCAGACCTTCTCTGAAGCGTCTCAACATCTTGGTTATGATCTGTGGCACCTTTGCCAGAAAGGCCCCGCAGAAGAACTCAATCAGACCACGGTGACCCAGCCTGCGTTGCTGGCGGCGAGTGTCGCCCTGTGGCGTCAGTGGTTTGTCGCAGGCGGTAAGAGGCCCGACTTTCTGGCGGGCCACAGCCTGGGTGAATACAGTGCATTGGTAGCGGCGGAAAGCCTGGATTTTCTCGATGCCATCGAACTGGTGCGGCTGCGTGGCGAGCTGATGCAGAATGCAGTGCCTGCCGGAGAAGGCAAGATGGCTGCCATTCTGGGTCTGGAAGACGCTGACGTGGTTGCTGCGTGCGAAGACGCAGCCAACGGGGATGTGGTTTCCGCCGTCAATTTCAATGCGCCGGGGCAGGTTGTAATAGCCGGCTCCGCAGCAGCGGTGGAACGTGCGATCGAAGCCTGCAAGGGGAAAGGGGCTCGCAAGGCCATGCCATTGCCGGTGAGTGTGCCCTCTCATTGTGCGCTGATGAAAGGCGCTGCTGAGGAATTGGCAAACGCGCTGGACGAAGTCAGCTTTAATGATGCTGTCATCCCCGTTATACAGAATGTTAACGCCTCGGCAGAGAAGGATTCCGATACACTGAAGGCCAACCTGGTCAAGCAGCTGTATTCGCCGGTGCTCTGGACCGACTCTGTGCGTGCACTGGTTGCCAGTGACGTACAGGTTGTCGTGGAGTGTGGGGCTGGTAAGGTTCTTGCTGGTCTGATCAAGCGTATCGACCGCAATTTGTCGGTGTATGGAATCGAAGAGCCGGATGCGCTCGCGAAAGCAGTGGACGCATTCGGACAGTCCTAAACAGAAGGGAGCGATACATGTCTCTTGAAGGCAAAACCGCACTGGTCACTGGTGCGACCCGGGGTATTGGCAAGGCCATCGCACGGGCATTGGCAGAACAGGGCGCCGAGGTTATAGGTACGGCGACCAGCTCAGAGGGTGCTGAGTCAATTTCGGCTGCCATCAAAGATGCGGGGCTGAAAGGCTACGGTATCGTGATGGACGTGGCAGACCCCGCCAGCATTGAGGATGGCCTGAAATCGGTGGTGGAGAAATCCGGCGCACCTGTGATCCTGGTCAACAACGCTGGTATTACCCGTGATAACCTCCTCATGCGTCTGAAGGACGATGACTGGACATCCGTGCTGGAAACCAATCTTTCCAGTGTTTACCGCACCAGCAAGGCGGTGCTTCGCGGGATGGCCAAGGCTCGCTGGGGGCGGATTATCAATATCAGCTCCGTAGTGGCGGGCATGGGCAATCCCGGGCAGGGTAACTACTGCGCTGCGAAAGCCGGCGTGGAAGGGTTTACCCGAAGCCTGGCGAAAGAAATGTCGAATCGTGGCATCACCGCAAACTGCGTGGCGCCCGGATTTATCGACACGGATATGACCCGAAAACTGGACGACAAGCAACGCGAGGCTATGCTGGAAGTCATACCCGCAGGTCGTCTGGGTGAGCCGGAAGAAGTGGCAGCTGTGGTTGCCTTTCTGGCGTCGGAACCGGCTGGTTACGTAACGGGTGAAACCATTCACGTAAACGGCGGCATGTACATGGGATAAGCCCGTTTCCGGGTTTGTGCGCAACTCCTTGTCGCACAACATGTTTGACAGAATCCCTGCTTGTTTGCAGGTAGGGTTTAAACTAAACTGGCAGCACTTAAGTTGCTTGGTTGACACAAAAGTGAGGACATTATGAGTACAGTTGAAGAGCGCGTGAAGAAGATCGTTTGTGAACAGTTGGGCGTTAAAGAGTCCGAAGTTCAGAACTCATCTTCTTTTGTAGAGGATCTTGGCGCTGACTCACTGGACACCGTTGAGCTGGTTATGGCCCTGGAAGAGGAATTTGAAACCGAGATTCCTGATGAAGAGGCCGAAAAGCTGGCCAGTGTTCAGGACGCGATCGACTACATCGTCGCGCATACCTGATACTCTGCACGTTTTATAAGCCAGGCCCGAAGCCGTCCTTGTGTAAAATCTGAGGACGGCTTTTTTATTGGCTGACAATTCAGGTTCAATCAGTTTTCGGTTTCACATGGCCAAATCAGGTGAAAGGGGTTATGACTAAACGACGTGTTGTGATTACGGGCATGGGTATGCTGTCACCGCTGGGTAACAGTGTTGAGTCCTCTTGGGAAGGAATCCGGGCAGGGCGGAGCGGAATAGGGATGATCGATCGCTTTGATGCTTCCGGTTACAACACCCGGATAGGCGGTGCCATCAAGGATCTGGACATCGAGCCCTACCTGTCCGCGAAGGACGCCAGAAAGCTGGATGCCTTCATCCATTATGGTCTGATCGCTGCGCAGCAGGCAGTGGAGGCCAGTGGTCTGGAGCAGTATTCCGAACTGGATAGCGAACGGGTCGGCGTTGCCATTGGCTCCGGTATTGGTGGGCTGGAGTTTATCGAGAAAAGCGTGCTTGCCATGGACAAGTCGGGGCCGCGCAAGGTGTCTCCGTTCTTCGTGCCGGCCTCCGTTATCAACATGATTTCCGGAAACGTGGCGATTCGCTTTGGTTATCGCGGCCCCAATATCGCCATTACCACGGCCTGTACCACCGGCACCCACAATATCGGTTACGCTGCGCGAACCATTGCCTACGGCGATGCCGATGTGATGCTGGCCGGTGGCTCCGAAATGGCCACTACGCGCACCGGTGTGGCGGCGTTCTCCGCAGCCCGGGCGCTGTCTACCCGCAATGATGAGCCGGAGAAGGCCAGCCGCCCCTGGGACAAAGAACGGGATGGCTTTGTGCTGAGTGATGGCGCAGGGGTTCTGGTGCTTGAGGATCTGGAACATGCCCAGCGCCGGGGAGCGACCATTTACGGAGAGGTTATCGGGTTCGGCATGAGCGACGATGCTCACCATATTACTGCTCCGCCGGAGTCTGGCGAGGGCGCCGCGCGTGCCATGAAGAACGCCATTCGGGATGCGGGCATCGAGCCGTCCGAGATTGGTTACATCAATGCCCACGGCACTTCAACCCAGGTGGGCGACATAGCTGAAGTGGCCGCGGTCAAGAGTGTGTTTGCCGATCACGCCAGTAAGCTGGCCATGAGCAGTACCAAATCCATGACGGGGCACCTGTTGGGTGCTGCCGGCGCAGTTGAGGCGATTTTCTCCGTTCTGGCCATCCGTGAGGGCGTGTTGCCGCCTACCATTAACCTGGACAACCCTGATGAAGGCTGTGATCTGGACCTGGTTGCCAATCAGAGCCGGAAAGCGGATGTTCGTGTTGCCCTGTCCAACTCCTTCGGTTTTGGTGGCACCAACGGTACGTTGATTTTCCGACGTTACGAGGACTAAGCCGGTTTGTTGAACGTGATGTCAGCGAACAGTAGCCGTGTTTCGGCGACCGATCGTGGTCTGGCATACGGTGACGGACTGTTTGAAACCATTCGTATGGAAGGGCGCGGGGCTGTTCTGCTTTCCCGGCACATACACAGAATGGTGACGGATGCGGCCGTACTGGGCATTGCGGTCACCGAGCGTGAACTGCGTGATGCCGTGCGCGAGGCTGTTGATCGGCATGCCGGTTCCTTTGGCTCCGACGGCTGGGTCCTCAAGCTGGTGTTGACCCGTGGCAGCGGTGGCCGTGGCTACCGGCCCGCGGCTGAGGGGGGAGCAAGTCTGATCGTATCCGCCAGTGCCATGCCGCCGCTTCCCGGTCCAGAGGGTGTCGAAGTCGGCCTGGCGGAGTTTCCACTGACCGTAAACCCGCGTCTGGCGGGTATCAAGTCGCTCAACCGGCTGGAACAAGTGATGGCGAGCCGTGAGCTCACCGACGACCTGTATGAGTTGATTATGCGTGACCCTGCCGGCCAGCTGGTTGAAGGCACTCGCACCAACGTATTACTGAACGCCGGTGGCCATTGGGTAACACCACCCCGTGAGCAACTGGCGGTGGCCGGCATTATGCGTGCCCATGTGCTGGACTATCTGGAGAGTCAGGGAGAGAAAGTTGAATATTCAACGATTTCCCCGTCGAGCCTTGAGGGCAAGGACTGCCGGGGCCTCTACCTGATGAACAGCATTATTGGTGTGGTGCCGGCTCGCAGAATCGACGGGCTGGATTTGCCTGTTGATGACGCTCTTGCGACAATCTCCAACCCTCTCGATTTAGTGGAATCCTAGTTTGCTCCGGAAGTTATTGATATCCGTCATTTGTGTCCTGGTGCTGGCTGTTTCTGGCAGTGCGCTCTGGGTTTGGCAGGGTTTGAATACCCTGGACATTCCTGTCGCCCTGGAAGAGCCCGTTCTTCTTGATGTGCCTTCCGGCACCGGTTTCGGCCAAGTGGCCCGTATGCTGGAGGCAGAAGGATTTCTGAAAGACTCTCTGTGGCTGCGTATCCATGGCCGCCTGAATCCGGAGGTTGTCCAGGTCAAGGCCGGGGAGTATGAGATCGTCTCAGGTATGACGCCCAGAGATATCGTGGCGAAGATGGTGGCCGGTGATACCAAGCAGTGGTTCATCCAGTTTATCGAGGGCTGGACGTTTCGGGACATGCGACAGGCTCTTGCGAACAGCGAGCGGTTGGAAAAGGAAACCACGGACTGGAGTGATGAAGTGATCATGGAAGCCATCGGTGCCGAGGGCGAGCATCCGGAGGGGCGTTTCTTTCCGGATACCTATGCGTTTACCGGTAGTGAAACCGATCTGGATCTGTTGCGCCGGTCCTTTGAGCGCATGGAACGGGTTCTGGCCGAGGAATGGGGCAACCGCGCTGAAGACCTGCCGTACGATTCGCCCTACGAAGCCCTGATTATGGCGTCCATCGTTGAGCGGGAGACCGGCGCCCCCCACGAACGAGGCCAGGTCGCCGGTGTGTTTGTGCGCCGGTTGCAGAAGGGCATGCGGTTACAGACGGACCCCACGGTGATTTATGGCCTGGGCGATCGCTATATCGGTCGTATTACCCGCAAGGATCTGCGGCGTCACACCCCTTACAACACTTACCGCATTGATGGACTGCCGCCCACGCCCATAGCACTCCCGGGCCGGGAAGCTATTCATGCGGCGCTGAACCCGGAAGATGGGGATGCGCTCTACTTCGTCGCCCGTGGTGATGGTACCCACAAGTTTTCCCGTACATTGAGCGAGCATCAGAAAGCTGTCAGGGAGTACCAGTTGAACCGTCGTTCGGATTACCGGTCATCGCCGGCCCCGGTGGTAAATGAGGATAATCCATGAGTCAACGTGGTCAGTTCATCACCTTTGAGGGCTCCGAAGGGGTGGGTAAATCCACCCAGTTGGAAACTGCCGCGCAGACGCTGAGAACCCTCGGAGTTGAGTTTATCGTCACCCGGGAACCCGGTGGCACGCCGATGGCCGAAGCCATTCGTGAGCTGCTGCTGGCGCCGAGGGATGAGCCGGTGAACGATATGACCGAGCTGTTGCTGATGTTCGCCGCCCGGGCACAGCACCTTCATACTCGCATCCTGCCGGAACTGGAGGCCGGTCGCTGGGTGCTGTGTGACCGCTTCACTGATGCCACGTTCGCCTACCAGGGTGGTGGTCGTGGTGTGCCCGCGGAACGCATTGCCCTGCTGGAGAACCTGGTTCAGGGCGAGGTCCGCCCGGATCGGGTGATCCTGCTGGATGCGCCGGTGGAAACCGGCATGACCCGTGCCCGCCACCGGGGCGAACTGGACCGCTTCGAGCGTGAGGCGGTGGATTTCTTCCAGCGGATCCGTGATACCTATCTGGAGCGTGCCGCTGCTGATCCCGATCGTTATCAGGTGGTGGATGCGGGCAGATCCCTGGATGAAGTCACCGGGGATGTGACCCGTCGTATCACCGAGCTGGTTGCCATGGCCTGATGCCCCAGCTGGTATTAGCGGCGTTCCGGTCAGTTTTGTGCAAAATTTGCTCGTATCTGCTTTAATTGAAGTTCATTCGCACCAGTCATCCGGAAACCGGGTATGTTGAACGCACGCTTGCTTAAGCTCCCGATAGCGTCACACCAGCACCGCCATGAACATCATCAGATTGTCGTGGGTGTGCGGGGAGAGGCGGACCTGAGTGTGGACGGTACCGGTTCCCACCTGGATACCTGGCGAGCCTGCCTGGTACCCACGGAAGCACGTCACGATTACTGTGGCGATAACCAGAACCACGTGCTGGTGATCAACCTTGATCCCTATATGCCCGCCATAAACACACCTGCTCATGCGGAATATGAGCGGTTGGCGCCGTTGTTTGAACGCCCAAGAACCCTGGAAATGGATAATAAATTACAGGGGCTGGTTCAGTTCACGGCCGGTGAATTTGACCGGGCTTCGGAAAATGAAGGCCTGAAGCAGCATCTGGCGGCAAGCATTCTGCATTGCATGGCGGAGCGCTTGAACGACGGGCGATCGGTACAGAGTAACCGCCACGTGATACGGCCTGACACCATTCGCCGCTATATCATGGAAAACCTGCATCGCAAGATCACGGTTACTGATCTGGCGGGAGTGGCCTGCCTGAGTGTCAGCCGTTTCCATGAAATGTTCCGGGAAGTGACCGGCATTACTCCTCATCAGTTCCTGTTGCAGACGCGCCTCGATCAGGCGGCACAGTTGCTCCTTTCCACCGGCCTTTCGGTGTCTGAAGTCAGTTACCGGACCGGGTTTTCCTCCCAGGGCGCCCTCACGAATGCACTGAGAAAATACAAGGGCACTACTCCCACCAAGTTACGATCTGGTGAAAAAGTCGCCTGATTTCACAAAAAATCACCACTTCCGGATGAATTTGCAAAATAATCGTAGGATTTTGTAAGCCTGCCATTCGTAGTAATACTAACTTATACACTCAGTTGACTATCGTCAGGTGATGGTGGTGATCAGGGCGCATTTGCTGACCTGTCAATTCTGATAATGAGAGCCGACAGGCCAGTCCCGGTAAGTGTAAGAGGTATGCCGATGTTCAGTGCAAGCAAAGTGCTTGAGCCTGCGTTTCAGGAGCAGCCGCGATCCTGGTTCTGGCAGGGCATTACCGGGAACTATGCGGTTGATGAAACCCGCTACCTCAACGAACTGATCCCCCTGGCCCAGAGTGATGCCGCCGAGCAGCGCGCCGTGACCGAGACGGCCACAGCGCTCATCAACAAAGTGCGGGAGCAGGATGATGCGGTCCACATGGTGGACGCCCTGCTGCAGGAATACAGCCTGGATACCGAGGAAGGCATCCTGCTGATGTGTCTGGCGGAAGCGCTGATGCGCATCCCCGACAAATATACCGCCGATGCCCTGATTGAGGACAAGATGTCAGTGGCGGACTGGCAGAAACACGTGGGGCGCAGCGAATCCACCCTGGTGAACGCCTCGACCTGGGGGCTACTGCTCACCGGTCACGTGGTCCGGATGGACAAGCGTCTGGACGGCTCGCCATCCAGTATCTGGAAGCGGCTGGTCAAGCGCAGCGGTGAACCGGTCATCCGCAGTGCGATGTACCGGGCGATGGCCATCATGGGTAAGCAGTTTGTGCTGGGGCGGGACATCCATGAAGCCCTGAAGAACGCCCGCGAGTATCGCGACATGGGGTACACCTACTCGTTTGATATGCTCGGCGAAGCCGCCATGACCCGCGAGGATGCCGATCGCTACCTGCAGGACTACCTCCGCGCCATTGAATCCGTGGGTAACGATACCTATCCGCAAGGCAATGCTCCGAATCCCTCGATTTCCATCAAGCTGTCTGCCCTCCATCCCCGATACGAAGTGGCCCAGGAAGAGCGGGTTCTGACGGAATTGGCGAGTACCGTCACCGGGTTACTGGAGTTGGCGCGGAAAAAAGGGGTGTCGATAACCATCGATGCTGAGGAAATGGACCGCCTTGAGCTGTCCCTCAAGCTGTTCGAGAAGGTGTTTACTTCACCCGTCGTCAGTGGATGGGGGGGCTTGGGGCTGGTGATCCAGGCCTATTCCAAGCGTGCATTGCCTGTGTTGTGCTGGTTGACCAGGCTGGCGAAGGAGCAGGGCGACGAAATTCCGATTCGCCTGGTTAAAGGCGCTTACTGGGACACCGAAATCAAGATCTGTCAGCAGCTGGGGTTGGACAGCTATCCGGTGTTTACCCGCAAGGAGGCCACGGATACCTCCTACCTGGCCTGCCTGCGTTACCTGCTGAGCGATTACACCGAAGGGGCGCTGTACCCGCAACTGGCCAGCCATAATGCCCATACCGTGGCTTCGGTGCTGGAGATGGCGCGTACCAGGGGGCGGAAGATCGAGTTTCAGCGCCTGCACGGTATGGGGGACGCGCTTTATAACGGTATTCTCCAGGAGCACGATATCCCGGTGCGCATATACGCTCCGGTCGGCGCCCACAAGGACTTGTTGCCTTACCTGGTGCGTCGATTGTTGGAGAACGGCGCCAACTCCTCGTTTGTGCATCGTCTTGTGGATGCCGCCACGCCAGTTGAAGCGCTGGTGCAGAACCCGGTGCAGGAGTTGCTGCGGTATGAATCCTTGCCCAATGACCGGATATCTCTGCCAAAAGACATTTACGGTGAGGAACGCAGGAATTCCAGGGGGCTGAACATTCACATTGCCTCTCACCTTGACCCGCTGATGAATCACCTGGCGGAGTGGGGCAACGCAAGCTGGCAAGCCGCCCCCGTCATCAATGGCACCCGTCGTCAGGATGGCGAGCGTTCAGAAGTATGCTCTCCCTATGACCGGAACAGATCTGTGGGTCATGTGGTATGGGCGAATGAGTCCCACGCCGAAAAGGCGCTGGATGTCGCTGCCTCGGGTTTCCGTGAGTGGAGTGAGCGACCGGTCGCGGAGCGGGCTCAGTGCCTGGAAAAGTACGCCGACCTGCTGGAGGCCCATATGGAAGAGCTCATGGCCATCTGTTGCCGTGAAGCGGGCAAAACCATGCAGGATGGCATTGACGAAGTGCGTGAGGCGGTGGATTTCTGTCGTTATTACGCCGTGCAGGGGCAGGCCCGCTTCGGTAAGGCCGTTGCGTTGCCTGGCCCTACCGGCGAGAGTAACGAGCTTTATATGGAAGGCCGGGGCGTGTTTCTCTGCATCAGTCCCTGGAACTTTCCACTGGCCATCTTTACCGGCCAGATTATGGCAGCCCTGGTGGCAGGCAACACCGTGATTGCCAAACCGGCTGAACAAGCAAGCCTGGTGGCCCATCGGGCCATGGAACTGATGCTCGAGGCCGGCTTCCCGCCGGACGTTATTCAACTGTTACCCGGTGAGGGGGCAACAATTGGCGGCAAGCTGACCCCGGACCCCAGAATTGCCGGCATTGCCTTCACCGGATCTACTCAGGTTGCCCATATTCTCAATCGCATGCTGGCCCTTCGGGAAGGGGCTATCGTGCCATTGATTGCCGAAACGGGTGGCCAGAACGCGATGATCGTGGACAGCAGTGCACTGCCGGAGCAGGTGGTTCAGGACGTGCTGCAATCCGCCTTTGCCAGCGCCGGTCAGCGCTGCTCCGCGTTACGGGTGCTGTACCTGCAGAAAGACGTGGCGGATAAGATCGAAACCCTGCTGGCGGGGGCCATGCAGGAGCTGTCTGTGGGTAATCCAGAGCTTCACAGCACGGATGTCGGGCCGGTCATTGATGAGGACGCCCAATCCGGACTGCAGCAGCATCTGCGGTCGCTGGAGAGCAGCGCACGATTCATTGCCAGGGCACCGGTTCCGACCTCCTGCGAAGCCGGGTACTTTATCCCGCCCTCGGCTTATGGCATTTCCAGCATCACAGACCTGAAGACCGAGCATTTCGGCCCGATCCTTCATGTTGTCCGCTATGACGCCGAGAAGCTGGACGACGTTATTGATGAGATCAATGCAGCGGGCTACGGGCTCACACTGGGAGTTCACAGTCGCAGTGAGGGCACCGCAGCTTACATTGAGCAACGGGTAAAAGTGGGTAACTGCTACATCAATCGCAACCAGATTGGTGCGGTGGTTGGTGTCCAGCCGTTTGGCGGCCGCGGCCTCTCAGGCACGGGGCCTAAAGCGGGCGGTCCACATTACCTGCTGAGGTTCGCCACCGAGCGGACACGCACCATAAATACCACGGCAGTGGGCGGTAACGCGTCGCTGCTGTCGCTTGGAATCGAAAAGGTTTGAAGGGCGTCATGCTCTCAAAGTGGTGCACAACGATAACTGAATGATACGGAGGTAAGTATTGAGATGCAGACGCTGGCGTTAATGGCAGTAGCGCACTATAAGGGGATAAGAAAAACGCGATAAAACAACAAAGGGTGCGATTACCGGAGTCAACATGGTAAACGCGCCAATCGGTCGGAGCTAGTTCCGTCCCATTTGAACTGGAGGAGTTTCATGGCTATTGGTGTTTGGATAAGTCTATTTCTTTATTTTGCGCTCATGATTGCCATCGGCATTTATGCGATGCGCAGAGCTACGTCGTCATCCGAGGACTACATGCTGGGTGGGCGAGCGCTCAGTCCAAAAGTGGCGGCCCTTTCGGCCGGCGCTTCGGACATGAGTGGTTGGTTGCTTCTGGGGTTGCCCGGGGCGCTGTTTGTATCGGGCCTGGGTTCGGCCTGGATCGGTATCGGCCTGCTTGTGGGTGCGTTCTTTAACTGGACCCTCGTAGCGCCACGGCTTCGTGAACAGACGGTTCACTATGGTAATGCGATCACGATTCCGTCCTTTCTGGCTAACAGGTTTCCGACACAGGCGCTTTCCCTGCGCACGGTGTCAGCCATCGTTATCGTTATCTTCTTCGCGGTTTACACGGCCTCCGGCCTGGTTGCCGGTGGCAAGCTGTTTGAAAGCGCGTTTGCCGGAATTTTCAACTTTGGCGGCCTGAGTGACTACGCTGTGGGTATCGTCATCACGCTGGGCGTCGTGCTGTGCTATACGGTTGTTGGTGGCTTCCTGGCAGTGAGCATGACGGACTTCGTGCAGGGCTGCATCATGATGCTGGCACTGGTTATCATGCCGGCGGTTGTCCTCTTTGGCGAAGGTGGCGGCGGTTTCGCTCAGGCATCACAAACGCTGAACGAGGTCGACCCCTCGCTACTGTCGTGGACTGAGGGACTGACGATCATCGGCTGGCTGTCTGCGGTTACCTGGGGTCTGGGCTATTTTGGCCAGCCACACATCATTGTGCGCTTCATGGCGATCCGTACGCTTGAAGAGGTGCCGACTGCCCGTAACATCGGTATGAGCTGGATGCTTATTTCCCTGGTCGGTGCTGTCTCTCTTGGCATATTCGGGCGGGCATACGCGGTGCGTAACGGTATGGATGTAGCAGATCCGGAAACCATCTTTATCATCCTGTCGGACCTGCTGTTCCATCCGTTGATCACCGGTTTCCTCTATGCTGCGCTGCTTGCTGCCGTCATGAGCACCATTTCCAGTCAGCTTCTGGTGTCCTCATCCTCCCTTACTGAAGATTTCTATCGTCTGTTCCTGCGCAAGGAAGCCTCCGACCGTGAGTGCGTGAATGTGGGCCGGGTTTGTGTCGTATTGGTTGGTCTGGTTGCTGCCGTTATTGCGTCTGACCCGAACTCTCAGGTTCTGGCGTTGGTGAGTAACGCCTGGGCAGGCTTTGGCGCGGCGTTTGGCCCGCTGATCATCCTGTCGCTGATGTGGCCACGTACGAACGGCGCTGGTGCCATCGCGGGCATGGTTGCGGGTGCAGCCACCGTCATCATCTGGATTTCGCTGGGTTGGAACGGTGAGTTCATGGGTGGCCCGGGTGTGTACGAGATCATTCCTGGCTTCATCGCTGCCTGGATTGCCATCATGGTGGTAAGTCTTGCCACAGAGGATGCCGGCGAGTACCAGGCCATCACCCGGTAAACAAGAACGCTTACAACGTTCTGAGTAATGGCAGGGGCTCCTTCGGGAGCCCCTTTTTTGTGTGGGGCTGGGCCCGGGGTGGGGTACCTTTTCTT
>NZ_JBJJLB010000020.1:0-54892 GCF_045449795.1 Marinobacter alkalisoli
AAAAGGTACCCCACCCCGGGCCCGATTTGGCTACACAGGGTTATCCGTGGCCAACAAAAAACGCCAGCCCGGAGGCTGGCGTTTTCATGGAGCTAAACTAAACCCTGAAGGTCAGGTCTTAAGCGACGTCCGCTTCAGACGCCTTCTTGGTATAGTTCTCCATCTGGTCGAAGTTGAGGTACTTGTAGATCTCTTTCGACATGCTGTTCAGGTCCTTGGCGTACTCCATGTACTCCGCCGGGGAGGGGAGTTTGCCCAGTACCGCACCCACAGCCGCCAGTTCCGCAGAGGTCAGGTACACGTTGGCACCATCGCCCAGGCGATTCGGGAAGTTACGGGTGGAGGTAGACAGAACCGTGGACTTGGCAGCCACACGCGCCTGGTTACCCATGCACAGGGAGCAACCCGGCATCTCGGTGCGAACACCGGCGGTGCCGTAGGTGTTGAAGTAGCCTTCTTCCATCAGCTGCTCCTGGTCCATCTTGGTGGGAGGAGACATCCACAGACGGGTCTTCAGGGGCTCTTTGTTCTGCTCAAGCAGCTTGCCGGCAGCGCGGAAGTGACCAATGTTCGTCATGCAGGAACCGATGAACACTTCGTCCACCTTGTCGCCAGCGACTTCGGACAGGAACTTGGCGTCGTCCGGGTCGTTCGGGCAGCATACGATCGGCTCCTTGATATCGGCCAGATCGATTTCCACCACGTGGGCGTACTCCGCGTCTTTGTCTGCACGCATCAGCTTCGGGTTGGCAATCCACTCTTCCATCTGCTGGGCACGACGCTCCAGGGTACGCGGATCGCCGTAACCTTCGGCAATCATCCAGCGCAGCATGGTGATGTTGGAACGCAGATACTCGGCCACGGACTCTTCAGACAGGTTGATGGTACAACCGGCTGCGGAGCGCTCAGCAGAGGCGTCAGACAGCTCGAACGCCTGCTCAACCGTCAGGTGCTCAAGGCCTTCGATTTCCAGGATACGACCGGAGAATTCGTTGATCTTGCCTTTCTTCTCCACGGTCAGCATGCCGTTCTTGATGCCGTACAGCGGGATTGCGTGTACCAGGTCACGCAGGGTGATGCCCGGCTGCATTTCGCCCTTGAAGCGAACCAGAACCGATTCCGGCATATCCAGCGGCATAACGCCGGTAGCGGCAGCAAAGGCCACCAGACCAGAGCCGGCCGGGAAGGAGATGCCCATCGGGAAACGGGTGTGGGAGTCACCGCCGGTACCGACGGTGTCGGGCAGCAGCATGCGGTTCAGCCAGGAGTGGATGATGCCGTCACCCGGACGCAGGGCAACACCGCCACGGGTCTGGATAAAGTCTGGCATGGTGTGCTGCATCTCTACGTCAACCGGCTTCGGATACGCGGCGGTGTGACAGAAAGATTGCATCACCAGGTCAGCCTGGAAGCCCAGGCACGCCAGGTCTTTCAGCTCGTCACGGGTCATCGGACCAGTGGTGTCCTGAGAACCGACGGTAGTCATGTGCGGCTCGCAGTATGTGCCAGGACGAACGCCCTTGCCTTCTTCCAGGCCACAGGCCTTGCCGACCATCTTCTGGCCCAGGGTGAAGCCCTTGGTGCCGGCTTCCGGATCCGTCGGCAGACGGAAGATGTCGGTAGCTCCCAGGCCCAGAGCAGCACGGGCCTTGGCAGTCAGGCCACGACCGATGATCAGCGGAATACGACCGCCAGCCTGAACTTCGTCCAGGATCACGTCGGACTTGAACTTGAACTCGGAAATGGTTTCGCCGGCTTCGTTCAGGATCTTGCCTTCGTACGGACGGATCTCGATAACGTCGCCCATGTTCAGGTCGTCTACCGGGGCTTCGAATACCAGGGCGCCGGCGTCTTCCATGGTGTTGAAGAAGATCGGGGCAACCTTGTTACCGATGCAGACACCGCCGGCACGCTTGTTCGGTACACCCGGGATGTCTTCACCGAAGAACCACAGAACGGAGTTGGTGGCAGATTTACGTGAAGAGCCGGTACCGACAACGTCACCCACGAAGGCAACGGGCAGGCCCTTGGCCTTGATTTCGTCGATCTGGCTCATCGGACCGGTGACGCCGGGCTCTTCCGGCTTCAGGCCATCACGCTCCATTTTGTAAGCAGCGCGGGCGTGCAGCGGGATGTCCGGACGGGACCAGGCATCCGGAGCCGGAGACAAGTCGTCGGTGTTGGTTTCGCCGGTCACCTTGAACACCACCATCTTGGTGCTCTCGGGAACCTTTTTCTTGTTGGTGAACCACTCGGCGTTGGCCCAGGATTCAACCACAGCCTTGGCAACGGCGTTGCCGGCGTCCATCTTTTCCTTGACGTCGTTGAACGCGTCGAACATCAGCAGGGTACGCTTCAGCTGTTCACCGGCCAGTTCGGCCAGGTCGGAATCGTCCAGCAGGTCAACCAGAGTGGCGATGTTGTAGCCACCCTGCATCATGCCCAGCAGCTTGACGGCTTTCTCTTTGTCCAGCAGGGGAGAGCTGGCTTCGCCTTTAACAATGGCAGTCAGGAAAGCGGCTTTTACATAAGCGGCTTCGTCAACACCTGGCGGAATACGGTTTTCCAGAAGATAAACGAGAGTTTCTTCTTCACCGGCAGGAGGATTTTTCAGGAGCTCGACCAGCGCGGCGGTCTGCTCTGCATTCAGAGGCTTTGGGGGGATACCCAGAGCTTCGCGTTCTGCAACGTGTTCACGATAGGCTTCTAACACGATATGGACCCTCATCAGTTGGAATGTCCCGCGCCGTGGGCATCGTTGCCTGGCGGGAGTTTTATGGCGGAAAAGGCCGCAGGAGCCTCTGAATAACGCCTCAAATCGCCGATGGGGTTTCAGGATTTATTCAGAGACTCCTTGATCTGGCGCTGCATTCTATAGGAAAGCCCTTACAAAGTTAAGATGGACAGTGGTCGGAGTGATCTGTTATGTGGTGTATACTCCCCGCCCCGTTATTCTGACCCGATGTTTGCCATGACCGAAGCCCTGCAAGAAATTCACGATTTTCTGCCCTGCCGCACGCCCCGGCGCTGGATTGAGAACGCCCTGGCCAATCAGGACCTGATGCTGATTGATCACGCCCATTGCGAGAAAAAAGCCGCTTCAACCGCGTTAAGCCTGATGTATCGCTACGTGGACAACACCGATCTGCTGAACAGGATGTCGCGCCTGGCGCGGGAAGAATTGCGTCATTTCGAGCAGGTGCTGGCCATCATGAAGAAGCGGGGAGTGGATTACTGCCACCTGAGCCCGGCCCGCTATGCGGCAGGGTTAAGGCAGGAAGTGCGGACCGAAGACCCCGGTCGGCTGGTGGATGTGCTGATCGTTGGTGCCATTATCGAGGCCCGCTCCTGTGAACGCTTTGCAGCACTGGCTCCGCATCTGGATGACAAGCTGGCGGATTTCTACAACAGCTTGCTCAAGTCGGAAGCCCGCCATTACCAGGATTACCTGACCCTGGCAGAACAGGCCAATGGTGGTCCGGTGGGTGATCGGGTGGCGATGTTTCTGGCCCTTGAGCAGAAACTGATCGAAGAGCCGGACCAGGAGTTCCGGTTTCACAGCGGGCCGGTGATGGCCTGAGGGCTGGTCACAACTGCCGGCACAGTTCCATCCAGGCGTCGATGCCGGCACTGCGGTATTTCTGTTTGTGCAGAATAAAGTAGAACTGCCGGTCGAAACGCCGATACTCCGGGACTGTCAACGGCACCAGGCTGCCCCGGCGAAAGGCGTCTGCCAGACAGACTTGTGACAGGCAGCCAATGCCCAGCCCGGCTTCCACCGCCCGCTTGATGGCTTCGGTGTGTTCCAGTTCCAGCAGAATATTCAGATCCGGCAGCAGGCCGTGCATGCCTCTCTCGAAGCTTTGGCGGGTGCCTGAACCCTGTTCCCGCATGACCCAGGTGGCGTTGCGAAGGTCGTCGTCATCCAGGTTCTTCTTCCGGGCGAGCGGGTGGTCGGGGGAGCAGAACACCACCAGCTCGTCCTCCCGCCAGGGAATGACTTCCAGCTCCGGTGCCTGAAGTTCCCCCTCTATCAGCCCGATATCCAGTTCAAAGTCACTAACCCGTCTGGCGATGGTGCGGGTATTGGCCACCTCGAGGGAAACCCGGGGGTGCGTAGGGGTATTCATGTATTGGGCCATCACCCCGACGGCCAGATAGTTACCAATAGTGAGCGTGGCCCCGACTTTCAGGGCGCCGACTTCCGAGTGTTTGCTGAATGCCTGCTCCAGCTCGCTGGCCTGGGCGAGCAATGCCTCCACTTTCGGGCGATAAAGGCGGCCGAGTTCATTCAGCTGCAGGCGTTTACCGACCCGGTCAAAGAGCTGGATATCGAACTGGTTCTCCAGCTCTTTCAGGGCACTGCTCGCAGCCGATTGCGACATCGCGAGGGATTCCGCCGCACGGGTGATGTTCTGAAAATGCGCAGCGGCAAGGAAAACTTCCAGCTGGCGGAAACTGTATTTCATCGACAAACCACCGTAATCGATTAGACCGAATAAGGTTATGAAAATATCCCATTTTGTCGATAGGTTAGCTGCGGGTTAGAATTTATTCAATTCGGATCTTCAACTTATTGCGTTCGAGCAAACAGAACAGGCGAGAGTTAATCATGAGCAACCTGATCAAAGAGAAAGTCACCAGCGTACGCCACTGGAACGACACCCTGTTCAGTTTCACCACCAGCCGTGATCCCGGGTTTCGTTTCAAGAACGGTCATTTCACCATGATTGGTCTGGAAACCGACGGCAAGCCCCTGATGCGCGCCTACAGTATTGCCAGCGCGAACTACGAGGAAGAGCTGGAATTCTTCTCCATCAAGGTTCAGGACGGTCCTCTGACCTCACGTCTGCAGAAAATCCAGGTGGGGGACGAGATTCTGGTCAGCCGCAAGCCGACCGGCACCCTGATCATGGATAACCTGCTGCCCGGCAAGAACCTGTGGCTGATCAGCACCGGTACCGGTCTGGCGCCGTTCATGAGCATCATCAAGGACCCGGAAGTCTATGAAGCCTATGACAAGGTGATTGTGACCCACGGCGTGCGCTATGTCTCTGAGCTGGCCTACCAGCAGGAAATCGAAGCGCTGCCGGAAAACGAATTCTTCGGCGAAATGGTGGACGGCAAGCTGCTGTACTATCCAACTGTTACTCGCGAGGAGTTCCGTAACCAGGGCCGCCTGACTGACGCCATGGAAAACGGCAAGATTACCCGCGAGCTGGGCTTGCCGGATTTCGATCTGGAGAATGACCGTTTCATGATCTGCGGCAGCCCCAGCATGCTCAAGGATACCTGCAGTATCCTCAATAACATGGGCTTCAAGGAGGCCCGTGGCGGCGATCTGGGTCACTACGTGATTGAGCGGGCGTTTGTGGAGCAGTAACAGCCCGCCTATACTGCTGGCCAGGCCGGCCACACAAAGACCCCGGGGTGAGAGCTTCGGGGTTTTTTGTTGCGCCAGTACCCAAGCAGACCTGAGGTAGCCCGGACACACATGCTTAATGGCATCTGGCTAAGCTTTTTTATCGCCGCGTTTGTCGCGGCGCTTTGGCAATGGTTGGGAGTAGGGGACTCCGAAGTATTCAGCCGCCTGGTGGCCGCGCTGTTCGACATGGCTGAGCTCAGTGTCGAGATTGTGCTGGTGCTGGCCGGGACCATGACATTGTGGCTGGGGTTTCTGGCCATTGCCGAGAAGGCAGGGCTCATCCGGCTGATGGCCAGGTTGCTTGACCCGCTCTTTCGGCGACTGATGCCGGAAGTCCCCAGTGGTCATCCCGCCATGGGGCTGATCAGCATGAACTTTGCCGCCAATATCCTGGGACTGGACAACGCCGCCACGCCCATTGGCATCAAGGCCATGCATTCCCTGCAGAGCCTGAACCCCAGCAAGGATACCGCCAGCAACGCCCAGATTCTCTTTCTGGTTCTGAATACATCCTCCCTGACGCTGTTGCCGGTGACTATTTTCATGTATCGCGCCCAGCAGGGTGCGTCTGACCCGACGGTGGTATTCCTGCCGATCCTGCTGGCGACCACCGCCTCCAGTCTGGTCGGGCTGCTCAGCGTCTCGCTGATGCAGCGGTTGAAGCTCGGGCACCCGGTGGTCCTGGGCTACCTGGTGGCGGGGGCTGCGGCCCTGGGCCTGTTGCTGACCACGTTAGCGGGTATGTCAGCCCAGGTACTGGCAGCAACCTCCACGCTGGTGGGCAATCTTACCCTGTTCAGTATTGTCATTGCCTTTCTGGCCATCGGTGCCCTGCGTAAGGTGAATGTGTATGACGCCTTTATCGAGGGCGCCAGGGAAGGTCTGGGGTTCACGGTGACCTTGCTGCCCTATCTGATTGCCATGCTGGTTGCCGTCGGGGTCCTTCGGGCCAGCGGTGTGCTGGATGCGGGGCTGGATGGCATTCGTTGGATGGCAGAAGGGATGGGCTGGGATACCCGTTTCATTGATGCCTTGCCAACGGCGTTCATCAAGCCACTCTCCGGTAGCGGTGCCAGGGCGATGATGATCGAAACCATGGATAACTTCGGCGTCGACAGTTTTCCAGCGCTGGCGGCTGCTACCATGCAGGGCAGCACGGAAACGACGTTCTATGTGCTTGCGGTGTATTTTGGTGCGGTCGGCGTTACTAAAATCCGCCACGGCCTTGGCTGTGCGTTACTTGCTGACCTGGCGGGGATGGTGACCGCCATTGGCGTGTGCTACTGGTTCTTTGGTTAGTTATTAACCCGACCTGTGATAAAACAGGGGCTGAACGGGAAGGACCTGAGGTGGGTATTTGAAGAAATTCATGGCGATTCTGGGCGTGGCGTTATTGTTGGCGGTGCTTGCCAGTTACGCATCCCGACCGGTGCCTATTGAACAGAAGCTTGTTTCCATTCAGGCTCAGGAGGCATTGCCGGGTTTTGATCGCATCGGTAGCGAGCCCATTGACGTTCAGGCGGCTGTTCTGGATCTGGGGGACGACCCCCTGCTACTCCTGAAAGCTGAGGCCGCATTGCTGACATACCCCGACATGGCACGCACCATTCTCCCTCTGTATTCGTCCGAGCCGGAATTCCGGGAAGTATTGCGCACCTATGGCGAACACGCCTTGCCCCCCATCGACTTTTTCCTGCGTGAACCGGTCCGGTCTATTGAATGGATGAACAAGGCCGCCCGCCAATATCAGCGGGCAAAGGATTATATTGCCGAACTTCGGGGAAACCCCACCGATGCCCCCGGGAAACCGGAAAAGAGTGAGACGCTGACGCCAGAGGAACGGGGCTGGTATGCGGTGAATTTCATTCGCGATGAGGGGCACGATTTCCTGGGGCAATTTGTGGTGGACCCAAACGGGGAGACTCAGTGGGTCCAGACGGAGCGGGTGACCGAGGGGATTGCCGGGTTCTTTACCAGTGGGGTCCGGAAATTGGAGGCAAATTACCGAACCGGGGAGGATATTTCTGTCAGCGATATCGGTTGGGCGTCTGTGGATGTGCTGGTGTTCGCCAGCGCGGTCAAGGTGCTCCGGGCCGGGCGGGCTGTGGCCAGAACCACCCGGGGTGCCAGTCTTTCTACCCGATCGGCGGCACTGGCCGCCCGCATGACAGGAAGTGGCCGCCTGCTGCTCAGTAGTGCCCGTTACGCCAAGTGGCCGGTCCTCATCGGCGCAGGGTACCTGGTGGTGCGCCACCCCAGCGTGATCAATGATTTTTTCGCGGGGGTGGCGGATGTGTTGGGTGTGTCGCCCCTGGCCATACAGATCGCCGGCTGGTTGATCATTCTGCTTCCCGCCATGTACATCGCCAGCTGGTTAGTATGGCCCGCGATTGTCCTGCTCCGGGGGCTGCTTGCGGCCCTGTACCGGCTTTCCGGTCGAAGGCCCGATTCGGGCCTTCAGTAATCACCAGCAGGGCTGCATACCGTCTTGGGGCGGCTCAGGGTCGGCATACATACCAGTAATTCTGGAAATCATGTTCCAGTTCATGCACGTCGACGCTCCGGAAGCCTGCCGCATGAAAGTACTCCAGGGCTTTTTCCTTCCCCCACATGGCCCCCAGGCCCTCTCCATCCTGCGCCAGGGAAACCGTCATGCAATGCATGCAGGAAATGGTGTAGAGCAACGGGCCAATCGGATGGTTTCGGTCACTGTGGTGATGGCTTGATCCCTTGATGTCCTGGGCGAGATAAACTCCGTCATCAGCCAGTGTTTTCCGGATGCCCCGCAACACAGCGAGAGGGTCCTTCTGGTCGTGCACGGCATCGAATGTGGTGATCAGATCGAATTGGTCAGGTTGATCACTATGTTCAAGGCCGCTGGCGTCAAATACCTCGAAGGTTGCGTTATCATTCCCGAGCGCCCTGGCTTCCTGGCCGGCGTATCGGATGGCATCTTCGGAAATGTCGTATCCGGTAAACCGGCTGCGCGGGAACAATTTTGCCAGTTTGTTCAGGGCCCGCCCCCTGCCACAGCCAACGTCAAGGACACGAATGCCCCTTTCCAGCCGTTCAACAAGACCCGGAACGAGCGGCAGAATGTGAGTTTCCAGGGCAGGGACTACGGACTGGCCGCTGTCCTCGGCCATAACATCATGGAACCGTTCGAAGCGCTCGTATGGAACTCCGCCACCGTGTCGAAAGCAGTGAACAATGTCATCCTCCACCGAGCCAAGCAGAGGGATATACTGGGCAAACACCGCTATGTTGTCTGTCGGTGACTGCCGGCACAGACTTGCAGCGTGTTCCGTTGGGAGGTAGTAGGTTCTTATTTCGGCGTTATTCTCCACAATGTTGCCGACTGTCATCGCACCGAGCCATTCTCGGACGTAACGCTCATCCAGATTGGCCTTTTCGGCAATTTCGATGCTGGTTGCTGGTGGCATGCCTGCCATGGTGTCAAACAGCCCGGTTCGGTGGCCGATCGAAATCATCAGTGCCAACGCACCTGAATTCAGTGTATCCATCATGCGGTCGCCAAATGCGTCTGCCACTTCCTGATTCGTTTCGGTGAGGTTATAAGCGATGGTCTCTGCGTTGCCTGTCATAGTGCTATCCTCCTTATTGTCGTTAACGGGTTGTTTCCAGTCACAACCAGCATGTGCCAGGAAGCGAATCGCGACCAGAGAGCACGTGGTACGGTTTTACTTAAAAGAGTTGAGTCTTTTTAAAACAAGGGGATACAGTGTTTTCGGTGCTTCCGTAGGCACTGGCGGTCAAAGTTCCCGCAAGGAAAACCATACTCAGGGTATGGTTCACCGGAGGTGGCAGATGGAAAAGGGACAGGCTACCCGTGAGCGGTTGTTGGACATCACTGAAAAATCGGTACTCCGGAAGGGCTTTGGTGCAACGTCGATTGAAGAGGTGATTGCCGAGGCAGGCATAACCAAAAGTGGCTTCCTGTACCATTTTTCCAACAAGAACGCGTTGGCCCGAGCATTGTTGTTGCGCTATATGGCGCGTGAGGATTCTCTGCTGGACGACGTGTTTGCCCGTGGCCGGGAATTGACTGAGGACCCGTTGCAGGGATTCCTGGTAGGGCTCAAATTATTGGCGGAGATCATGGAGGATTTGCCACAGGCACACCCGGGCTGCCTGGTGGCGACCTACTGTTACCAGGAAAGCCTGTTTGATCGTGATGTGCGGGAACTGAATCGACGTATTGTCCTGAGTTGGCGCGTGCGGTTTCGCACGTTGCTGGACTCGATCTACGAACATTACCAACCCCGGGATGCCATCGACCCGGATGCGCTGGCAGACATGGTTTCAACGGTCATTGAGGGCGGCCTTGTTTTGGGAAAGGCTACTGGAGAACGCACCATTTTGCCAAGCCAGCTCATGCTGCTTCGCAGTTACCTCAAGCTGTTGTTCGAGCCTGGTGCTTCGCGGTAACGGGACGTTATTCATCCGGTTGAAGGAATGATACGAAAATGGAAAAGCGTGTCGGTTGGTTTCGGGTGCTGGGCGCCTTTTTGATTGCTCTGATACTGGGTGTACTGGCTGGCAGTCTCGTCCAGACTCAATTTAACCTGCTGGCGCTGCGGAATCTGGGCGTTGAGATCGGCCTCGGGACGCGCTTGCAAACGAGTCTTGAGGATCTGGTGAACTTTGCCCCGGTCTACGCGGTGGTGTTTGGTGCCAGTTTCCTGGTGTCCCAACTGGTGGCAAGCCTGATGATCAGGCAGCTGGAACTGCGCGGGCGTGCGTTTTTTCTGTCATTGGGCGCCGCTGTCGGGCTTTGGGTAACGTTCAAGCTGGTGGATTTCCTGGCCCCCATGCCCACCCTGATTGCGGCCACACGGGGTGCAGGCGGGATGGTGGCCATGCTGGCGACAGCGGCGGTGGCGGGTTGGTTGTTTGCGCACTTTTCCCGACGGCACAGGGGCCTTCCCCGTCATCTCGCCATAGGCGCCGTGATCATCACCCTGGGATGGATGGCGCCGCAGGAATCTGCTCTGGCGGATGCGTCCTCGGGTTACCGGCTGGAAACGTTTGCTTCAGGGCTGGAGCACCCCTGGTCCCTGGCTTTCCTGCCTGATGGCCGGGCCCTGGTGACCGAGCGACCCGGACGTTTGCGGTTGCTTTCCGCTGATGGGCAGCAGGTATCTGAACCGCTTGCGGGTGTACCGAAGGTATTCGCCTCCGGCCAGGCGGGATTGTTTGATGTGCTGGTTGCTCCGGACTTTGAGCAGAGTCGACACATTTATCTGGCCTACGCCTGTGGCACCTGGAGCGCCAATCACACCTGCGTTGCCCGCGGTCGGCTGGTCCCGAACGGGCTGGACGATGTCCGGGAGGTGTTCCGCAGCCTGCCAGCGAAAACAGGGGACGCCCATTACGGCGGGCGTATGGCGTGGCTTCCGGATGCCACCCTCATTCTGACGTTGGGAGACGGTTTCGACTATCGTGAGGAAGCCCAGAAACTGACGAGCCACATCGGGACCATTATCAGGATTAACCGTGATGGGTCAGCTCCGGAAGATAACCCATTCATTGCTGAAGCCGAGGCGCTGCCGGAAATATTCAGTTATGGGCATCGCAACGTGCAGGGTGCTGTGTATGACTGGGGCAATAATCGCCTGATCACCCATGAACATGGACCCCGGGGTGGTGATGAGATCAATGTTATTGAAGGTGGCACTAACTACGGCTGGCCCGTGGCTACGCTGGGGCTGGATTACACTGGCGCGCGGGTGTCGCCGTTCACCAAATATGACGGCATGGCCTCTCCCGCGTTGGATTGGACGCCGTCTATCGCGCCCTCGGGCATGACCCTGTACGACGGTGACCTGTTCCCCGAATGGCAGGGCAGCCTGCTGGTTGGCGCCCTCGCTGCAAAACGTGTGCATCGCGTTGTTCTCAGCAACGATGGCGCCGTGGATATGGAAACCCTGTTTGGTGAACTGGATGAACGCATCCGGGATGTGCGAACCGGTCCGGAAGGGGCGGTGTTCCTGCTGACAGACAGTCCGGAGGGGAGGGTAATACGGGTAACGCCATGGTAAGGTACGCCGCTTTAGCCACCGTCTAGACTGTTGTATGTCAGGAACCCATGTCTGATCTAGCACTCTACCAATACGCCCTCATTGCCCTGATCTTTGTCTGGAGCGGCTTTGTCCGCTCCGGCCTGGGATTTGGCGGTGCGGTACTGTCCTTGCCCTTTCTGTTGCTGGTGCTCGACGAGCCCCTGGTGTTCCTGCCGATCATCTCGGTGCACCTGCTGTTCTTTTCTTCTCTGACCATCTGGATGAACAACCGCAAGGCGGGCAGGGAAAAGCGCGGCGACGGTACCGGCGCGGCTGCAGAGGGCACGGTGGATTGGCAGTACCTGTGGAAGATACTGGCGATCATGATCGTGCCCAAGCTCATTGGGGTGGTGGGGCTGATTACCATGCCTTCCCATATCCTCAGTGCCATCATCTTCGTGATCGTCGCGTTGTACTCGGTCTCCTACATTCTCAACAAGCCTTTTCGCAGCGGTAGCCGCACTGTGGATACGGTCTTCCTGATGGCGGGTGGCTATATTAGTGGCACATCGCTGATCGGGGCACCGTTGATTATTGCCGTTGCTGCCCAGCACCTGCCGAAAGAAAAGTTGAGGGACACGCTCTTTGCCCTGTGGTTTATCCTGGTCACCATCAAGATGGCGGCGTTTGTTTATGCCGGTGTGGACCTGCAGTTGATCCACCACCTCTGGTTGTTGCCCGCCGCGGCGATTGGTCATGTTATCGGGCTGAAAGTTCATGACAGGATGCTGCGGGCGGAGACGCCGATATTTTTCCGGGTCCTGGGGACGGTATTGCTGGTGGTCAGCACTCTGGGCATGGTCAGTGTCCTGCTGTAACCCCGCGCCCTTGCGATGACCTGGACAAGGTCGGCTTGCAGCCCTTTCCGTGCAGGATGTCCGTGTGGGCATGGAGGTACCAGCGGTTACCTGCCTGAGTAAACTGATCATCCGGTAAAACGACAGTGGTATGGATTCGGCCGTTTTCCTTAAGGGTGTTGTCCTGACTACGGTACACACAGTAGACGCCCAGTGTCGTCCGGGTGCTTACCGGCAGTTCGATAAAACCGTCTGATCGCAGGTCGGGCGGCTTACTATCGACAGAGGTAACCGTCAGGCAGGGGCCATAATGCACGCGTTTCAGGTCTTCAATGTATTCGGTCAGGCAATGCTGGCCTTTCAGAAACACCACGCCTTTGGTCCTGCCTTCGTCGCTTGAGGGCAGTGACTGACAGCCAGTCAGTGCAATGGCAAGGCCCAGTATCAGAAAGGGTTTCATGGGTTTCCCTCTATATTGCGCGTCCTTTCACTGACCATCTCACTTGTTCATTATAAATGGCATGACAGCCTGCCTCAGATCAGGTTCATTTGTTCCCCGCCCGGGCGACGAAACAGGTCGGTGCGTAGTGGGGTGGCGTCATATCGATCGATGCCCAGACTCCGGACCTTTTTGTTGAAGCGCTGGCGGATCAAGTCAGCGTACGGGCCGGTGCCCGTCATGCGCTTGCCGTAGCGGGCGTCGTAACTCTTGCCACCCCGTAAATCACGGATACGGTTCATGACGTGATCCGCACGCTGTGGGAAATGTCTCTGCAGCCAGTCCTGGAATAACTCATCCAGCTCCAGGGGGAGCCGGAGCATAATCCAGCCTGCCTGTTGGGCTCCTGCCCCGAAAGCCGCCTCCAGTATGGCTTCCAGTTCGTGATCGTTGATGAACGGAATGACGGGGGCAATGAGGATACCCGTTGGCACACCAGCGGCCGACAGCTCGCGGATGATCTTCAGCCGTGTGGCGGGAGCGGCGGTGCGGGGTTCCATTGTTCGTTTCAGCCCGTTGTCCAGCGTGGTGAGACTGACCCGCACCGAGCAGAGCCCCTGCGAGGCAAGCTCTGACAGCAGGTCCATATCGCGGAGAATCAACGCGCCCTTGGTAATAATCGACACGGGGTGTCGATATTCAGCCAGTACTTCGAGAATTTCCCGGGTGATCCGCCGCTGTTTTTCGATGGGCTGGTAGGCGTCAGTATTCACGCCGAGGGCAATGGTGGAAACTGGGTACCCGGGTTTGTCGAGTTCTGCGCGGAGCCGTCGGGCGGCATTCGGTTTGGCGATCAGCCGGGTCTCGAAATCCAGCCCGGGGGACAGGTCCCAGTAGGCATGGGTCGGCCTGGCAAAGCAGTAAATGCAGGCGTGCTCACATCCGCGGTAAGGATTGATGGATTGGTCAAACGGCAGGTCAGGGGACTGATTGCGGCTGATGATGGTCCGCACCTGTTCATCGGTCACCTCGGTGGCCAGTGAGTCCGGGTTCAGTTCGTCGTCCGGGTCCTGGTACCAGTCGTCGTTTGTCTGCCGATCAGTAGCAATGGGCTGGAACCGGTTGTGCGGGTTCAGGGCGGTGCCGCGGGTCTTCATGGTCAATCTCTAATGCTGTTTATATATACAGTAGTGGTTATCGTACGCCTTGTTTTTGAAGGTGTCGACCCCATATCAAAGGCAACTGTGTTAACGTCTTATCGTTACTCATTCTGGATTTACAGACGCTCAAGGAACGGATACATCATGGTGAACAGTCCTGCCATCACGCAGTACCGCAATGGCCTGCGGCTTACAGTTCTTGCCCTGTTGGCGCTCCTGCTGACAGGTTGCGGCATCAACAACATTCCCACCTACGACGAACAGGTGAAAGCCGCCTGGTCCCAGGTTGAAAATCAGTATCAGCGGCGGGCCGACCTGGTCCCCAATCTGGTGGAAACCGTGAAGGGGTTTGCCACACAGGAGCGGGAGACGCTGACGGCGGTCATTGAAGCGCGGTCCCGGGCGACGTCAATTCAAGTGGATGAAAGCATTCTCAACGATCCGAAGCGGTTGCAGCAGTTTCAACAGGCACAAGGTGAATTGAGCAGTGCCCTGAGCAGGCTGATGGCGGTGTCGGAACGCTATCCAGACCTGAAATCCAGCCAGAATTTCCTGACATTGCAGTCCCAACTTGAAGGCACGGAAAACCGCATCGCCGTAGCGCGCCGCGATTTCATTCAGGCAGTTGAGCGATACAACACTGAGATTCGCACCTTCCCCGGCCGGCTATGGCACAGCTTCCTGTACAGTGATTTGGAGCTGCGGTCCAACTTTGAAGCGACAGCTACCGATGCCGAGGATGCACCACAGGTGGAATTCTGATGGTTATGCGTTGTTATCGGATGTTCGTATTCGCCGTGTTGGTCGCGCTGTTGCCGTTCCATGCCCTGGCGCAGTCCGGTCCCGAGTTTCCGGAATTGACGGGGCGGGTGGTGGATAACGCCGATATGTTGCCCGGCAAGGCGGAAACACGGCTGAACCAGATGCTGGAAGCCCATGAGCAGGCCACCAGTGAACAGGTTGTGGTGGTCACCCTGCCAAACCTGCAGGGGCAGCCGATTGAAGAGTATGGGTATCAGCTTGGCCGCCATTGGGGCATTGGCCAGGAGGGTGAAGACAACGGCGCCCTGCTGATTGTGGCCGAGGATGAACGCAGAATCCGTATCGAGGTCGGGTACGGTCTGGAAGGTCGGCTGACCGATGCAACGTCATCCACCATCATCAACCAGGTTATTACGCCCGCTTTCCGTGCCGGTGATTTCCCCACCGGCATTGTGAATGGCGCCGAAGCGATGATTCAGGTACTCGGGGGAGAACCTCTGGCCGTGCCCCAGTCCCAGCCGGCCAGTCGTGAAGACCGGCCGCATCCCGCCCTGGCCATCCTGTTTTTCATTATTGTCGCCTTCTCGTTTTTTGGCGGTATGGGCAGTGGCCGCGGTCGCAGTGCACTCCTTGGTGGCCTGGTTGCCGGCAGCATGATGGGTGGCCGTAGCGGCGGTGGCTTTGGTGGCGGCGGCTTCAGTGGTGGCGGTGGCGGTTTTGGAGGTGGCGGTGCCTCCGGTGGATGGTAGCGCCACCTTCGCCGGGCCGGCCCGGAAGAACCCCTCCCATTGATTCTATGAGTACGATACAACCATGACACTATTGAGCAAAAGCGAGCAGAAACAGGTAGCCACGGCGATAGCCGATGTGGAGCAGGAGACAGACGCGGAACTGGTGACGGTTCTGGCCGCCAGCTCCGATGACTACGCCTATATCCCGTTACTCTGGGCGGGGATCCTGGCGCTGCTAGTGCCTGGAGCCGTTAATTTTTTCACCGGCTGGTTTGGTGTGAGCGGATTGGTGATGGCTCAATGGAGCACGTTCATCGTCCTCTGCCTGCTGTTCAGGTTCTCGGGTGCAAGTCATCGGCTGGTTCCGAGGACCGTGCGGTTCTGGCGCGCGTCCAATATGGCCCGGCGTCAGTTTCTGGAGCAGGATCTGCATCACACCGTAGGCGGTACCGGCATGCTGATTTTCGTATCGGAAGCCGAGCATTATGTGGAAATCCTGGTGGATCAGGGTATTTCCGGCCAGATCGATAACCAGGTATGGGAAGGCATTGTGGCCGATTTCACCAGCAAGGTCCGTCAGGGCCGGACCCTGGAAGGCTTTGTTGATTGCATCCAGGCCTGTGGCACCCACCTCAAGGCCAAGGTTCCCGCCACCCGCGAGAAAAACGAGCTGCCCAACCACCTGATCATCCTGGAATAACCCGGGGCAGGTGGCGGGCTGCCGTCACTGTTGTTCGGAACCAGCCAGTCCCTGGATGTCCGGTATGGTGCGCACGTGGAGGTCGCGTTGCGGGAAAGGAATTTCGATGCCCGCTTCGCGCAACGCTCTGGTGACTGAAGCGTGAATTTCGTGGGACAACGGCATGATATCGAGCAGGTCCTTGACGAACACCCGCACTTCGAAATCAATGCTGCTGTCTCCCAGCCCCACACAGAACACGGCGGGTGCCGGATCATCCACCACGCGCTCGTTGTCATGGGCGACGTCTGCAAGGATCTGCTGCACGGTATCGACATCGGAGCCGTAGGCCACTCCAACGCGGAGAATAACCCTGGTGATGGGGTCTGACAGCGTCCAGTTGGTCAGATCCTGAGTGACAAAGGTCTTGTTGGGAATGATTTGTTCCTTGCGGTCCCAGTCCACCAGCGTGGTTGCGCGTATGCGAATCCTCGATACAGTCCCGGTGATGCCGTCAATCGTCACGGTGTCGCCTACCCGGATCGGACGTTCAAAGAGCAGGATGATGCCCGAGACGAAGTTGGCAACAATCTCCTGCAGCCCGAATCCGAGCCCGACGCCCAGAGCCGCTACCAGCCATTGCAGTTTCGACCATTGAACACCCACCACGCCGAGGCAAAACACAACCCCGATAAACACGATGAGGTAGGTCGTGATGGTGGTAATCGCATAACCGGACCCCGGTTCCAGGTTCATTCTGCTCAGTACCATGACTTCCAGGGTGCCGGGCAGGTTCTTCACCGCGAGCACAGTGCCCACAGCCACCAGCAGTGCCAGCATCAGGTCTCCCAGCGTAATCGGCAGGGGATCCCCGCCTTCCAGATCGGTGGCAATGGTCCAGAGCGTAATGTTGTCAAACAGTTGCAGCGCGGGAATAACGCTTGCCCAGAGTAACCAGAGACCGAAAATGGCCACCACAGCAACAAGGATCTTCAACAGCGAGGTACTTTGCTGGTTGATGTCCCTGAGATCCATTTCCGGCATCTCCAGCGCGGGCGGTACGCCTTCACCAGAGGATTCGGCTGCTTCTCTGGCTTCTGCCATTTTGCGTTCGGCAGCGCGCTGCTCCCGCAGGCGTTCCAGTGTCAGGCGGCGCTCCCGCACCGACAGGGCGCGCAAGCCAAGGTAGAACAGTAGCGCGTTGAAGGCGAGCCAGCAGATGCTGATAAACAGGTTGCGTTCCAGTTCCAGCGCTGTGTAGTGGTAGCCCAGAAGGGATGCCAGGGCGAGGACCAGCGGTGTGGCCACCGCCAGGAAATGCAGGGCCATCAGGAACCGGCCATCCGCTTTTTCCGCACGCACCGCGCTCATGATGCGCTGGGCGAAGATTGCCAGTGTGACCGATACCACAATGAACAGGAGCCGACCGAGGCTGCCGTTAAACTCGGCCCCGGTGGTTGTGGCTGTAATGGGAGTCAGTATTGTAATGGGGATCAGCACAGCCAGCAGGATCGGGATTTCCTTGCGGATAGCGCTGAGAGATTGTGCATTCCAGTGGAAGTGGTTGTCCCCAAGGCCGTTCTTTCGGGCGACCTTGTGTATCAGGTTCAACAGAAAGGCAATAAAGGCTGCTGCTGTAAATCCGTCGGACAGCGCTGAAAAAAATTCGTTGCCTTCCATCAGCAGCAATGCGCCGGCCGCCAGGACGAGAACGACGGGCAGCGTCAGCAACACACTGTTAACCAGCGCCAACAAGGTATAGGCGATCCGGTCACGCCCAACGTTACCGACATACTTGCTATTGGCCACAAGATGTTTCTGTATGGCCCGGCGTTTGATCAGCAGCATAACCAACAGCACGAACAGCAATGCGATTCGGAAACTGCGTTCGTTCAGGGAGTCTTTGACTGCCTCTCCCAGGGGCTCCAGCCGGAGCTCCGCGGCAAGCCAACTGGCGGACTCAAACAGATTCGCAAAGGTATCCAGGTCAACCGGTGATGCGTTGGGTAACCAGAACAGGCGCTGTTGCAGCAGTGTCTGATAGTCGAGTACCTGTTCCTGCAGGGCGCTTACCGTGCTGTAGTACTCGTTCAGAACGTCGATGTGTTGCGTTACCGCCTCGTGGAGCTGACGAATCAGTCCGGCGCGCTCACTGCGCAGCTGGTCTCGGGCGCTGTCTTCCGGGTCTACGATCGCCTCAAACTCCTCCAGCCTGAGTTGCTCTTCGCGGGCGGTGGATAGCTTGTCTTCAATGCCTTCGATGAGATTACTGGCAATACTCTGTCTCTGAAGCCGTTCCAGTCGTTGTTTCAAAAGACCGGCGTAGTCACCGGTCAGGTTGAGCCCGGCTTTTTCAAGCCTCAGTTCAAAGCTATCGTACTCATCGTTCAGCCGCTTGAGGATGGATTCGGCGTATTCCAGGCGTTCGACACTGGACTCGAGATCGGTGAGGCGCTGGTTGAGGGAGGAGTCGAGAGTGCGGATCTGCTCGCGTATATCCGCATTCATCGCATCCTGTAGCTCAATTTCCGGGGACTTCTCTGCTTCCGCCTCAAGCTTCGGCTGTACGGCTGGCACCGCGGCTTTGGTTTCGGATTCTTTCTCTGTCGCTGTCTCATCCTGGCCGTACGCTGGCATGGCCAGCGAGCACAACAGAACCAGCCAGGTCAGCCATTGTTTCAATAACGATGCGCTGACTGGCTGGCGATGACCTTTCATCGATGAATTATCCTCGGACTGTAAGTTGATGGTTATGTCGCCCTCATGCCAGGGTCACTTGAGCTTGTAGGCCACTACATAGTCGCCGATGGTGGTGCCGATGGAACCGTGGCCACCAGCTACCTGAACCACCATCTGTTCACCTTTGCTGTTCAGGTAGGTCATGGGTGTGGCCTGGCCACCAGCGGGTAACCGTGCGCGCCAGAGCTCCTCGCCGTTGGTCAGGTTGTAGGCGCGAATGTAATTATCCACCGTTGCTGCCAGGAAGACCACGCCACCTTTGGTGATCACCGGCCCGCCGATACCGGGCACGCCCAGTTTCAGGGGCAGGGGAATCGGCGCCATGTCTTCGACGGTGCCGTTCTTGTGTTTCCAGGCAATGTCGCCGGTTCGGAGGTCAGCGCCTGCGACATATCCCCAGGGTGGTCGCTGACAGGGGATTCCCATGGGTGACATCAGTGGCTGAAGTTCCACGGCGTATTCCGCGCCGGCATTCTCGTTCAGGCCCTGCTCGCCGGTATTGGTCGGCCCCAGATCCTCCTGGGTCTTGGGTACCAGTCTGGATGTGAACGCCATGTACAGTGGCATCCCGAACATGACCTGGCGCTCGGGATCCACGGCCACACCACCCCAGTTAAACACCCCGAAGTTGCCCGGGTACACGATGGTGCCCTGTTCCGATGGCGGTGTGTACTGGCCTTCGTAGCGCAGGGACTGGAACTTGATGCGGCAGATCATCTGGTCGATGGCGGTGGCTCCCCACATGTCGGACGCTTTCAGGGGCGGCGGCCGGAAATTAAGCGCAGATACCGGCTGCGTGGGGGCCGCATAATCTCCCTCGATAGTACCTTGCGGCGCATCCTGTTCAGTGATGGGTATCAGAGCGTCGCCGGTTTCGCGGTTGAGTACATAGACATCTCCCTGTTTGGTGGGTACCACCAGCCCTGGCTGCACTCTATCCCTGGTTTCGATGTCCACCAGGCTCGGTTGCGCAGGGGTATCCATATCCCAGAGATCGTGGTGCACAAATTGTTGTACCCATTGCACCTCGCCGGTTTCAAGGCTCAGGGCCACAACCGAGGACGCGTAGGTTTCTTCCTCTGGCGTGCGGTACATGCCCAGTTGGTCCGGAGTCCGGTTTCCCATGGGGAAATACACCATGCCCAGCTCTTCGTCAGCACTGGCTATCGACCAGCTGTTGGGTGAACTGGTGGAATAGGTGTCTTCGGCTGCGATGGGTTGGGTCTGATCCGGGTTGGCCGGATCCCAGTTCCACACCAGTTTGCCGGTTTTGGCGTCATAGGCGCGGATAACGCCCGATGGCGAGTTAATGTCATAGTTGTCGTTAACTGAACCGGCCACGACAACCACGCCGTTGGCCACGACGGGGGGTGACGTGGAGTAGTAATAGCCATCCTGGCGATAGGGCATGTTGTGCATCAGGTCCAGCTCCCCATTGTCTGCGAAATGACTGCAACGGGCGCCGGTTGCCGGATCCAGTGCCAGCAGCCGGGCATCGGAGGTAGGCAGGAAGAGCTGCGCATCGCAGGCAACGCTTTGCAGGTCCTCGGCGGGCCCCTGAGCATCTTCCACGGAGAGAAGGTCGGTCAGTCCCTCTGCCGGTGGCAGATAGGAGACGCCCCGGCAGGTCTGGTGCTGACGCTGGCTTTCCGGTGGCACCTTGGCATCGTAGACCCAGCGCTCTGTGCCGTCGTCCGCATCCAGTGCGACCAGCCAGTTGTGGGGGGTGCACAGGTAAAGCGTATTGCCAACTTTCAGGGGCGTCGCCTGATAGGTGGTTTCAGTGACATCGTCCGGCCCCTTGCGATCGCCGGTCTGGTATTCCCAGGCCTGTTCCAGGTTTGCGACGTTGTCGGGTGTGATCTGGTCCACGGGGGAGTAACGCTGCCCCAGGTTGCTGCGGCCATAGCTGAGCCAGTCGCCTTCGGGCACTTCGCCAAGGCGAGGATTGCTGATCACGGATTCGGCGTTGAGCTCACCTTCGATACGGTGGGCGTCATAGGGAATACTGGCCACGGTGAATAGCCCGACCACCACCCACGCCAGGGCAAGGGTAGCCGCGCCATGTCGTTGCCCGGCCACCGGGAAAAGCAATGGGATTGCGAGTACCAGGAGCACCCCGAGCCTTGAAGCCAGTGGCCACCAGTCAAATCCTGCTTCCCAGTATGCCCAGACGGCGGTGGCAACCAGCAGAAGGGCATAGAGTATCTGGGCGAAGGCGCGGCGGGATTTTAGCAACACGGCGATTACGATCAGTGTTGCACCGGCCAGCGTGTAGTACCAGCTGCCACCCAGGGAAATCAGCCAGACGCCGCCTATAAGCAGGGGCAGCCCAAAAAGGAATAGGATAACGGTCAGTAAAAGCATGAGGCTGAAAACTCCTTTTCTCGGACGTTCGTTTGTCTTTGAGTAAAGGGGGCGGCACAGGCCCGGTCAAGTCCGATTTGTATGAATATCTCCAAGCACTTACCGCAACCAGTTGCGCAGCTTGGTGGCGAGCAGCTCCGCATCGGAAAGGGCGTCTCGCTCCTGAAGCAGCCTTGCCAGCACGTCGGGCCTGTCGGTGATGATGTTATCAACCCCCATATCCACAAACCGCGACATCGCCACCGGCTGGTTCACTGTCCATACGTGAAGCTCATTGCCGTCCCGGTGAGCCCTCGCCACCGCGGCCGGGGTTGCACGATTCATTCGCAACCCCAGGATGTCGTAGTTGTCTTCCCACAAGGGGCCGATCACAAACTGGGCCAGCAGGGCTGTTTTCAGTTCAGGCTCCAGCTGTCTGACTTCCTGCAGGGTTGCCCAGTCTGCGGCGGCAACCACCGTGCCTTCCACAAAGTCTTTGTTCTGCAATAGCTCGACGACAGCGCGAGTGAGGTTGGGGGTGTTGCGATCGGGTTTCAGGTCCACGAATAGCCCGGCACGGCCACGAACCGACTCAATCGCCTGGGCAAGGGTGGCTACACGTTCATTCCTGAAGGCATCGTCAAACCAGCTGCCGGCATCCCGGTTGCGGATGTCATCGTACGTTACCTCACTGATTCGCTCCTTCAAACCGAATACGCGCTTCATATCAGAGTCGTGCCAGAGCACGGGTACGCCGTCCGCGGTGATTTGTACGTCGATTTCAATATAGTCAGCTCCGTCCCTGATGGCCTGCTCAATAGCGCTGAGCGTATTTTCGGGCGCCTGGAAGGCGCTGCCACGATGGGCGGTAATGGTGACCTGTTCCCGCTGGCCCAGGGAGTCCACCACAAACCAGGCCTGGGATAGTGCCAGAATGACCACCAGGGCTTCCGCAATCCAGGCCTTGGGGCCTGCGTTGTCCGGCATCGGGTAGCGAAGCGAGGGTTCCGGTGCGGGCAGGCTGTTACCGCTTGCCCGGTTGTAAAGGCTGACAATGAAGGCACCATAGGCAGCTGCAGCAAAGAAGGTCACTGCAATACCGATCAGGATGTAGCCGGCAATAAAAATGAGGACAGCGGGCACCAGTATATCTGTTCGGTCGGGCAGGGTTGCGAACAGCGCGGTGGCGATATGATCAAACCCGAGAGTGACCAGGATCGGCAGCAGGATCACCATGGTCAGGCCGGAGATCAGTACGCCGGTGGCGTGTCCGCGGTGGCCCCGGGTCAGTCGGGTGCTCTCTTTCAGGGCATCCAGGGGGCGTTGGCTCTGCAGCATCAGGCAAGGGACCGCCAGGATCCAGCGCAGGTAAAGCGTACCGTTGCAGATAGCCAGGCCGATCAGGGAGAGGGCGGCGCCCGCAGCAAACCACCAGAGTTCCGGTGGTTTCTCCAGTCGTAGCAGGTAGGGATCGTACGACGCCAGCAGCCATGCCCAGGCAAGTGCGATGGCGGTCAGAAAGGGCAGTGCGATCAACAGGTGGGTAAGCACCTGGATCACAGTTAACTGGAATAGCGCGAGGCATTTACGCGCGGTCCCCCAGAGCGCGTTCAGGGCGGTACGGTAATGCCGGCATGGAGGCGATGCGGCGATCAGGGTCATGCCAGCCTGCTGCAACAGGATCATCAGGAGGGTGAGGTTCAGGGTCACCACTACCCAGACCAATCCTCCCGGCGAGATGAGAAACTCGAGAATACCCCCCGTGCTGATCGCGGCCCGACCAGTGACTGGCCTAAGGGAGGCCAGTGCCCAGGTGATCGCCGGGGTGAGCACAGCCATGGCCAGACCTGAAAAGAACAGGTGAAGGGTGAGCAGGGCACGGCGTCGGGTGTGCAGGATATTCAGTGTGCTGGTGATGAGTGTTTTCATGGTTCCCGGACTTCAGGACGCTGAATGTGTTGCCGGTGTATGAGGCTAGTTCTCCGTCGGCTCCGGCACGGTTGCATTCTCAAACAGTGCCAGCCGGTCCTCCAGTGACAGGAACGGTGGCTCGTCGGACTCCTGGAAGGTGCCAAACATACGTTTTGGATCGAAAGACCAGGAGGTGCAGCGCGTCAGCATTTCGGTACATGCCAGCAATTGCCCGCTTTCACGAAGGAAATACTTGAACCCGGTGTAAGTGTCAGCCAGCAGGATATCCCGGCGCTTGCGATCGTTGGACACCAGCAGGCTGCGGCCAATCATACCGCCTGCATGCTCACCAAAGCCGGTGACATCCAGGATGGTCATGGGGATGTCCAGTTGAGCGGTAATGGCATTCTTGTTGGCGTAGCGGGACAGATCCTTTTGTTCAGGGGGGCGGACTGCCAGCGCTCCCAGGTTACTGTTGAGGGGCAGGGTTTCGTGGTCGGTGCGCACGAAGCCCCCTGATTCGTCTGAGGTCAGGATCACCAGGGTGTTGTCCAGGATGCCGGCGGCCTCGAGTTGCTCCAGGAAGTTCCCCAGGGTCTTTTCCATCACTTTCATTGCGTCCCGGCGCGCTTCCTGCGGCTTCACGATCTTGTTTTCATCGGATTCTTCACCGGCCGCGGCCCGATCCGTCTCCATTTTTTCCTCGGCTGCCTCACCAATGTTGAACGGATGGTGGGTGCCTACGTTTAGCAGGGTGACAAACCACGGCGAGGTTTCCTGATCCAGTGCCTGGAGGCGATCGGCAACATCGGCGAAGTACTCCGGGTCCGGCGGCCCCCAGCCCTCCATGTCATCCCCGTTGTCAAAACGTTCGGCGCCGGTTACGTCCATGAACCCGGCCCTGGGCATGAACTCGTCTTTTTTCATATAGGTTATCGGTGCGGCTTGCCAATAGGCCGTGTGATAACCCTGGGCCTTCAGTTTGCCTGGCAGGCAGTCGGGACTGACGCGCTCCTCGGCCACGTCCAGCATTTTGGTGGATGCCCGGCGAAAATCCGGGTAACGCCCGCAGATGATGGTGAAGGTTCCCCGGTCTGTCTGACGCTCCATACTGAGCGTATTGCGATAGAGCCGGAAGCCCCGGTTTTTCAGGACGCCCTCCAGATGTTCAAGCCGGACAGCGGGCTCCAGTTCATGATATTGGCTGACACTGGGGAAGTAACCGCCGGACAGGCCTTCAATCATGATCAGCAGCACGTTCGGATGCCTGTCGTTGGGGCGCGATGTGACCTGCTGGTGAAAAAAGTTGGTACGTACTTCCAGGCTTTCGTCTGCTTCTACGGCTTCGTCACCTATCACGATGCCCAGGGGATTGATGATGGCTCCGGGAATCTGGGCAAATAGGCTGGCCACCACATTGTTGGCTGGCGTGGTCAGACTGGGGAAAGACAGGCTATACACCAGTATAACGGCGGCAGCCGCTGTGATCAGTGGCGTGCTACTCTCCGGCGGCACGGGCACCAGCGCACGGTGGATACGGTGAAGGACCCAGGCAAAGGCAATATAGGCGGGCAAAAGAAACAGGTAGACGTTGATCAGACTGCCACTGATAAAGGTCGGGTTCATACCCTTGCCGGCGAAAGCCAGCAGAAACAGCGTGCCGTGTGTGGTCAGATGCATGCCTGCAACGTAGGCAGCGCAACCCAGCAGGATCACCAACAGGGCACGGAACGGCCCCTTGGTAAGAGTCAGCAACACCCCGAGTATGAAGGCGCCAGCCAGGTCGCCAGCCAGGGTACCGACGGGGCTGGGCCAGACACCGCTCTGGAGAATCAGACCGGCTCGCACCAGTAGAAGCCAGCCGAAGGCCAGCAATACCGTCAACAGAAAGCGACGATCCGTGAGGACCGTTAAAAATCTCATGGGGTTGGCTTTCCTGTGCAAAGTGTTTCCATACAGTATGCTTGAGTGTTCTCGGGCTTCAACTCTTTGACTGAGCTGAGGCGGCTCCGTGTCGCAGAATTAATCTTGGGGACATCGTTTTCGGTGTTTAAATGTGGGCGGTAGCGACTGTTTGTCAGGAAAGGAGGGGGCGGGTTTTGCGCACGATGGTGGTTGGCCTGTTATTGGGGTTCGCGATTTTGTTGCTGGTCGACGAGACCACCCGAGGGCAGCGCGCGCTGGATCTGTCCCTTACCGAAGCTGAGCTGGCGTGGATCGGCCAGCGGGTGTTCCAGAATGAATGCGCCGGCCGGCAGGAGTGCCTTGTGCACTGGAACGAGGGCGAGGCGTTTCCTTCGCTCGGCATTGGGCATTTCATCTGGTATCCGGAGGGGGTCGACGAACGATTTGTCGAGAGCTTTCCAGCGTTGGTCTCCTTTATGAAAGACCGCTCAATGCCTGTGCCTGAGTGGCTCGAGCAAGCAGCGCCCTGGCCGGACCGGGTCGCATTCCAGAAAGTGGCGGACAGCCCCGGGGTTGAAGCGTTGCGTCGGTTCCTGGTCGAAACCAAGGGGCTCCAGGCGGAGTTTATCCTGCAGCGGGCCCGCTCTTCTTTGATGGCTGTTGTTGCGGCGGCGCCAGAGGGGGAGCGGTCACAGATCCGTGAGCGTCTGGCGGCTTTGATTTCCACGCCGGGTGGTGCCTATGCCCTGCTGGATTACGTGAATTTCAAAGGGGAAGGGCTGTCCGCTGCCGAAGCCTATCGCGGAGAAGGGTGGGGGTTGCTACAGGTGTTACGGGCGATGTCCGGAGCGGATGACGGTACGGTGCTGGAGCAATTCCGGAGCGCGGCCGCGACAGTGCTGACCCGGCGGGCCAACAATGCCAGCGATCCCATCGAGAAAGAGCGCTGGCTACCTGGCTGGCTCAAGCGGCTCGACACCTACCGGGAGCCGCCTGAGTCCGTGCTCTGACCGCCTTTCTCAGAGCGGCTGCTTGTCCAGTACGGGTTCCTTTCCGGGCTCAACGCTGAGCCACCAGACATGCCTATCCCAGTCGCCCAGCACAATGCGTTTGGCCGGCTTGCCATTGGCTTCCAGCTGATGCTCCGCAGGGCGATGGGTGTGGCCATGGATCAGTCGTTGCACACCGTGCTCTTCCATCACCTTGACCACCTCTTCTGGGGTGACGTCCATGATGAACTCTTCCTTGCCCTGGTTTTTCGCCATGCTGATCTCCCGTAACTGACGGGCCATCTGCTGGCGGTCTTCCAGGGGGCGCTGGAGGATCATCTGCTGCCATTGCGGGTTGCGCATGTTCTCGCGGAACTTCTGGTATTCCACGTCGGCAGTGCACAGGCTGTCACCGTGCATCAGCAGGGTGGGGGTGCCATATAGATCGACCACAGTGGGGTCGTCCAGCAGTGTGGCCCCGGCGCGAGCGCAAAAGTCCTCACCAATCAGGAAGTCACGGTTGCCGTGCATCAGGAAAATGGCGGTGCCGCTGTCGCTGAGGGCTTTCAGCGCCTGGGCAATCTGTTCCTGCAGCGGGGTGCGTTCATCGTCCCCGATCCAGGCCTCAAAGAAATCCCCCAGAATGTAGAGTTGTTCCACACCCCGGGCACGATTTTCCAGAAACCCGAGAAATGCATTGGTGATGTCCGGCCTGGACTCCTCCAGGTGAAGGTCGGAAATGAACAGCGTGGTCACGCCGCGCCTCCGTCTTCGACTACCTCCGCCTTTTCGATCACCACGTCTTCGGCGGGAACGTCCTGATGGCCGGCACGCATGGTGGTGCGTACGGCGCGGATGGCGTTCACCGTGTCCATGCCGTCAACGACCTTGCCGAACACGCAGTAGCCCCAGCCTTCTGCATTCTTTGCGGTGTGGTCCAGAAAGCCGTTGTTTTCCACGTTAATAAAGAACTGGGCCGTCGCGGAGTGTGGGTCCATGGTGCGGGCCATGGCCACGGTGCCCTGCATGTTGCTGAGCCCGTTGTCGGCCTCATTCTGGATCGGCTCCCGGGTTTTGCGTGGTGTCATGCCCGGCTCGAATCCGCCGCCCTGAACCATGAAGTTGCTGATAACACGATGAAAAATCAGCCCGTCATAGAAGCCGTCACGCACATACTGCTCGAAATTCTTGGCGGTTTCCGGGGCTTTTTCGTAGTCCAGTTCCAGTGTGATGTCACCGTGGGAGGTTTTCAGCAGAATCATCAGGGTTTCCTGTTCAGAAGGTTGAATATCGATAGAGGACACATTGTACTGAAGAGTTTCTGCGTGTGCATGAGTTAGGGCAGTATTTGTGAGTATAATACGCGGTTTCAGATCCACTCCCTTTTAACTAGAGAACCTATGAGCGCCGAGTCGAAGAAAGCCCATAACTTTATCCAGAGCCTGATCGAAGACGCGATTGCCAAAGGCGAGCACACCGGCCAGGTGGTGACGCGGTTCCCGCCGGAGCCCAACGGCTACCTGCACGTCGGGCATGCCAAGTCCATTTGCCTGAACTTTGGTATTGCCGACACCTTTGGTGGTGAGTGCAACCTGCGTTTTGATGACACCAATCCCGAGAAGGAATCCCAGGAGTACATTGATGCCATCAAGCAGGATGTGGAGTGGCTGGGCTACACCTGGGGCGGCGAGGTCCGTTATGCCTCTGATTACTTCGATACCATCTATAACTTTGCCGAAGAGTTGATTGCCAAGGGCAAGGCGTACGTGTGCGCGCTGACGGCGGACCAGATGGCGGAATTCCGGGGTTCCCTGAAGACTCCGGGCAGAGACAGTCCCTACCGCGACCGTCCGATCGACGAGAGCCTGCAGCTGTTCCGCGATATGCGCGATGGCAAATACCAGAACGGTGAGCTGGTGCTGCGGGCCAAGATTGATATGGCGTCTCCCAATATCAACCTGAGGGATCCGATTCTGTACCGCATCCGCTACGCGGACCATCACCAGACCGGTGACAAGTGGTGCATTTACCCGATGTATGACTTCACCCACCCGATTTCCGATGCCATGGAGGGAGTCACCCATTCCCTGTGCACACTGGAATTCGAGGATCATCGACCGCTCTACGACTGGGTGCTGGAGAACATTTCCGCTCCGTGCCAGCCACGGCAGATCGAATTCGCACGGCTGAACCTGAATTACACCATTACCTCCAAGCGCAAGCTCAAGCGCCTGGTGGATGAAGGCTTCGTGGACGGCTGGAACGACCCGCGCATGCCCACCATTTCCGGTATGCGCCGCCGCGGCTACACGCCGGAATCCATCCGCACCTTCTGCGACATGATCGGCGTCAATAAGGCGGGCGGCACCGTGGATGTGGGCATGCTGGAACACGCCATCCGTGAGGATCTCAACACCCGTGCGCCTCGCGCTATGTGTGTGATGCGACCGTTGAAGGTCACCCTGACCAACTATCCGGCGGACAAGACTGAAACCCTGGTGTTGCCGGTTCATCCGCAAAACCCGGACATGGGGGAGCGGGAAGTGACCTGGAGCCAGACGCTCTATATCGATCGCGAGGACTTCGTCGAGGAACCGCCCCGCAAGTGGAAGCGTCTGGCGCCGGATCAGGCGGTCCGCCTGCGTGGCGGTTATGTCATGACCTGCCGTGAGGTTATCCGGGGTGACAGCGGTGAGATCGTCGAACTCAAGTGCGAATACGATCCGAACACCCTGGGCGTGAATCCGGAAGGCTACAAGCCGAACGGGGTGGTTCACTGGGTGTCTGCCACGGACAGTGTCGAAGTCGACATTAACCAGTACGACCGGTTGTTCAACCACGAATCCCCGGACAGCGACAAGGACGGTGATTTCGTCGATCACATCAACCCGGAATCCCTGGTGCGCCTGCGCGGTGCCCGCGCCGAGAAAGGGTTGGCGGAGCCTCTTACGGATCTGCCGTACCAGTTTGAGCGTGAAGGTTATTTCTTCTGTGACAAGGAGCAAACCGAAAGCGCCGGTCGTCCGGTGTTCAACCGCACCGTAACGCTTCGTGATTCCTGGGGTAAGGGGGGCAAGTGATTCGTATACACAACACGCTCACGCAGCAAAAGGAAGAGTTCAAACCCATCGAGCCGGGCAAGGTGCGCATGTATGTGTGCGGCATGACCGTTTACGACTACTGCCACCTGGGCCACGCCCGGGTGCTGGTGGCTTTCGATGTGATCACCCGTTACTTGCGCCATCGTGGTTATGACGTGCACTACGTGCGCAACATTACTGATATTGATGACAAGATCCTGCGCCGGGCGGATGAGAACGGTGAGGTTTATACCGACCTGACCGAACGCATGATCGCGGCGATGCACGAGGACGAGGCCCGCCTGGGGGTACTCTCGCCGACGGAAGAACCCCGCGCCACGGCTTACATCGATGAGATCATTGCGATGATCCACAAGCTGGTCGCCAGTGGCCACGCCTATGCGGCGGATAATGGCGATGTTTACTTTGCTGTCGAGTCATACAAAGACTACGGCAAGCTCAGCAAGAAAAAGCTGGAAGACCTGGTGGCCGGTGCCCGGGTGGATGTGCAGGAAGCCAAGCGCAGCCCGGCGGATTTCGCCTTGTGGAAAGCCGCGAAGCCGGGCGAGGTAAGCTGGGAGTCTCCCTGGGGGGATGGCCGGCCGGGCTGGCACATCGAGTGTTCGGCGATGTCCAACTGCTGCCTGGGTGAAACCTTCGATATCCACGGTGGTGGGCCGGATCTGCTGTTCCCGCACCATGAGAACGAAATCGCCCAGTCAGAATGCGCTAACGGCCATACCTTCGTGAACACCTGGATGCACGCCGGTGCCATCCGGGTGAACAAGGAGAAGATGTCCAAATCCCTGGGCAACTTCTTCACCATCCGCGAGATACTGGAGAAGTACCCGCCGGAGATCGTGCGTTACTTCCTGGTGTCCAGCCACTACCGCAGTCAGGTGGATTACTCGGAAGAGAGTCTGGCGGAGGCCGGTCGCACTCTTACGAAGCTTTACCATGCCCTGCGTGGGATCGTTCCGGCCAAGGATGTGGCGGAAAACGAGCACGACAAGCGTTTCGAAGAAGTTATGGATGATGATTTCAACACCGCCGGAGCCATAGCCGTGCTCCATGCCGTGGCCAATGAAATCAATCAGCACCGTCGAGAAGGTGAGGAAGAGGAGGCCAGACAGGCGGCGGCCGTGCTGGTCCGTCTCGGCGGCGTGCTGGGGCTCTTGCAGCAGGACCCGGAAGCCTTCTTCCAGGCGGACACCGGTGGAGAGCTGACCGCCGGGGAGATCGAGGCCATGATTCAGGCCCGGGCGGAGGCTCGCAAGGCAAAAAACTTCGCCGAAGGTGATCGTATCCGCGACGAACTGGCGGAGAAAGGCATCATTCTTGACGATTCTCGCGAAGGAACGACCTGGCGTCGGGGCTGACCTTGTACGGATTTTCCCGTACAATCCGGCGCTCACTTAGAAACAACTCCCCTGTCAGAGGGAGTCGGGAAATTAACCCACTGAGGCATACAACGATGACAGAACGCGTACAAGTCGGCGGCATTCAGGTCGCGAAGAATCTGTATGATTTCGTGAACAACGAAGCGATTCCGGGAACCGGAGTTGATGCAGACAAATTCTGGGCTGAATTCGACAAGATCGTGAACGAGCTGGCGCCGCGTAACCGCGAACTGCTGGCCAAGCGCGATGCCATTCAGGAAAAGATGGACAGCTGGAACCGTGACCACAAGGGTCAGAAGCTGGACATGGCCGAGTACAAATCTTTCCTGAAGGACATCGGCTACCTGGTTGACGAGCCGGGCGAGTTCAAGATTTCCACTTCCAATGTGGATCCGGAAGTCGCCACCATGGCTGGTCCGCAGCTGGTGGTTCCGATCATGAACGCCCGCTTTGCCCTGAACGCGGCCAATGCTCGCTGGGGCAGCCTGTACGACGCGCTGTATGGCACCGATGCCATCTCCGAAGAAGGTGGCGCTGACAAGGGTCGCGGCTACAACCCGGTCCGCGGCGCCAAGGTTATCGAGTTTGCCCGCAACCTGCTGGACAGCTCTGCTCCGCTGGCTTCCGGCAGCCACAAGGATGCCGCCAAGTATCTGGTTGAAGCTGGCAAGCTGGTGGTCAAGCTGCAGAACGGCGAAACCACAGGTCTGAAAGACGAAGCCGGTTTTGTTGGCTACACCGGCGCCGCTGATGCGCCCACCGGTGTGCTGCTGGTCAAGAACGGCATGCACTTTGAAATCCAGATTGACGCCAGCCACCCGATCGGTAAAGACGACGGCGCCAACGTGAAAGACGTGCTGATGGAGTCTGCGCTGACCACCATCATGGACTGCGAAGATTCGGTTGCTGCCGTTGATGCGGACGACAAGGCCCTGGCTTACCGCAACTGGCTCGGCCTGATGAAGGGCGACCTGCAGGAAACCTTCGAGAAGGGCGGCGAGCAGTTGACCCGTAAGATGAACGCTGATCGCGATTACACTGCACCTGACGGTGGCGAGCTGAGCCTGAAGGGTCGCAGCCTGATGTTCATCCGTAACGTGGGTCACCTGATGACCAACCCGGCCGTTCTGCTGAACGACGGCAACGAGATTCCGGAAGGCTTGATGGATGGCCTGATCACGTCCCTGATTGCCATTCACGATCTGAAGGGCAACGGCAAGTTCCAGAACAGCACTACCGGTTCCATGTACATTGTGAAGCCGAAGATGCACGGTCCGGAAGAAGTGGCGTTCACCAACGAGTTCTTCGGTCGTGTTGAAGATGCCCTTGGTCTGCCGCGCTTCACCCTGAAAGTCGGCATCATGGACGAAGAGCGTCGTACCACTGTCAACCTGAAAGCCTGTATCCATGCTGCCAAAGAGCGTGCGGTCTTCATCAACACCGGCTTCCTGGATCGTACTGGTGACGAAATCCACACCTCCATGGAGTTGGGTCCGTTTATCCGTAAGGGGCCAATGAAGCAGGCAACCTGGATCAACGCGTACGAGCAGTGGAACGTGGACATCGGTCTGGAAACCGGTTTCCGTGGTGTGGCACAGATTGGTAAGGGTATGTGGGCCATGCCGGATCTGATGGCCGGCATGCTGGAAGCCAAGATCGGTCATCCGAAGGCTGGCGCCAACACCGCCTGGGTGCCGTCACCGACCGCTGCTACCCTGCACGCGACCCATTACCATCAGGTATCGGTGGCGGACATCCAGAAAGAGCTGGAGAGCCGCACCCGCGCCAACCTGGACGACATCCTGACCGTGCCGGTCATGGACGATCCGAAGTCGCTGTCTGCTGAAGATGTTCAGCAGGAACTGGACAACAACGCCCAGGGCATCCTGGGTTACGTTGTGCGCTGGATCGACCACGGCGTTGGTTGCTCCAAGGTGCCGGACATCAATGATGTGGGTCTGATGGAAGACCGCGCTACCCTGCGGATTGCTTCCCAGTTGCTGTCCAACTGGCTGTACCACGGTATTTGCTCGGAAGAGCAGATTATGGAAACCATGAAGCGCATGGCGGCCGTAGTCGACAAGCAGAACGCTGCTGACCCGTCGTACCGCCCGATGGCCGGAAACTTTGATGACAGCATTGCCTTCCAGGCAGCGCTGGATCTGGTTCTGAAAGGCCGCGAGCAGCCGAATGGCTACACCGAGCCGCTTCTGCACGCTTACCGCCTGAAGGCGAAGGCCAAGTACGGCCAGTAAGTTTGGCCGTATAAAAAAAGCCCCGCTTTCGAGCGGGGCTTTTTTGTGGAAGTAACCTTCAGGTCTTGGTCGGATTAGCGAAGCGTAATCCGACAGAACCGCAGGCTTAGTCCTTATGCAGCTCATTCGCCGCGTACAGGGTATTCTCCAGCAGCGTCGCAATGGTCATCGGCCCTACACCGCCGGGCACCGGCGTAATATAGGCGGCACGTTCTGCTGCGACCTCAAAATCCACATCACCCCGCAACTTGCCGTCCTCCATGCGATTGATGCCCACATCAATCACCGTGGCCCCGGGTTTCACCCATTCGCCTTTGATAAGGCCGGGTTTGCCCACGGCGGCAATCAGGATATCGGCTTCGCCGACAAACTTCTCCAGGCTGGGGGTAAAGCGATGGCATATGGTGGTGGTGGCGCCTTTTAGCAGCAGTTCCATGGTCATGGGGCGACCGACAATGTTGGATGCGCCGACAATGACCGCGTGCTGGCCCTTGTAGGGTGTGTCGATGCTGTCCAGCAGGGTAATGACTCCCGCCGGTGTGCAGGGACGGAGAGCCGGTTTGCGCTGTACCAGGCGGCCAATGTTGTAGGGGTGGAAGCCGTCTACGTCCTTGTCGGGGCGAATCTTGAGCAGAATCGGGTCAGCGTCAAGATGGGCTGGCAGCGGCAGCTGTACAAGAATGCCGTCTACGGCCGGGTTGTCGTTGAGCTCATCTACCAGCGCTTCCAGGGTTTCCTGGGAAGTGTCTTCCGGAAGGTCATAGGATAGGGAGAGGATGCCCGCCTCGTCGCATGCCTTGCGCTTGTTGCCGACATATACCTGCGAGGCGGCGTCGTTGCCGACCAGAACCACTGCAAGCCCGGGGGGTCTCAGTCCTTGCTGTTTGCGGGTTTCCACGCCGGCGGCAACCTGCTGGCGAACCTTGGCGGCAATCTCTTTTCCATTGATCAGTTTGGCGCTCATGTCTCTGTCTTGTCGGTTGGGCAAAAATGAAGGCTGCGCATTGTCTCATGCTTCCGCCAGAACTCCAATTGGCCGCATGCCTGAGGGGGAGGGCAGGGAACTTATTCTGGGCGCATCGGTCATTTAATTCGTTGCCGCTTCAAACAATTTCCAAATCCGTGTTGACGGCAAGGGTCGGCGCCGGTAATATGCGCGCCAACTTTGCTGAGGCACTTGTTGTTCAGTTCAGACGGGGTATAGCGCAGTCTGGTAGCGCGCCTGCTTTGGGAGCAGGATGTCGGGAGTTCGAATCTCTCTACCCCGACCACTTTTCTGGATATTCAGGTGGGCGAACGGTCAAGCGCCCGTAGCTCAGCTGGATAGAGCACCCGCCTTCTAAGCGGGTGGTCGCAGGTTCGAGTCCTGCCGGGCGCGCCATAAAGTCGTCGGCTTGGTCCGCACCGGGGTCGCCGAACCAGCAAAGTTGATGTGAAGATGTGAGTGCCGAAAGGCATGATCCAATGTGGTGGACGTAGCTCAGTTGGTAGAGCTCAGGATTGTGACTCCTGCGGTCGAGGGTTCGAACCCCTTCGTCCACCCCACTTTTCCTTCAGAGTTGATTTCCGCGTTTGTTGAGTTTCATGATGACGGTAGTCGTCGGTAATTCTGCATTCTGTTGTGCGAGAGTGGCGGAACTGGTAGACGCGCTGGATTTAGGTTCCAGTGGGGCAACCCGTGAGAGTTCGAGTCTCTCCTCTCGCACCACCCCCCCCCCCCTTTCTTTTTTGTATTTCGTCCCCACCTTTGTCGTTACAAAGTCAGAATGTCGACGCGACTGCTGAAAGTGCCTGTGACAGGTGATTCTCTCGGCGGGGCAAACCGTGATAAACTACCGGCTTTTAATTTTCGGTCCTTTTGCGGGAAACCACCCGGGGACGGACTTTTAGGTTTAATTTCATTCACATACTGAACCTGTAATTTGAGGATCTTCCATGCAAGTGTCTGTTGAAACGACCTCCAACATCGAGCGTCGCATGACGATTGGTGTGCCCGCCCAGGAAATTGATCAGGCGGTCCAGAAACGCCTGCAGGAAACTGCCCGTACTGTACGCCTGAACGGTTTCCGTCCGGGTAAGGTGCCCATGAGCGTGGTCAAGCGTCGTTTCGGTGCCAGTGTTCGCCAGGAAGTTGTTGGCGAGGTTATGCGTGATACCTACATCAAGGCACTGCAGGAGCAGGACATCAATCCGGCGGGCTGGCCGAACCTTGAGCCGACCGTGATGGAAGAGGGCAAGGATCTGGAATTCGTTGCCACGTTTGAAGTTCTGCCGGAAATCGAACTGGGCGATCTGAGCAAGATCTCCGTTGAGAAGCTGACCTCCGAAATTACCGACAAGGATATCGACAACATGATCGATAACCTGCGTCGTCAGCAGGCCACCATGAAGGAAGTGAAGCGCAAGTCCAAGAACAAGGACATTGTGACCATCGACTTCAAAGGCTTCATCGATGGTGAGGAATTCGAAGGTGGTGCGGCTGAAGGGCACCGTCTGACCCTGGGTTCCGGCCAGATGATCCCGGGTTTCGAGAAGGGCATTGTCGGCGGCAAGACCGGTGAGGACCTGGAAATCGAGGTAACCTTCCCGGAGGACTACCAGAATGAAGATCTGGCGGGTAAGCCGGCCAAGTTTGAAATCAAGATTCACAAAGTTGAAGAGCCGCAGCTGCCGGAACTGAATGAAGAATTCTTCAAGAAGTTTGGCATTGAGGCCGAAGACGAAGCCACTTTCCGTGAGGAAGTGAAGAAGAACATGGAGCGTGAGCTCAAGCAGGCTGTTTCAAACAAGGTCAAGAACGATGTGGTCGATGGCCTTCTGGAAACCACCGAGCTGGATATTCCGGCTGCCCTGGTTGACCAGGAAATTGATCGCCTGCGCCAGGATGCGGTTCAGCGTTTCGGTGGCCAGGTTGATTTCCAGCAGCTGCCCAAGGAAATCTTTGAAGAGCAGGCCAAGCGTCGCGTGAAGACCGGCCTGCTGTTCCAGGAAGTGGTCAAGAAGAACGACCTGAAAGCCGATCCGGCCAAGGTTGACGAGAAGATTCAGGAAATCGCGTCAACGTATGAACAGCCGGAAGAAGTGGTTGCCCATTTCAACAGCAACCCTGAGCAGAAGTCCCAGATCGAGTCTTCCGTATTGGAAGACCTGGTTGTGGACCATGTGCTCGAGCAGGCCAAGGTCAAGGAAAAGAAGGTCAAGTACGAAGAAGCCGTTCAGGCAGGTCAGCCTCAGCAGGGCTGATTGCTTCGGGACCCTGAATTGGAGTCCCGTTGGCCGAAAAGGGAAAACAGCCGGCATGTCCGGCTGTTTTCATCTTGGCCCGGTGCTGGCAGAGTATAGGGTGTAGAACACTGATAACGCAGTGGCCAGAGGCCACGACCTCATTGTCCAGAAGGAGTTCAGGCGCATCATGACGCAAAAACCTATTGATGGTCCCGCAATGGTAACCAGTTCCGGTCTGGTTCCGATCGTTATTGAGCAAACCGCTCGCGGTGAGCGTTCCTTTGATATCTACTCCCGGTTGCTCAAGGAGCGGGTAATCTTCATGGTGGGTCCGGTCGAGGACCACATGGCCAACCTGATCGTGGCGCAGCTGCTGTTCCTGGAATCTGAAAACCCGGACAAGGACATCCATCTGTATATCAACAGTCCCGGTGGTTCAGTTACCGCGGGTATGTCCATCTACGACACCATGCAGTTTATCAAGCCGGACGTGGCCACGCTGTGCGTAGGGCAGGCCGCCAGTATGGGGGCATTCCTGTTGGCTGGTGGCGCCGAGGGCAAGCGTGCGTGTTTGCCGAATTCCCGGGTGATGATTCATCAGCCGCTGGGCGGCTATCAGGGCCAGGCAACCGATATCGAGATCCACACCCGTGAGATCCTGAAGATCCGCCACACCCTGAATTCCATCCTTGCGCACCATACGGGGCAGGACCTCGATACTATTGCCAAGGACACCGATCGGGACAACTTTATGGATCCTCAACAGGCGAAAGACTATGGCCTGATTGATTCTATACTTGATAAGCGCGTGCCGAATAAATAATACTGAAGGTAATCGCATCATCCTTGGCCGGCGTATTAGCCAGTAACGCCGGCAAACCAAGATCAGAGGTATTTCAATGGCAGATGAAAGAAACGGCAAGGGCGACGATAACGGCAAGTTGCTCTACTGCTCGTTTTGTGGAAAGAGCCAGCATGAAGTCCGTAAGCTCATTGCAGGGCCCTCGGTGTTCATCTGCGACGAGTGCGTTGACCTGTGCAATGACATTATCCGCGAAGAAATTCAGGAGAATACGCAGGAAGAAGCCAGTGATCGTCTTCCGACACCTGCTGAGATCCGCGACACCCTGAATGAATATGTCATCGGACAGGATCGTGCCAAGGTTGTGCTTTCGGTCGCTGTCTATAACCACTACAAGCGTCTGCGCTATGGCGAAGGCAAGGCTGAGGTGGAGCTGGGCAAGAGTAACATTCTGCTGATTGGCCCGACCGGTAGCGGTAAGACCCTTCTTGCCGAGACCCTGGCGCGCATGCTGAACGTACCGTTCACCATTGCGGACGCTACTACGTTGACCGAAGCCGGTTACGTGGGTGAAGACGTTGAGAACATCATCCAGAAGCTGCTGCAGAAGTGCGATTATGACGTAGACAAGGCCCAGCGCGGCATTGTGTACATTGATGAAATCGACAAGATTTCACGCAAGTCTGACAACCCGTCCATTACCCGGGACGTTTCCGGTGAGGGCGTGCAGCAGGCGCTGCTGAAACTGATAGAAGGCACGGTTGCCTCGGTGCCGCCCCAGGGTGGTCGGAAGCATCCCCAGCAGGAGTTCCTGCAGGTGGACACCGGTAACATGCTGTTTATCTGTGGTGGTGCGTTTGCCGGTCTGGACAAGGTGATTCAGGAGCGTTCCGAGCGCAGCAGCATTGGTTTCTCTGCGACGGTCAAAGGTCCGGACGATACCAAGAACACCGGCGACATCATCAAGGATGTCGAAACGGAAGATCTGGTGAAGTACGGCCTGATTCCGGAATTCGTTGGCCGTTTGCCGGTTGTGGCAACGTTGACGGAGCTGGATGAAGAGGCGCTGGTCGAGATTCTGACAGAGCCGAAGAACGCGCTGACCAAGCAGTACCAGAAGCTGTTCGACATGGAAGGCGTGGAGCTGGATTTCCGTGAGGATGCGCTGAGGGCGGTTGCCCGCAAGGCCATGGTGCGGAAAACCGGTGCCCGGGGATTGCGCTCCATCATGGAGGCGACCCTGCTGGAAACCATGTACCAGATTCCATCCGAGCATGATGTCACCAAAGTGGTTATCGACGAGAGCGTGATCAGCGGCGATTCCGAGCCGTTCAAGATCTACGCTGGCAGTGACCACGCCAAGGCGGTTCCCGAGGACTGATTCAGTCCCGGGGATTCCCGTCAGCAATAAAAAGGGGCGATTTCGCCCCTTTTTATTCTTCTGTAACCCGCTTTTCCCGCCCTGTTTCGTTTCGTAAAAACATTGCAATTTTTGCCGATGCCCCAATCATGGGTGATATGCTGAAAGAAACATCGTCAGAGGATTCCTTATGACCCGGATACCCGAAGAGTCTGTGCACGAATACCCGCTGCTTCCCCTGCGTGATGTGGTGGTGTTTCCGCACATGGTCGTTCCGCTGTTTGTGGGACGCGAAAAATCCATCCAGGCGCTGGAAGCCGCAATGGAGGGCAGCAAGGAGATCCTGCTGGTCGCACAACGGGATGCCTCTACCGATGAGCCGGGCCCCGAAGATGTGTTCGATATGGGCACACTGGCGACTGTATTGCAGATGCTGCGCCTTCCGGACGGGACGGTGAAAGTCCTGGTTGAAGGTAATGCCCGGGCGACACTGAGCGGCATTGTCGAGGGCGATTACCTGTCCGGCAAGGCGCTCATGATGGATGAAGATACGCTGCCGGAGCGTGAAGAAGATGTTCTGGTCAAAACCCTGATGGATGAGTTTGAAAAGTACGTCAAACTGTCCAAGAAGGTGCCTTCCGAGGTCTCCAACGCGTTGACCGGGATCACCGATGTCGAGCGCCTGGCAGACACCATGGCGGCTCACCTGGAAATGCGCATCCCGGAAAAGCAGGAGCTGCTGGAAGCTCTTGATGTGAGCAAGCGCGTTGACCTGTTGCTGGGCAAGCTGGACGGCGAGATCGACCTGATCGAGGTTGAAAAGCGTATCCGTGGCCGCGTCAAAAAGCAGATGGAGCGTAGCCAGCGCGAGTATTACCTCAATGAACAAATGAAGGCTATCCAGAAGGAAATGGGTAACCTGGGCGAGGGTAACAACGACTTCGAAGAGCTTGAGCAGAAGCTTGAGGAAGCCGGCCTGCCGGAAGAGGCCCGCAAGAAGACGGAAGTCGAGTTGAACAAACTCAAGATGATGTCACCGATGTCGGCCGAGGCCACGGTGGTGCGCGGTTACATCGATTGGATGCTGGCGGTGCCCTGGAAGAAGCGCAGCCGCGTCCGTCATGATATCGAGAAAGCCCGCGAGATCCTCGACAGGGACCACTACGGTCTGGATGAGGTCAAGAAGCGCATTCTGGAATACCTGGCGGTACAAAGCCGGGTGAAGAAAGTGAAGGGCCCTGTGCTGTGTCTGGTTGGCCCTCCCGGTGTGGGTAAAACCTCGCTGGGCCAGTCCATTGCCCGTGCGACTAACCGCAAGTACACCCGCATGGCGCTGGGTGGTGTGCGTGACGAGGCGGAAATTCGTGGTCATCGCAAGACGTACATTGGCGCTTTGCCAGGCAAACTGCTCCAGAAGCTGTCCAAGGTTGGAGTGAAGAACCCGCTCTTCCTGTTTGACGAGATCGACAAGATGGGCATGGACCATCGCGGCGATCCCGCGTCGGCACTGCTGGAGGTGCTGGACCCGGAGCAGAACCACACCTTTAACGACCATTACCTAGAAGTGGACTACGACCTTTCGGATGTCATGTTCGTGTGTACGTCCAACTCCATGGATATTCCGTCCGCGCTGCTGGATCGCATGGAGATCATTCGCATCCCGGGTTACACCGAGGACGAAAAGGTCAATATCGCCCTGCGCTACCTGCTGCCCAAGCAGATCAAGGCCAACGGTCTGCGCAAGGATGAGCTCACGATTCCCGAGGAGACCCTGCGGGACCTGATCCGCTATTACACCCGGGAAGCCGGTGTACGCGGCCTGGAGCGTGAGATTGCGAAGATCTGCCGCAAGGTTGTGCGTGAACACGTGGAAAGTGGCGAGAAGGTCTCTGTGACGCTCTCTCCGGAGGTGTTGGAAGACTATTCCGGTGTCAAACGGTTCAAGTACGGGCTGGCGGAAGAAACCAACCAGATCGGTCAGGTGACAGGCCTGGCGTGGACTCAGGTTGGCGGTGAATTGCTGACTATTGAGTGTGCCCTGACCAAGGGTAAGGGGCGCGTGGTGAAAACCGGTTCCCTGGGTGACGTCATGCAGGAGTCCATCCAGACGGCGCTGACGGTGGTCAGAAGCCGGGCGCCCGGACTGGGGATCGCGGATGATTTTCACGAAAAGCACGATTTGCACGTGCACGTTCCCGAGGGCGCGACACCAAAAGATGGTCCCAGCGCCGGTATTGGCATGTGTACAGCACTGGTTTCTTCACTCACCAAAATTCCGGTGCGTGCCGATGTTGCGATGACGGGTGAAATCACCCTGCGTGGCCGCGTCCTGCCCATTGGCGGCCTCAAGGAGAAGCTGCTGGCGGCCCATCGGGGCGGTATCAAGACCGTGGTTATCCCGGACGAAAATGTTCGTGATCTCAAAGAGATACCGGACAATATCAAGGAATCACTGGAGATCATTCCGGCGAAATGGATTGATGAGGTTCTGGATGTCGCGCTGGCTTATTCGCCAGAGGCGAGAGCCGCAGATTCGTCCCCCGAAACCGGATCCGGGAAACCGAGGGACGATGATTCCGATACTGCTGAGCGCATAAATACACATTAAACCCTTGATGAGTTGTTGACACGCCGGAGAGCCCATTGGTATAACTGTTTCGCCGTGAAGCAGCCAATACCAAGGGCTCCCGCGCAGTAAGTGCCTATTCCGAACACCGGTTAACAACCGAAAGGAATAAGAAAACTGAAGAATGGAATTCTCTGACCGCTTATGCGATAGTCGAGAACGTCCGAGAAAAAACAAACCAACCTATAACATCTTCAACCTGAAATCGAAGGGGTTTAGTGTGAACAAGTCCGAACTAATCGATGCAATTGCAGAGTCCGCAGATATCTCCAAAGCCGCCGCTGGCCGTGCTCTGGATGCAATGACCAACTCCATCACCGGTGCCCTGAAAAAAGGCGATCAGGTAACTCTGATCGGTTTTGGTACCTTCTCCGTAAAAGAGCGTGCTGCCCGTACTGGTCGCAACCCGCAGACTGGTGCCGAGATCAAGATTCCGGCCTCCAAAGTGCCTGGGTTCAAGGCAGGTAAGGCCCTGAAAGACTCCGTTAAGTAAACGGTTCTTTCTCTGGCGGCGCCGGTCATGCGGGTGCTGCCGGAGCGGTTGGCCCGGGGTCAACTCCGACGCCAGCCAGCTCCAGATGAATTCAAGGCGCATTCCGGACAGGATGCGCCTTTTTACGTTAAGCCTCTTAAATTTCGTCATCTCACGACAAGAATCAGCTCGACTTTGATCAGGGATCCGGGAGAAACATGCTTCAAGATATTCGGGAAAATGCCCAGGGCACCATTGCCAAAATCATCATCGGTCTTTTGATCGTTTCACTCTCCATCTGGGGGATGGATGCAATCGTTGGTGGATTTTCCGGCGAGCCCGAAGTGGCTACCGTAAACGGAGAAGACATCACCGAGCGCGAGTTCCTGCGTGTTGTGCAAATGGAAGGTCAGCGTCGTCTGTCCGAGATGGAGAATCCCGATCCTTCCCTGCTTGATGAAGACCGGATTCGCCGCGATGTGCTCGAGTCGCTGATTCAGCAGCAAGTGCTGATTCAGGACGCCAATGCCCAGGGGCTGGCGCTGTCGGACGAGGACATTGATTCCCTGATTACCCAGATGCCGCAGTTCCAGGTCGATGGCACGTTCAACCGTGACCGTTTCGTGGCTGCCGTTCGCAATATGGGCATGGGCGTGGGTGAGTTCCGTGAAGCCATGCGCAAGCAGTACGTGGTCAACCAGATTCGTGCCGGGATCGCCCAGAGCGGGGTGGTAACCGATGAAAATGTTGCGCAGTTGCTGCGTATTCAGAATCAGACCCGTGATTTCCGGATGCTGACGGTGTCTGCCGAGGCCGTTCGTGACGGCGTTGAAGTGAGCGATGCCGAGATCGAAGCCTATTACCAGGACAATATCGATCAATATCGCCTGCCGGAGCGAGTGGACGCCGAATACATCGCGCTTTCTCTGGAAGCCCTGGCAGAAACCGTTGAGGTCAGCGACGAGGACCTTGAGGCCTACTACAAGCAACAGGCCTCTGAACTGGCAAGTGAGGAGCGTCGCGCAGCCCACATCCTGATTGAGGACGGCGAGAGCGCGTCTGAGACGATGTCTGAGATTCAGGAGCGCCTGGAGTCCGGCGAAGACTTTGCCGATCTGGCCGAAGAGTTCTCTGTTGACACCATGTCGGCGGAACAGGGGGGCGATCTGGGTTTTGCGGAACGCGGCATCTATGACGAGGCCTTTGAAGAAGCGCTGTTTGCCCTGGAAAAGGGGGAGATCTCCGAGCCGGTGGAAACCAGCTTCGGGGTGCACCTGATCAAGCTACTGGATGTTCGTAGCTCCGAGGTGCCGCCACTTGAGGAAATGGAAGCTGAGTTGCGCCGTGAGCTGGCACAGAGCCAGGCCCAGGATCGCTTTGCCGAGGTCCGCACCCAGCTGGCCGACTCTGCCTATGCGGCCGACGATCTCAACGCGCCGGCGCAGGAGCTGGGGCTGGAGATCCGCGAAACGGAAGGTGTTACCCGGGATGGCGGCGACGCGCCCTTTGACCACGCCGGCCTGGTTCGCCAACTGTTTTCCGACGATGTCCTGAAGGATCGTTTCAACACCGAACTGATTGGAGTTGGTGACAATGTGTCGGTGGTTGCCCGCGTGAAGACTTATTACGAAGCCGAGGAGCAACCTCTGGAAGCCGTGCGTGACGAGATTCGTATGGCACTGCTGGAGCAGAAGACCCGGGAAGCACTGAGAGAGCGTGCGGATACCCTGATTGCCGAGCTGGAGTCTGGCAAGGAGCCGGAAGAGATGGGCGTTGGTGACTGGCAGTCTTATGAAGATCAGCCACGAAACAGCCCCATTCTTGGGGGCGCGATCATGTCCGGCGTCTTTTCTCTCGAACGTCCGGAAGGCGACCAAGCGGTCTTTGGCTCGGTCCTGTCGGATGACGGCATCGCCATTATTGCCCTTGATGCTGTGAATGAAGGGGACGCGAACCGGGAAGGGGAGGAGTTCAGCCAGCTTCGTAACTTCCTGGCGTCACTGGAAGGCCAGCGAGAATACCGGGCTTATCAGCAATACCTCCGGGAGAACGCTGAAGTCGAGCGCCAGTAAACGAAAAAGGCACCCGTCAAACGGGTGCCTTGATAGCATAATTATCTGCTGAACACGGCGACGGACAGCCCGGGCACTGTGAAGGTGCCGCTCGCTGCCGCGGCGCTTGCCGTCGGTGACGTGTCAGTCATCACTGTGAAGGTGCCACTCAGGCCGGTGTCCAGGGATTGCTCTGATCCGGTGCCGTTGATAACCACCACAATCTGGTCGACATCGCTGTCTAGGTCGGCCAGCCCGTTATCCGGGCCGTCGTCCAGGCTGAACAGAATCACGCCGGGTAGCTGATCAGCCCCGGTGTTGTGGAAGCTCAGGCGCTCGCTGACCTGTTCAGCCGTTTGCAGCCGGAATAGCTCGCTCTGGCTGCGCACCGACAGCAGTTTCTCCACCTGTTCACGGGTGTAGCTGATCTCGCCCGGTGTGGGGCCGGTCGCAAACTGGCCGATGATCTCGGTAATCAGTTCCCAGTTGGCGCCATCCTTGTCCTGCCGGGGCAGGCCGCGATTCCAGGCGGTTTCCTGGTAGCTGAAGTCCACCTCGTTGAACCAGTCTCCGGAATCGTAGCTGTCCCGCTCCATGGATTTGGAGCGCAGCAGCTCCGAGCCCATATGGATGAACGGAATACCCTGGCTGAGAATGGGCACCGACAGACCGACCACCTGCATCTGGGCGCGCTCCTGGCGTGTGGTGGCAAAATCGGCCTTGTACTGGTTGTTGTCCCAGAGTGTCTGGTTGTCGTGCTTGGATACGTAGTTGATGATTTCCTGAGGGTCGGCGGTGTAACCGGCGTTCTGACCGTTGTAGTCGATCTCCGCGCCAGTTCTGGTGGCCCCGTCCGCCGTCACCAGAGGGTAGTTGCTCAGGCTGCCGGCAATGCCGATACGAATCCAGTCGCTGATCTGCAGCAGACGCTCCTTCTCCGCGTCACTTCCGCTGTTGCGATCGTTGGGAATGCTGAACAGTCCGTTGGCAAAGCCCTGATTGGCCCGCAGGGCATCACCGCCGTCGAACGGGCCGCCTCCACGCACAGCATCGCGCAATCGATCATTGAATGAGCCGATACCGGTACCCGCCATGTTGGGCTGGATGGCATTGACGCCGCGAGCGTTATTGGCCACCTCGCCAAAGTTCCAGGCCTCGCCGTAGAAGTAAGTATCCGGATCAACCGCTTTCACTGCATTCAGCGCTTTCTCCATATTGGACAACATGTGGTGACCCATCAGGTCGAATCGGAAGCCGGAGATGCTGTACTCGGAAGTCCAGGTCACCAGGGAGTCAACCATCAGTTTTTCCATCATCCGGTGCTCGGATGCGGTATTTTCACAGCAGGTGGACTGCTCAACCATGCCGGTTTGGGGGTTCTGGCGGTGGTAGTAGCCGGGCACCAGCTTGTCCAGTACCGACTTTTCCGCCAGTCCGGACGCATTGGTGTGGTTGTAAACCACGTCCAGAACCACATTCAAGCCAAGCCCGGTCGCCGCCTGTACCATCTGGCGGAACTCCAGAATCCGGGTTACGCCGTCGGCATCCGAGGCATAGCTGCCCTCCGGAACAGTGTAATGGACCGGGTCGTAGCCCCAGTTGAAGCTGTCCAGGCCGCGGAACGTTCCGTACAGCGCCTGGGCATCACCGGTTGTCGGGTCGAATGACTCCAGTACCGTGCGGACGGTGTTTCCGCTGTTGCAGTGGCCGGCGTAGTTTTCCGCTGCCTCATCCGACAGGTCGCAGAGCTTGCTGAAATCATCGTCCAGGTTGACGACCTCCGCCGGATTTTCGTTGACCGTGGCGATATCAAACGCCGGCAACAGGTGGAGGTGGGTGATGCCCGCATTCGCCATGGCTTCAAGGTGAGCAATGCCATCGCTGGCGGTTTCCGTGAACGCCGCGTACTTGCCACGGTTGGCTGCGGCCACCGTTTCATCCGTGGCGCTGAAATCCCGAATATGGGTTTCGTACACCACGACGTCTTCCGGGGCTTGCATGGGCGGTGTGCTCAGGCTGTCCCAGTTGGCCGGTTTCAGATCGCTGTCATCCAGGTTGACCACCTGCGCATACACGCCATTTTCTGACAGGCTGAGGGCGTAAGGGTCCGAGGTCATCGTGGTTTCGATGGCATCGGTGCGCGGATGGTATACCGTCACCTCGTACTGGTAGAACTTGCGATCAACCTCCGCGGTGTTGCCGGTGTGCTCCCAGACACCATTGTTGCGTGTCATGTCGACAGGGTAGCCGCTGACCATGCTGCCGTCGGCGTTGAATACGTGCAAGCGCATGCTTTGTGCCGTTGGCGCCCACACGGCAAAGTCGGTGTCGGCGCCGTTAACCGTCGCGCCCAGGGAGCCATCGTAGGCGTACAGATCATCCAGTACACCGGGAATTTGCACGCGCGTGGCGGATACCAGTTCATCGTCACTGTTATAGGCGCCGGCTACCAGTTGGCTGCGCAAGGCCTCCGTCCGGGTTTGCGCATCTGTATCCACGGAATAGGCAGGCCAGCCTGCCAGGTGGGGGAAGGCCTGTTCCAGCTCGGGCGACAGGGTTGTGGCGCTCAGTTGGATGGTGGTTCCGTTTTGAAGGGTCTTGTCGGCATCATCGACGGTGATACCCGCGCTGGCATCGTAACGGAGCTCTACGCGCGTTGCGTTACCGGTGTCCGCAAACACCAGGGTGTTGGCATCCAGCCAGTGTGCCCTGGCGCCATCGATGGTCAGGCCCTCGGCTTCAATCGGCTCGGGGGATAACAACTCACTGCCACTGAGCGTAAAAATGCGGTTGCCCAGGGCATCAAAGTGCCAGCGCTTGTTGTCATCACCCAGGTCCTTTTCATCACCCTTGTGCATGATGAAGTTGATGCAGTCTCCGCCATCGCGCATGGGGATGATGTAGTAGGCCCCGTAAGTGTCATTGACGCCGCTATAGGTGTGCGGGTTGCTCCATTCCGTTGGCACGTCATCGGCCAGGCCGTCACAGCCGGACGCGGCGTCGTTCCACAGGTGCAGGCCCCAGCCGCTGTAATCACCTTCAGGACGTTTGTAGTAGAGAATTGCTTCGTTCTCACCGGGTTCCAGCAGGGCAGTTGAGTTTCCGCCTTCGCTATCGCCGGAATCGGGAGAAGAGTTGCTGCTATCGTTGTTGCAGCCGACCAGAGCCAGTGAAAACACCAGGGCCCAGCCGCCTGCAACCAGTTTATGGTCAGGCATAACGAATATCCTTTTTCCATTGTTTTTGTTTGAAATGTGCTTTGCGCACCGACAATGCCAGAGCGCAAACGTCACGGTTTCATGGTTGCGTGAACCCGGGCAGGGCACATCCTTCGGAAGCAGACTTTTGGAGGCGTAGCTTGCGCGGCGTATGGGGAGGAGAAAGGGACGGGCAGATGTCCACAAAAAAGGGCCGGCTGATAAGCCGGCCCAAGGAGGTCCAACGAGAGAGTGTGGAGTTTAGAGCCTTACCACCAGGCTTCGATCTGGGCGCCGATCTGGATATCACCGTCGATACCCTCGCCACCGCGCGCGCCTTCAGCCTGATCACCGAAGAAGGCGGCTGCATAGGTGCGGATGACCGGGCGAGCCCAGTAACCGGGGCCTGCCTGCCATTGCTGGGCGATGGCAATTTTCTGCAGATCCTGGGATTCGGCATCCACGCCGTTGAACGTGACGTCGTCGTAGCCTACTTCGATCGCGGTGCTGCTGATCGGGCTCCAGTTATAGGTCGGGCGAACCACCACGCTGATGCGTTCGGCATCATCCTGGGCTGAGTCAAAGGGCTTGCCTTGCTGGTACAGGGCGGAGTAACCCATTTCCCACTTATCACCTAGCTTGACCACGCCGTGGTCCAGAATGCGCCAGCTGCTTTCCAGGTAGCCTGCCACGTTGCCGTTGTCGACACGGCCGGGACCGCCGGCTTCAAAGCCGGTAAAGCCCATGGAGTCGGCGCCATACTGGACAACGAATTTGTTGAAGCCGCCCATGAAGCCTGATGCGAGTTCGGCGAGGAAGTGGTAGCCGTCCTCGTCTTCAATGCCAAGATCTTCCTGCTGTTCGGTCAGGTCCGCCATGGCGTAAACGCCGGCCAGCGTGAGAGTGCTGTCACCCAGTGGGAGGGCATATCGAAGATCGAACTTGTTGTTCTGGACGATCTCGGCAGTGTCGCCGTCGGGATTGTCGTGATTGACGTACGCTACGGACAGTTTGCCAGGCCCGGCGGAAATGTTTTCAACGCCGGCGCCGTAACCGGAGTTGTTCAGGTAGTACAGATCCAGGTGGTGGACATCCAGCCGCTGGTAGTAACGTTTGCCTGCCCAAAGGGTAGAGCCGGGCAGGGATTCAATGACGTTGTCACCGGCGATGTAGAGCTGGCGCAAGGCGATGTCGCCGCCGTCATAGCCGCCACCAACGTCGCTTCTTGAAAAGCTCTGAAAGTCATTGCCCTGGTCGCTCGCGCCATACGACACCATGGACTCGAACCGGAACGATCGGCCGTCCTCGTTGTAAAGCTCGTCGCCCAGGCTGATTTCTGCATAGGTGTCGCACTCATCGGCCAGACGTCCGACATAATGGCCTGTAGCGCCGTTGCCGAAGCAGGTCTGTTCACCGCCGCTGCCGAGGTTGGTAGAGCCGCCGGCCCGTGCATAGCCGTGAAAATCCACCGCTACGGCGGGTGTCGCCATGATGGCTGCCGTCACTGCCGCAGCCAGGGGGAGTTTTTGTGCAAGGAAGCGCTTATTGTTTTGCATCATAGGGTCCTGTGCTTTTTGTCTTTTTTGAATGTCAGGGAAGCGGAATCTCCGGTTGACGCATACTGTGAGCTGCCGTGTCCGGATCTGACTTCCGGTTCCCTCGATTGCAGCTTCTGCCAATCGGACATTGGGAAACCGGATTTCATAGTCCTGCAACATAGCGGTGGGTGCATCCTCCATGCCGGAGAAAAAGGGGGGGTAGTTTTCAGGGGGAGGAGGGGCGTAGAAGGATGAGCCCCTCAACCAATCGCTCTGCTACCTTATTGGCAGGGTTACTCCGATGGGAAGCGTGTTGGCTTCAGGCTTTCCTTGATTTTCTTCAGGTGGCCAAGAAAGTCCGCACCGCGTTTGAGTGTGACGCCGGTTGCCAGGATGTCGATCACGGTCAGATGAATGATCCTTGAGGACATTGGCATGTAAACCTCGGTGTCTTCCGGGGCGGTTACCTCGAGTACGACGGTGCAGACATCGCCGAGGGGAGAGTCCGGATTGGTGATGCCGATAACGGTTGCCCCGTTTTCCCTGGCGATTCGTGCAATGTCCACGGTTTCTTTTGTGCGGCCAGTGTAGGAGATCATTACGATCACATCACCGGTGGCTGAACCGGCAGCGACCATGCGTTGCATGAGTGCATCGTCGTAAGACATGACCGGAATGTTGAAGCGGAAAAACTTGTGCTGGGCGTCCAGGGCTACGGGTGCGGAGCCACCCATACCGAAGAAGTTGATCTGTTTCGCCTGAATCAGGTAATCAATCGCGGTTGCCAGGGCTTTGGGGTCCAGCGCCTGGCGCGCCTTGTCGAGACTCGCGATGGTACTCAGCACGATCTTGTCCGCAAACTCGGCCACGGTGTCGTCTGGTTCGACATTCTGGCCGATATAGGGGGTGCCGGTGGCGATGCTCTGGGCCAGCCGGATCTTGAAGTCCGGAAAGCCGGTTGCGGAGAAGCCGCGGCAGAACCGGTTAACGGTGGGTTCGCTGACATCGGCTGCTCGGGCAAGCGCGGCAATGCTGTAGCGGGTTGCGGCGGTGGGATCGCGTAGGATGGCCTCGGCCACCTTGCGTTCGGACTTGTTTAGACTGTCCAGTCGCGCCTGGATGTCTTCAATCAGATTATCGTCGCGGTTCGCCTGGTTCGCAGCCATTAAAGGGTACTCCCTGGATCATCGGCGTTCGTGGTGACATTTTGCGCTGATTATACCGTGTTTTCAGCGATTATGCGGTAGTAAAAATATCAAAATATGGATTTTTTTCTTGGAATGACCGGATTTCGATGTCATTATTTGTTTAATATTACTACATTGTGGTTTGGAATGAGAGACGGAACCAATGGCCGATAACAACAGTACCCGTTGTGACCTGATGATGTTTGGAGCGCTGGGTGACCTGGCGCAGCGTAAGCTTTTTCCCGCACTGTATCAGCTGGAGCGCTCTGGTCTGCTGGATCCGGGGAGTCGGATTCTGGCGATCGCCCGCAATAAGGTCGATACGGCAGGCGCACGAAAGTTGCTCCAGGACAAGCTCAGGGAACATGTTAAACCCCACGAATTTGACGAAGCCCTGGTCGAATCCTTCCTGCAACGGGTGGAGTACCTGTACCTGGACTTTACCGATCCGGATGGGTATGACGCACTGAACGAGTGGCGCGGGACACCTGAAGGTAATCTCATTGTTTATATGGCGACGCCACCGTCGATGTACGGTGTCATCGCGCGCAACCTGAGAAGTGCCAACTGCTGCACGGATCAGACCCGCGTAGTAGTCGAGAAACCGATCGGTCACGACCTGGCGTCATCCAAGGTTATCAACGATGAGCTGGGTGAGGTTTACCGTGAAGATCAGCTATTCCGCATCGACCATTATCTGGGTAAGGAGACGGTCCAGAACCTGATCGCACTGAGGTTCGCCAACAACCTGTTCGCCTCCCAGTGGGATCAGAACCACATTTCCCATGTTGAGATCACAGTGGCCGAGAGCGTTGGTATTGAGGGCCGCTGGGGCTACTTCGACAAGGCTGGCCAGATTCGGGACATGATCCAGAATCACCTGCTGCAGTTGCTCTGCCTGATTGCCATGGACCCGCCATCGGACCTTTCCGCGGACAGCATTCGTGATGAAAAGGTCAAGGTGCTCAAGGCGTTGAGAGAAATCACGCCTGAGTTGATGGATAGCCATGTGGTGCGCGGCCAGTACACCGCAGGCACCAGCAATGGCCAACCGGTGCCCGGATACCTTGAAGAGGAAGGTGCCAACAAGGGCAGCCCCACGGAGACCTTCGTGGCGCTGAAGGCGGAGATCGAGAACTGGCGCTGGTCTGGCGTGCCTTTTTATATCCGGACAGGTAAGCGCCTGCCGGAAAAGCTTTCGCAGATCATTATTCACTTCAAGCCGGCCCCTCACTACATCTTCGATCCGGATCAGAAGCACCTGGCGAACAACAAGCTGATTATTCGCCTGCAGCCGGATGAAGGCATGTCCCTGAAAATCCTGACCAAGGACCAGGGCCTGGACAAAGGCATGAGGCTGCGTCAGGGGCCGCTGGAGCTGACCTTCTCTGAAACCTTCCATACCGATCGCATCCCGGATGCCTATGAGCGCCTGTTGTGGGAGGTGATGAAAGGGAACCAGTACCTGTTTGTTCGCCGTGATGAAGTCGAGCATGCCTGGCGTTGGGTCGACCGCGTGATTGGCAACTGGAATGACAGTGGCGAACCGCCCAAGCGCTACGCGGCAGGCACCTGGGGGCCGGTTGCCTCCATCGCCATGATCACCAGGGATGGGAGGAGCTGGTATGAAGACGCCTGATATTCAGTTCCCCCGGGGTGTTGAGCCCCGGTTTGGAGAAACACCGGAACAAGTAGCCCTTGAGCTGGCAGAGACGGTGTCGGGTTTCCTCAAGAAACGTCTGGCGGAGGCCGAGCGAGCGTCCCTGGTGGTGTCCGGCGGATCAACGCCCATGCCGTTTTTCACAGCCTTGTCCCGCAAGGAGCTGGATTGGGGGCGGGTGGATGTCTTGCTGGCGGATGAGCGCTGGGTTGAGGAAACCGATCCGGCCAGCAACACCCGACTGGTGAAGGAAACCCTGCTGCAGAACAATGCGGCCGAGGCCCGTTTCCTGTCCCTGAAGCAGTCCGGTGCAACGCCGGCAGAGGGGCTGGACGCCGTCAAAGCCGAACTCGCCGGGTTGTCGCTGCCGCTGGATGTGGTGATTCTGGGCATGGGTAACGATGGTCATACCGCCTCCCTGTTCCCGGATGCAGTAGAACTGCCCCACGCAATGGACCCGGAATGCCGGGATATCGTTGCCGCCATGACGCCACCGTCGCAACCGCAAAAGCGAATCACCCTGACCTGGCCGGCCCTGCGCGATGCCCGGTTTATCGCCTTGCATCTTAAAGGCACGGATAAGCTGGATACCCTGGAGAAGGCGCTGGACACCCCGGATGACGTCATGGCCATGCCCATTCGCGGCTTCCTGAAGCCCGGTTTGCAAGTGTTCTGGAGCCCCTGAGCCCGCCCCCGAATTTCAATATGGAGTAGACCCATGAATCAACTATCCGATTTCCACCGTGAGCGAGTCAGGGCCGTGCTGGAGTCTTCACCTCTGGTCCCGGTGATCGCCATTCACGATCTTGATGACGCGGTGCCGCTGTGCCAGGCATTGGTGGACGGCGGCATCAACGTACTGGAAATTACCCTGCGCACCGAGCACGGCGTCAAAGCCATAGAGCGGGTCCGCAAAGCCATTCCTGACGCCTGGGTTGGCGCCGGAACCGTTACCAGCATCGCCCAATACCGTCAGGTAGAGGCGGCCGGTGCGCAGTTTGTGATCACCCCGGGCGTTACCGAAGCCATCCTGGAGTTCGGTCTGACCTCCGAAGCCCCGCTGTTGCCGGGAATCTCCACCATCTCCGAACTGATGGTGGGATATAACCTCGGCTATCGGGAATTCAAATTCTTCCCGGCCGAAGTCGCCGGTGGCATTCCAGCCCTGAAAGCCTTCAGCGGTCCATTCCCGGACGTCACCTTCTGCCCGACAGGCGGTATCCGTCGCGACACCGCCAGGGATTACCTGGCCCTGGGCAACGTCCAGGCAGTCGGTGGAAGCTGGCTGACCCCGGGTGACGCGATTGCTTCCAAGGATTGGGCAACAATCACAGAGGTTGCCCGTGGAAGTCTGGAGGACCTCTGAGTTTTCCGGGGGCAGGGTCCACAGTTCATCGGGGGCTCGCGTCAGGCGCGGGCGACTTCCGGTTGTGGTCTGCCCCCTGGAAATGCCAGCCGTAAGTTTTTCAGCCAGGTAGTGCCAAACTGCCGCCACAGGGATGCCCGGTTGTATGGCAAGCCATAGCGGGCAGCCACGGCCCGCACCCGCTGGGAGGCTTCCGGATATCGATTGCTGCACATGTCAGGAAACAGGTGGTGTTCAATCTGGTGGCTCAGGTTACCGGAGAGCACATGGAACAGACTGCCTCCGGTAATATTGGCGGAGCCGAGGAGCTGACGAAGGTACCATTGGCCACGGGATTCCCCCTCCACCTGATCGGGGGTAAAGTTATACACGCCTTCGGGGAAGTGGCCGCAAAATATGATCATGAAGGCCCAGATATTGCGCATGATGTTGGCGATGAAGTTCGCCCCGGCCACCAGCCCGAAGACCAGGAAAGGGGAGGCCGGCACAAACAGGGAAACCGGCACGGCGATCAATGCCGCCAGTCCAGGCCACATGATGTAGTCCTTGCGAACCTGACCCCAGATCTTGCGCCCGATACGGCTCGCCAGTGGCTTGAGTTCTGATGCCTTCTTGCGGCCTTCGATCACATCCACCAGGGCCTGTTCATGCAACGCTACGCCTTCCTCAAAGAACAGCATAAGCAGGATGAAATAAACAGGCTGGGGCAGATATTTGGGATGCCACTCCTGCAAAGGCGTCACCCGCATAATGCCGTATCCGACATCGAGATCTTTCTCCAGGACATTGGTCCAGGTGTGGTGAACCACGTTGTGGGAATGCATCCAGCGATCCGACGGGCTCATGGTGTCCCATTCCCAGGTATTGGACTGGATATCGGGATCCTTCATCCAGTCCCACTGCGCATGCAGGACGTTATGGGCAATTTCCATGTTTTCCAGAATCTTGGCAATGCCAAGCATGAACGTACCCAGCCCCATGATCAGCAATGTCGCGGTCCAGCCGGCCAGCGCATGGGACCAGGCAGGCAGGAAGAACAGACCCGCATACATAAACAAACGGCCAATCAGGGCCATGCTTCTCTGCGTCCGGATCAGCCCCAGGATGTATTGGCGATCACTCTCACCTCGACTCTTCATGATGTCATCATAAATCGCCTCCATTTCACGGCCGAATTCGTCAATCTGCTCGTCGGTAAGATCCACCGGCAGGGGTTTCTTGGTAGCCATCGTGTACTCCTAAAGATCCAATTCACAGTCGCCAGCAGCGGCGCACACACAGGTCTGCACAATGGCGCCGGCTTCGTTCAACACCTCGCCGGTACGTAAATCACGCACACAACCCGAGACCAGCCTGGTGTTGCAGGTATGGCAGATACCCATACGGCAGCCATGGGGCGGATTCATACCAGCGTCTTCGGCAATCCGTAACAGATTGGTTTCGCTGTCGGCGTCTACATCAAGGTTACTCAGGGCAAAGCGGACCTTGCCGCCAACGGCGTCTTTCGGTACCTCGGCAAAATCCGCCAGGAAACGCTCAATATGCAGTCGGCGCCTGAGTCCAGCCTGCTCATACAGGTCTTCCAGAGCGGCGAGTAGCCCCGGGGGGCCACAGGCGTAGCAATCCCGCTCTTTCCAGTCAGGGCAGAGCGATTCCAACTGCTCCTCACTGAAATAGCCCCTGGTCTGTTTCTGTTCACCAAGTTCCTGGGTGTGCACCTCGTGGAGGTGGTACTGCGCCTTATCCGCCGCGAGCTGTCGCAGCTCTTTACTGAAGATCACATCGAACTCGTGAGGTGCGTAATGTATGTGCACCGTGTCCGGCAACCGCTCCTGCGCAACCAGACTTCGTATCATGCTCATGGCTGGCGTGATCCCGCTACCGGCTGTAATAAACAGGGGCTGGATCGGAGAGGCATCTGGCAGATAGAAGTCGCCCTGGGGCAGACCTATGGGCAGGTAGTCACCGACTTTGATATTGCGGACGATATGTCTGGATACGCGCCCTCCCTCGATAATCTTCACGGTGATCGTAAAGCAGTCGTCATTACGCTCCGGCGGAGAGGATATCGTGTAGGTGCGGGTATAGTGTCGGCCCTCAACAGGAATACCGATGCGAACATGCTGTCCGGGCCGGTTCAATCGCCAGTTCACGCCAGGGCGCAGGGTAATGGTGCGAGCATCCTTGGTCTCGTCCCACACATCGACGACCTGCGCCTGCATCTGGTGGGTGCTCCAGAGCGGGTTGACCAGTTCGACGTAATGGGAGGTGCGCAAAGGAAAGGCGAACATATCCAGAACGCCTGACAGTTTTTGTCGCCACGTGGTTTCCGGGTCGGGAGTCTGCTGAGCTGGACTTACCATAACTACGATACTCTGAAAAAATGCATTGAAGCCGAAGTTGTGTACTGCATGACCTACTTCAAGCTAGTACACGGGTTAAGAGCCCTCCACCTCTATAGAGTCCACCAATGCCATATGGCCTGATTAGCTATCAGCCGAAGCTACCGGTGGCATTCTGGCGCTGAAAGTTTTCAGCGGTTGGTTGGCGGGGAGGGGGCTGACAACTGGAAAAATGATCATTGCGACCATGAACTGGGTGCGTTTGTAGATACCTGTAAGTTTCCTTTCTAAATCAGTGGTATGGAAGGGTGGTTGAAAAAGTGGATAGTGGTCTTTGTGATCATTTTTGTTTGGGACGGCGGTCA